>JAUQVP010000030.1:0-29137 GCA_039794745.1 Thermostichales cyanobacterium HHBFW_bins_127 | reverse complement strand
ATTCAAACTCCTGCCAACTCATTACATAGCAGTAGATATGATTGATAATTTCTAGCTCTTTATTATGGAGGTCCTCAGTTGCAGCAGCACATCCATCTTCAATGACAATCACATCAAAACTTTCATCCGCTATTTACCAGCAAGGGCAGGATCCTTGAAGAGATCCCAGCCGATTTCTTCAGCTGTCTTTCTACTGATTTTCTTTGTGTTGACTACAAATGAATAAGGCCCAAAACGCTGAGCAATTCCAAGTAACTCCTCACCAGAAGTATCCATAGCCCAGCGGTAGGGAGGTTTAAATTCTGGTAACATTTTTTCAAAGTAAGGCTCAAATTCATTACGCGGGAGTGGCTTAATTAAACCCTCGGGAAACATGACTTTCCTAGCCCATGGATTGTTTACATTGATCAAATCCCAAATATTGGTTTCGCCAGCTCGCAAACGGTTGATCATTGTCGGATCATTTGTCAGGCTCTCAGCCTTGACAGTCGCTCTGTGACGCCGGCGGAAGGGATCTAGGACTTGAGCTGAGTTGTACCCCTCCCAACAAAGAATGTTCATTTCCCGGTCGCGAGCAGCCCAAGCTCTTTCAGTTCTGAATGTATTGACGAGAGAAAAGCTACCTAAACCAGCACCGATCTTAAGAAGTGAGCGCCTGCTAAGGGGAGCGTTCATAGCCTAGCTGCAAATATGAGGTTTGTCTCTACTAAAGTTAGAAGGGACCTTAGGGTTAATCTGTACTTTTGGCTACAGATCACCTTAATCTCAACTTGTTACATCCGATACTTATTTTTATCAAATGGCTGTGGGAGGATTAGCCTTCTAGGTTGATTTTAAGGGGAGTTGCTAATGTTTCAGTCTTTGGCTGGTCGCGTCGTAATTGTCACTGGTGGTAGCCGGGGGATTGGCAAAGGAATTGCAAGGCGTTTTGCAGAAGTAGGGGCAAAAGTTGTTGTTGGTTCGCGAACGCTGGCTGAAGCAGAAGCAGTCGCTAGTTCTTTAGGTGGGGTTGGTTTTGCTGTTGATGTAAGTCATCCTCAGTCGTGTCGGGAACTTGCTCTCTTTACGAAAGAGCGGTTTGGGCGGATTGACATTCTTTGTGCTAATGCTGGCATTTTTCCTTCAGCGAAGTTAAGTGCTATGTCAGAAGCGGATTTTGATCAGGTGATCGGGACAAATCTCAAGGGGACGGTTTTTTCGGTAGCTGCTGTTCTACCGATGATGCAGGATCAGCACTGGGGAAGAATTATTGTGACTTCTTCAATCACAGGACCGATCACAGGCTATCCAGGTTGGTCCCATTATGGAGCGTCTAAGGCAGGGCAGTTGGGTTTTATCCGCACGGCTGCAATTGAACTAGCTCCTTGGAACATCACAGTTAATGCTGTGATGCCGGGAAATATCAAAACTGAAGGGCTGGATGACTTGGGGGAAGACTACCTAGCAAAAATGACGGCGTCCATTCCGCTGAAGCGGCTGGGTAGTGTTATGGATGTTGCTAATGCAGCTCTTTTCTTTGCAACGGAAGAAGCTGCCTATATCACGGGTCAGACGCTGGTGGTTGATGGTGGGCAGGTTTTGCCAGAGTCCCTCATGGCCCTCGAAAGCTAAACAGTTTGGCTGGAGAGGGTGGGATCAAGTTTGTGGGCGGTTTGGCGTAGGATTTCCCCCTGATCCATGGCCCGGGGCTGGGCAAGGGCTTGGCGAATGCCAGCTTGGTAGTCAGACCAGAGGCTGAGTTCGGGATAGCTGCTTTGCAAGCTCTCGAGGCGTTCCAATAACTGGGAAAACCACACCTGCCCATTCCACCCCTCGAGGTACTGCAAAGGATTGTAAAGATTCAGTTGCCGCCCCAATTGGTTGATCCAATCACTGCGCTCCTGGGGATCCAAGGCATCGGCCAAGATCAGTAATTGCTTGGCCACAAGGGTGCGTAACTGGGGATCCACCTGCCCCAAGACCACCGGGATCCCTTGGAGGAGTTGCTGGGGGCTGGGGAGACGTTGCTGGTTTTGCAGTTGTTGGCAGAGCAATTCCAGGCGGCGCTCTTGGCTGGCGGCCACGAGGGAAAACTCTGCCAAATTACTGATACTCAGTAGGGGATCACTGGTGAGCCAACGCACCAATTCCAGGATGGGCTGGTAAGGCAACAGGGGCGGCAGCCGACCAATCCCCGTATTCAAAAGGGCCTGAATCCGCAGCGCCACGAACTCACTCAACTGGCTGGCCTGCACCCCTACTTGGGTCAAGCCTAACCAGGGATCCCCATCGGTTTGGGCGGGGATCTGGGCGTCCTGCCAGCCGATTTGCCGCAGGGTGCGGCCGCCTAAGAAAGCGCCAATCCAGGTCAAACTGGCGCTGCTGATCTGGGTGATCAGAATGGCTTTGACGACGGCGGCGGAGGTGGCTGTGTCCAGTTGCCCTTCTGGATCGAGGAGCAGGGGCAAACCACTCCAAGCATAGGTGCGGACCACTACCTGTTGCAGTTCTGGGGACAGTTCCAGTTGCGCCAGATAGCGACTCAGCAACGCCCGCTCCCGCGCCAGGGGCAGACTGAGGATCAGAGCTTCCCACTGACTGGGGCTCAAGCTAGGTAGGCTGGCCTGTAAATAGGTCCTCATCTCCTCTTCATCCCCAGTGTGCAGGGTGGTGATGAGCTGCTGGCGGGTGCGTTGCAGATGCTCTGCCAAGTCCAACTCCAGCTCGGCCACAGCAGTCTGCCAGCGCTGCCAGGCATAGTCCCAGAGGACTTGAGCCTGATGGGTAAGAGTCTCCAACTCCGGGTAGTCCACAGCGGTTTCCTAGGGTCCAGAGGTTAGTTTAGCCAGTCTTGTCGGATCCCTGCCAGTTTCACGTAAGATTAAGGCTGGTGATCGGGATCCCGGTGTGGCGGTACGTGTGGTTGTGGTGCGGCATGGTGAGAGCACTTTCAATGTGGAGAAACGGATTCAAGGGCGCTCGGATGATTCCCGGTTGACGGCTAAGGGGGTTGAGCAAGCGGTAGCGGTTCGCCAGGCTTTAGGAAAGTTATGTTTTGATGCGGTGTTGGCCAGCCCTTTGCAGCGGGCCTGGCAAACGGCCGAAACCATTGTGGCAGGCACAGCTCTAGAGCCAGAAGCGGTGGATCTGCTGCGGGAGGTGGATGTCTCGGAGTGGGAAGGGCTGACTTTTGCGGAGGTCAAGGCCCAGTTTCCCCAAGATTACTACCATTGGCACCGGCGACCCCAGGACTTGCAGTTGGGAGGGCGCTACCCGATTCGAGATCTCTGGCAGAATGCCCGCCGCTTCTGGCAACAGTTGTCCAACCGATTTCCGGATCGGGATCAAGGGCTACTCAATCTTTTGATCGTCGCCCACAGCGGCATCAACCGGGCTTTGATCGGCACGGCCCTGGGCATCGGCTGCGAATACTACCAAGCTTTGGGACAAGAGAATTGCGCTATCTCGATTCTCAATTTTGCCGATTGGCATAGCCCACCCCAGTTGGAATCCCTCAACCTCACAGCCCATCTCGGGGATCCCTTGCCGGCGAAGCGCTCGGGGGTGCGGATTGTGTTGGTGCGCCATGGGGAGACCCAGTGGAATCGGGAACAGCGTTTCCAGGGGCAGATGGACGTGCCTTTGAATGAAAAGGGCCTGTGGCAGGCAGAACAGGTGGCGCAGTTTCTCAAGGGGGTGCGGATTGACCGGGCTTTTTCCAGCCCTTTGCAGCGCCCTTGGCAGACGGCGGTGGCGATTTGCCGCTTTCATGAGCTGGAAATTATCCCGGTGGCGGAGCTAGCGGAGATCTGTCATGGCAATTGGGAAGGCAAGCTGCAATCCCAAGTGGAGCAGGAGTATCCGGGGATGCTGAACCAGTGGCAAAGTCAGCCACAACAGGTGCAGATGCCCGGGGGGGAAAATCTCACCCAAGTCTGGCAACGCACGGCCCAAGGCTGGCAGCGGATCCTGAGTCAGTGCCAAGGGGAGGAAACTGCCCTGGTGGTTGCCCACGATGCCACCAATAAGGCTTTGATCTGTCAATTGTTTGGCTTGGGGCCGGAGTCCTTTTGGGCTTTCAAGCAGGGCAATGCAGCGGTGACGGTGATTGATTATCCTGATGGCATCCCCGGTATCGCGGTGCTGCGGGCCCTGAATATCACCAGCCACTTTGGCCAGGGCATCCTGGACTGTACTGCCGCCGGGGCACTTTAGGAGGTGATGACCTGTGCCAACCCCCAATATCCTTTGGATCGTCCTCGATACCCAACGGGCCGATGCCCTCACTCCCTACCGCTCTGGGGATCCCGAGCCGGTGACGCCCCATATTGCCGCTTGGGCGGAGCGGGGGACGGTGTATGAGCGGGGGATTGCTACGGCCCAGTGGACGATCCCTTCCCATGCCTCCATGTTTACGGGGGAATATCCCAGTACCCACCAACTGATCCAGGCGGATCAAGCCCTTGACCCCGCCTACCCAACTTTGGCCGAGATCTTAGCCGGGCGGGGCTACCAAACGGTGGGCTTCTGCAATAACCCCCTGGTGGGGATCCTCAACAATGGGCTGCGGCGGGGGTTCCAGACTTTTTACAATTATGGGGGGCTGATTCCCTCCCGGCCGGCGGCGGGATCCCGGTGGCCTTGGGCAGGGTGGTGGGAAGCCTATACCCAGTTTTGGCGGCGCTTGTCCTATCCGGTGCAGAATGCCTTTGCCCGCTCGGATTTTTTGTTTCAGTTGTCATTGCAGCCTTGGTTTGCCACGGTGTGGGCGGGGTTGCTGAACTTTAAGGGCAATACTGCCCAATGTTTAGCCGATGTCAGTCGTTTTTTGCGGCGACAAGAGGGGGGAGAGCGGCCGTTTTTTTGCTTTGTCAATCTCATGGAAACCCACCTCCCCTACAGGCCACCACAGCCGTTTATTGACCGTTTTGCCCCCTATTTCCGCCGGGACCGCTCGGCCCGCGATTTTTTGCGCCGCTACAACCGCGAACCCTACCGCTGGATGGCTCCCCTGCCAGCCCCCCTTAGCCCCCAACAATCCCAGCTCCTCCAGGATATTTACCTGGCGGAAACCAGCTACCAAGACCATCTGCTGGGGCAAGTCTTTGCCACCCTGGAAGAAACCGGCCTCACGGACAACACTCTGGTAATCCTCTGTGCCGACCATGGGGAAGGGCTGGGAGAACACGACTTCGTGGGCCATGCCTTTGTGGTCTATGAGGAACTGATCCGGGTACCGCTGATCCTGCGCAGCCCAGGACAATCCCGGCCCTCCCGGGTCACCACCCCCGTTTCCCTGCGGCGCCTGTTCCATACCTGCCTAGACCTAGCCGGGATCCCCCAGCCTTTGAGTCTGCTCAATGACGGGGATCCCGAGGCGGGGGTGGTGTTGAGCGAGGCCTTTCCCCCCAGGATTTTGATCCGGGCCATGGAGCAGCGGCTGGATCGGCTGTTGCAGGAACGGCAGTGCTACGAAGTCCGCCGCGCCCTCTACCAGCACTGGCGCAAACTAATCCAAGTGGGAGGCCAAAGCTGGGTGTTTGACCTGAATCGGGATCCCCAAGAACTGCAGGGATCCCCGGCGGCGGCGGCGGAGTTACAGGATCTGTTGGCGGCGAAAGTGAGTTTGGCGGTGGCGCAGCAGCGGTGTGCTGGGTCGGTGGATTGGGATGGGGATTTAGTACGGCGGATGCAGGAATTGGGCTATTTGGAGTAGCGGATACCCGCTTGGGCCCAGCGGTCCATCGCTTCTCCCAGGCGGGGGCAGTCGGCGATCAAGCTGATGCGCACATAGCCTTCCCCCCCTTCCCCAAAGGCATTGCCGGGGGTGACCACCACCCCTGTTTGTTCTAGGATCTGGAGGGCAAACTCCGTCGAACCCATGGGGGTACCGGTGGGGGTGCGGGGGGTGGGGATCCACAGGTACATGGTGGCTTGGGTGGTGTAGGGGGGCCAGCCCAGATCCTGGAGGCGCTGGGTGAGGTAGTCGCGCCGTTGGGCGTAGCGGTTTTGCACCGTTTGCAGGTAGCTGTCCGGGAGGCGCAGGGCGGTTTCGGCAGCCGCCTGGATACCCATGAAAATCCCGTAGTCCATATTGGTTTTGAGGGTGCGCAGGCTTTGAATAATTTGGCGATTGCCGACCACAAAGCCTACCCGCCAGCCGGCCATATTGTAGGTTTTGGAGAGGGTGTGGAACTCGACGCCGATTTCCTTAGCCCCGGGGATTTCCAGCAAACTGGTGGGACGATAGCCATCAAAAGCCAGCTCGGCATAGCAGAGATCGTGCACCAAAATAATTTGATATTTCTGGGCAAAGGCCACCATTTCTTCAAAAAAAGAACGGGGAGCCACGGCAGCGGTGGGATTGTTGGGGTAGTTGAAGTAGAGTACCCGTGCCTGTTGGGCAACCTCCGTGGGGATGCGGTCGATTTGGATTAACCAATGCTCTTCTGCCCGCAACAGCAACGGATAGATCTGCCCGCCGGCAATCATGGGCCCGCGAAAATGGGCTGGATAGGCAGGACTAGGCACCAGCACCAAATCCCCCACATCCACGTAGGCTAGAGCCAAATGGGTCAGACCCTCCTTGGATCCCAACAGGGGCAAGACTTCCTTTTCCGGATCCAAATGCACCCCATAGCGGCGTTGGTACCAGTCGGTGATGGCTTGGCGAAAGGAAAACGTGCCCTCAAAGGGGGGATAGCCGTGGGTATGGGGGCTGGCAATGGCTGCTTGGGCGGCAGCAATCACCGCCGGGGGCGCCGAGCCATCCGGGTTACCCATGCCCAGATCGATCAAATCCAATCCCTGCTCTCTGGCTTTGGCTTTGAGTTCATCCAAGCGGGCAAACACATAGGGCGGCAGTTTGTGCAAACGGGGAGCAGGAGTCAACCAAGGTTTCATAAGGGTTGTCAGGGATCCGGGTAAGCCATTGTAACCTGATAGCTCCCCCCTCTAAACAGCCCAGCTAGGGCTAGCGGGATGCGGTTGCCGCTGGTTATGCCCGTACAGACTCCTAAATCGGTCACTCCGGGCTTTATCCCCCTGGAAAGACCGGTTAAAACTTGGTCATTTCCATTCAGACCAAAACCAATCCCTCACCCCCTGCTCCTCTCCCAAAGCAGGAGAGGGGGAATCATAAAACACTTGACCCCAGCATGTCCATCCTCATGGAGGTCAAGGAATCCCCAAGTCTGTGGCGAATCAACCTGCAAAAGCCCGCTAGGATCAAGGGGGGATCCCGGAGACTGGCATGCTGCAGCCCCAGCGCTTGCAACGATTGCTGACCACAAGCTACTGCGGTCGCGATCTCTGGCAGGTCTGCCAAACTCCTTCCACCAATCAAATCCTCTGGCGCCGCTGGCAACGGGGAGGGCGCCCAGGGATGGCAGTAGTGGCCACCCGGCAACTGGCCGGCCAAGGTCAGTGGGGGCGCCCCTGGCACTCGGATCCAGGGGGGCTCTATCTCTCGTTGTTGCTCGGGGAAACCCCCGACCCCCAGGCCTCCCTGCTGACCCTGGGCTTAACCTTGGCTTGGTCAGTGGCAGTAGCCCTGGAAACCTGGCAGCCAACCTGGCAGGGCTTGCAGGTAAAATGGCCCAACGATTTGGTCTGGCAGGGGGCTAAGGTGGGCGGACTCCTGGTGCAGACCCGATCCGGCTCGGGATCCCGGCCCTTGGCGGTGGGGATTGGCTTAAATGTCAACAACCAACCTCCGCCCCCTGGGCTAGCCCTCAAAGCCATCCTGGGATCCCGGGTGGATTTAACGGCGGTGGCAGCGGTGGTGATCGGGGCGCTCGAGCAGGGCTTTGAAACTTGGCACAATAGGGGATGGTCGAGGGTCCAACACCACTACCAAGCGAAATTGTGGACAGGAACAGCCATGGCACAGGTAAATGCAGCCGGCTTGCTGGAGATCAACGGCGTTACCTACGCTCCAGGAGAGTTCAGTTTGGGGTACAAGGGATGATCCTGCTTTGGGCAGTGTTGTTGTGGTTCTGGTTGCCCCCAGCCCTAGGCCAACCCCTACCCCCACCCCCCCCGGCCTCGGGATCCCTGGATACCGTTCGCATCTTGACCCCTAGCTTGCCCCCACTCAGCCCGGCTGGTAGTACAGGGGGTTTGAACCTGCAGGTAGGGCGGCAGGTGCGGCAGTATCCTTTGGAAGAGCCGTTCGGGGAAGAGATTGTGCCGGTCATCCTCAAGGAGCGCAGCAGTGGGCGTGAGATCACCATTATTCCCGGAGAAACCATCACCATCAGCGAGCCCCAGTCCTTACTTTTACCGGATCCGGAACAGGTGCCTGCGGTTCCTGTCGAAGAAACCCTGTTGTATCCTTTGCCGCGGCTTTATCCCATTACTTCTCCCTTTGGCTGGCGGATTCATCCGATTCGGGGAGAGCCAGAGTTTCACCAAGGCACGGACTTGGGTGCCCCGGCCGGGGTGGCGGTTTTGGCTGCCTATTCCGGGCAGGTGGTGGCAGCGGGGAGCATGGGTGGGTTAGGCAATGGGGTTGTCATCGCCCACAGCACCACCAGTCGCACCCGCTACGGACACCTCGATGTGATCAAAGTCACCAGCGGCCAGTGGGTCAAGCAGGGGGACGTGATTGGTCTGGTGGGATCCACAGGTCTCACTACCGGCCCCCACCTGCACTTTGAGCTATGGCAGAAACAAGCCACCTGGATCCCCCTGGACAGCACCGCAAAACTCTTGATTGCCCAAGAACGCTTCTCCCTCACCAGCTAAGTCCCCTATGCCCAGCCTCGAGGAACTGACCCAAGCCCTGCCCCCCCTACAAGCCCAAGCCCAGACCTTGGTCGCCCAATATCGCCAAGCCCTCCTCGAGCATCTCCCCACCTACATCCTCCAGGAAGTCCGCCATCTCTGTACCCAGCAATCCCCCAAACAATTTCTCCAACTCAGCGAAACCGCCCAAAAACGCCTGATCCATCTCACCCAACAGCTCGCCCAAGCCCTCTGCCAGGAACTAGCCCAACACACAGCTCCGGGATCCCCGGATCAGCTCGCTGCCTTGGTAGAGCCCTATCTGCAGGCGAGCGAGCGACAACTGAACCAGTTACTTTCCCTGGAAGATCTCGGTCCGATTAGTCTTAGGGTGTTTGCTGCCGAATTGGGCTCACCGGTTTTGCGTTCCTTGCGGGCCCAGTGGCAGGTGAATCAATCGCGGCAGGCAGCCATCCAACGGCAGATCAGCCTGCTGGAAACTAAGCAACAGATTGCTGCTGCTGAAGCCCGTTGGGACGAACTCGCTCGCTCCTGAACCTCCCCTTGCCCACTCTCGGGAAGGGAGCAGGGGTGAGGGTCTCATTTGTGGCAACTCTCGGAGCATTCCGCCGGAGTCAGCAAGCGCAGCGACAAAGCATGAATCCGACCCGGGATCCAATCCCCCAAAGCCTGATAGATCAAACGATGGCGTTGGATCAAACTTAATCCCTGAAACCGCTCACTAACCATCCAAACTGCCAAATGCCCACCTCCAGAATGGCCAGCATGACCCTCATGGCGATGGCTATCATCCTGGATTTCGACGCGGGATCCCGGAAAGTGCTTGAGCAATTCCTGGTAGACCTGTTGCGTGAGGAGGCTCATGGGGTTAGTGAAGGTGTAGGACTGGGGGATGGGGTTGGGCTCGCGAGAATATTAGGGCCAATTTGGATCTGGCGAGATTGGCGAAATTGTTGAATCGCCTCGTCGAGGGCTTTTTGCCGCTGTTCTGGCAAGGGACGATTCTCCAGATCCTGCAACTCCTGCCCCGCTCGAATCAAGTCATTAAAGTTAATCGTGCCACTGGGATCGAAAAAGTTAGTTGTCCGCGGGCGGGTAGCATCATTGACATTCTGCCCATAGCCCGGTAGGCTCGCCAGCACCAGCCATCCCAGCAAACCTAGTAGCCACCTAGGGGGAAGTGTTCTCTGCATCCTGGGATCCCTCACGGAGTGCCGCTATATATTTTTGCTCATCGGGGGTGAGCTTGGCCTGGGCTAAAAGGTCAGGTCGACGTGCCCAAGTGCGCAGCAGTTGTTGGCGGCGCCGCCAGGCAGCGATGGCTTGGTGGTTCCCGGAGAGGAGCACTTCCGGCACCGCCCACCCCTGAAACACCGCCGGGCGGGTGTACTGGGGATAGTCCAACAGCCCCTGGCTGAAGCTTTCTGCCTCTAGGGAGCTGGGTTTGCCGACCGTGCCGGGTAGGAGCCGCACCACCCCATTGATCAGGGCGAGGGCGGGAATCTCCCCACAGGTGAGGACAAAATCCCCCAAAGAAATCTGTCGTGTCACCAAATGCTCACACACCCGTTCATCCACCCCTTCATACTGCCCGCAGATAATCACCAACTGCTGCAAACCCGCCAGTTCCCGCAGCATCCCCTGGGTCATAGGTTCCCCCTGTGGGGTCATGAGGATGATCTCCCGCGGCGCCAGAGTCGGTAGGGATGCCACCGCAGCAAAGATAGGTTCCGGTTTGAGGAGCATGCCGGCGCCGCCGCCGTAGCATTCATCGTCCACCTTGCGGTGTTTATCGGTGGTGAAATCGCGGGGATTGGTGAAGATGACCTGGGCGATCTGGCGGTCTAGGGCTTTGCCCAACAGACCCGTTTGCAACGGAGACGTAAAAAACTCCGGAAAAAGGGTAATCACATCAATCCGCATAGGTGGAGCTAACTTTTATCCTTGTCACCGTAGCGCTGCCGCTGCCCTGGCCCATCGTAGGCATGCCAGGCCAGATCGATCAAACTATCCAGAATTGCGGCGGCCACCGCCGGGCCCCCTTTACGACCTTCGGTGCGAATGTGGGGGATGAGGGATTGGGCTAGCTCCGCTTTTGCCTCTTGAATCCCCACAAAACCCGCCGGGGCAGCAATCACTAAAGCCGGCGCCGCTTCCCCTTCCCGGATCAACTGCACCAAACTGCGCAAACTCGTCTGGGACTGCCCGATGACAAAAATGGCCTCCGGATAGCGGCGGGCCAAAGTTTCCATCCCCCAGGCGGAACGGGTCTTGTCCCGCTGCGGGCGCGTCACCGCCTCAGCACTGCAATAGATGGGATTGGAAAAGGTCTTTTGGATCCCTTGGGCGATCCCCACCTGCACCATCGGTTCATCCACCACAATGGTTGTGCGGGCAGCCAAAGCCGCTGCTCCCGATTGCAGGGCTTCATTGGAGAAGCGGATCAAATCCACATACTCAAAATCAGCCGTGGCATAGATCACCCGCCGCACCACCTCATACTCCGCCGGCGAGAGATTGTGTTTGCCAACCTCTTGGTCAATGATGGCCAAGCTTTCTGCATCACTGACATGCCATTCCATCCCCTGGCAACTCCCCATTGGCGGCTTCCGAACTTTACTTTAACCCGTAGCGATAGGATTGACTGTAAAAACCTCGGCAGTTCCCTAACCTTAACCCTGGAGTGAGGGGCAATCTGGTAGGATCGGTAGGCATTGCCAGCGATCCATTAGGAGTACCGGGTGCGAATTGCAGTAGATGCCATGGGCGGTGACTATGCCCCAGCGGAAATTGTCAAGGGTGCGTTACTGGCACGAGATCAGACAGGGGTGGAGATTCTCTTGGTGGGAGAACCAAAAGCTATCCAACCCTACTTAGGCTCCGATCGCTCAGACCGGGAGGGAATCCGGGTGGTCCCGGCGGAAGGAGCCATCGGCATGACGGAAGAACCCATGGATGCCATTCGCAAAAAACCCCGGGCTTCCGTGTGTGTGGCCATGGATCTGGTCAATCAGGGGGAAGCGGATGCGGTGGTGGCGGCGGGGAACACGGGGGCAGCGATGGTGGCGGCGTTGTTGCGGCTCGGGCGGCTGCCGGGGGTGGATCGACCGGCGATTGGGGCGCTGCTGCCGACGGTGAAAAATAAACCGGTGCTGCTGTTGGATGTGGGGGCAAATGTGGATTGCCGCCCTAAGTTTTTGGAGCAGTTTGCATGGATGGGCTATCTCCATAGCCGCCATACTTTGGGGGTGGAAAATCCCCGGGTGGGCTTGCTCAATATCGGTGAGGAAGCCAATAAGGGCAATGATTTAGCGGTCACAACCCACCAAAGGCTGTCGGAATGCGCCGGGCTCAATTTTGTCGGCAATGCTGAGGGGCGGGATATTCTGTCAGGTAATTTCGATGTAATTATCTGCGATGGGTTTGTGGGCAATGTGGTGCTGAAGTTCGCAGAAAGTGCCGGGCAAATGATTGGACAGGTGCTGAAGGCAGAAATCACCAAGGGCTGGCGGGGCAAGCTGGGCACCTGGATTTTGAAACCTAATCTGCTGCGCTTCAAAAAACGAATTGACTATGTGGAGTACGGAGGAGCACTGCTGCTGGGGGTGAACGGTATCTGTGTGATTACCCATGGCAGTTCCCGGGCACCAATGATCGTCAATGCGGTGCGGCGAGCCCAAGAAGCGGTGCAGGGGAAGGTGCTAGAGCAAATTAAAAACCAAATGGCAGCAATGACCGTGTGAGGATACATGACAACAGGTTTAGTGCCAGTCCGCTTTGTGGGGGTCGGGGCCGCTGTCCCTGCTACGGTGATCTCCAACCAGGACCTGAGCCAAATCGTCGATACTTCCGATGAGTGGATCTACAGCCGCACGGGGATCCGCCAGCGACGGGTGCTAACTCCCGCAGAATCCGTCCTGGATCTGGCTACCCAAGCGGCCCAAGGGGCACTGACCATGGCAGGGCTGTCCCCCGACCAGCTCGATCTGATCATTCTCTGTACCTCCACGGGAATCGATCGCTTTAGCACAGCTCCCTATGTGCAAGCTAAGTTGACAGCAAGCCGGGCAGTGGCCTTTGATCTGGGGGCGGCCTGTAGTGGGTTGGTCTATGGGTTGGTGGTGGGCAGCCAAATGATCCAGACGGGGCTGTACCAACGGGTGCTGGTGGTAGCAGCAGATGCTCTGTCCCGGGTGGTAGATTGGCAGGACCGCACTACCTGTGTGCTGTTCGGAGATGGAGCAGGGGCGATCGTCCTAGAAGCAGGCAAGGGGGATCCCGGTTTGCTGGCGGCGGAGTTGCGCACGGATGGGCAGGGGGGATCCCATTTGACCCTGGGGATGGCAACGCTGCCCCAAGCGGTGGGGATCCCGGTGGGGCGTTACCAGGTGCAGCCGCTGACGATGAATGGGCGGGAGGTGTACAAGTTTGCGGTGACGGCGGTGCCGGAGGTGATTGAGAAGGTGCTGTTCCGGGCGGGACTGGGGGCCCACCAGATCCAAGGCTACTTTATCCATCAAGCCAACCAACGGATTTTGGATGCGGTCAGCGAACGGCTAGGGATCCCGAAGAGCCAGGTGGCGTCGGTGCTGGAGCATTACGGCAATACCTCTGGGGGGTCGGTAGCGATTGCTTTGCAGGAGTGGGTGCGGCAGGGGCGGTTCGGCACCGGGGATCTGGGGATTCTGGCAGGTTTTGGGGCCGGTTTGACCTGGGGGGCGCTGGCCCTGCGTTGGGGACGTTTCTAGGGAACCAGTTCATCTTGAAAAATTGGGGTTCTGGGGGAGGCTGACCTCTGCTCAGAGATTATGTATATGGTCATCTCGATTCAGCTTGAGACATTGGCTTGTGAACAGCACCAGATCTCAGACCCTTGGGTTAGTCGGCCATGGCTCTGGAGCAAGCAGTCAGCAAGTCATTTCTGATTCCCCCCTCTCCCACTTTGGGCCGGGGGTGAGGGATCTATATGCTTATCTCAAATCTCTAACCTAAGCCGCAAGCATTGCTCAGGGCCCTACGTCAACCAACGTCACTCGCCGCAGGCCACAATCAATTCACTACCTGCTTCGGGATCCCCCTTGATGGTGGGTGGGAGCACTTGCCGATACAGCAAAATCCCCTCAGGAGTGCCACAATAGAAAACAACCTTTCGTTTCGTGTGGTTATGGCAGCGGCACAGTCTTCGGGGTTACTGGATCATGTTTTGATTTTTGACACCACCCTCCGGGATGGGGAACAATGTCCCGGGGCGACCCTGAATGTGGAAGAAAAGCTGATCATTGCCAAGCAACTGGCCCGCTTGGGGGTGGACATCATTGAGGCAGGTTTTGCCTATGCCAGCCCGGGGGATTTCGAGGCGGTGCAGAAGGTGGCCCAGGTTGTCGGCACCCCTGAGGGGCCGGTGATCTGCAGTTTGGCCCGGGCCCTGAAGCCGGACATTCAAGCGGCAGCGGAAGCCCTCAAACCCGCCGCCAAACCCCGCATCCACACCTTTATTTCCACCTCCGATATTCACCTGCAGTACCAACTGCGCAAAACCCGGGCCGAGGTACTGGCGATGGCCGAGGAAATGGTGGCCTATGCCAAGAGTTTTGTGGATGATGTGGAATTTTCCATGATGGATGCCACCCGCTCTGATCCGGAATATCTCTATCAAGTGATCGAGGCGGCGATTCGCGCAGGCGCCAAAACCATCAACATTCCTGATACCGTCGGCTATGTAATGCCAGAGGAATTTGGGGCTTTGATCAAGGGGATCCGAGAAAATGTCCCCAACATTGATCAAGCGATTCTTTCCGTCCATGGCCACGATGATCTGGGGGTATCGGTAGCCAACTTCCTAGAAGCGATTAAGCAAGGAGTGCGGCAGGTGGAAGTCACCATCAACGGCATTGGCGAACGGGCCGGCAATACAGCCCTAGAGGAGTTGGTGATGGCTCTGCACGTGCGCCGCAGCTACTTCAATCCCTATTTTGGGCTACCGGTAGAGTCGGAAAAACCCCTCACCCACATCAATACCCAAGAAATCTATCGCACCTCCCGGCTGGTCTCGAATTTGACGGGGATGTTGGTGCAGCCCAACAAAGCCATCGTCGGAGCCAATGCCTTTGCCCATGAATCCGGGATCCACCAGGATGGGGTGCTGAAAAATCGGCAAACCTACGAAATTATGGATGCTCAGACCATTGGTTTGCAGTCGAATACGTTGGTTTTAGGTAAGCATTCTGGGCGCAATGCTTTTCGTACTCGCCTACAAGAATTAGGATTTCATCTCAGTGAGCAGGATCTGAATAAGGCGTTTATTCGTTTTAAGGAATTGGCGGATAAAAAGAAAGAAATTACCGATTTGGATTTGGAAGCGATTGTCAATGATGAAACCCGCCCGGTGCCGGAATGCTATCGCCTTGAACATGTGCAGGTGGTGTGCGGCAATCAGGAGGTACCCACGGCAACGGTCAGATTAGTGGATCCCGATGGTAAGGAATGGACGGATGCGGCGGTTGGAACGGGGCCGGTGGATGCGGTTTACAAGGCCATTAATCGGATTGTTTCGATTCCCAACAAGTTGATTGAGTTTTCTGTGCAATCGGTGACGGCGGGGATTGATGCCATTGGGGAGGTGACGATTCGCCTGAAACACGAGGATCGGATCTTTTCTGGCCATGCTGCCAATACTGATATTGTTGTGGCTTCGGCTCAGGCTTACATGAATGCGCTGAATAAGCTTTATTTTGCTTTGCATGCTGCCCAATCAACTGCTGAACAACGGGAGGCCGCTACACAAAAAATCTGATTACACTAGGAAGCAGCACTTTCCCCTTGGACAGAATGGCGGCTGCTCTATTTCTTTTGCAAAATCTACTGGTCAGTTTACCGAGTTTTTTCCTGGGCGGGGTAGTATCTGAGGGGGTACTGCCCTGTTTGCTTGTTTACGCTCTGTATTATGTGATGGCTGTTCACCTCAGCGTCCTTGTGCCCGGTATTCTCAATCAGTTAAATCCTCTAGGCTTACTCTTGGGATCCCTATGTTCAGGGGCTAGTGTGTGGTTGTTGGCATGGGCTATGGGCAAGCGGATTCGATCCGATCGGGCCCAGACTTCAGATGCTGCTTGCTCAAGGTTAGAACCCTATCAGGGGTTGCTGTTGATTTTAGGGATGAGTTTTGTTTTATTTCTAGGGTATGGAAAACGGCTACAACTGTGGGGCTTACTGGCTTTTTTAGTTCATCCCCTCAGCTCTTGGGATGTTGTTAGCTATCATCTGCCCAATGCGGTAAATTATCTGCAGGCAGAAAGTCTGTGGCCAATTCAAGGGCTTTTTTCCCAGTACCCGGGTGGTCATGAGTTAATCAGTCTCTGGAGCCTAGTTCCTTTCCAAACCGACATCATGCTCGGTATTACCTATGCCAGCCAAGTTTTAATTTTAGGGCTGATGTTTGCTGACTTTAGCCAATTGATGAGCCGCCAAAATCCTTTCCTAACAACTCTGATACTTCTTGGTATCTATTCGATAGGAATGGGGATCCCTGCTTGGATCGACATGATGTTTTCCATTGGCAGGAATGATCTAATGCTGACGGTAGTTACCTTGGCTGCAGTCTGGTCAATCTATCGCTATTTTCATAGCCAAGCAAGCTTAAAACCATTTTGGATAATTACCCTTGGCTTGCTCCTAGGGATGGCAGTCAGCATCAAGCCAACCGGGATCCCCTTTGCAGTTCTGACAGTGTTTTTTCTTATTCTAGAAAGTAAAAGCACTAATAGATTACTGATATTGATGATGATTATTCTAACTACAGGAGGCTTCTGGTACCTACGTAACCTGATTGTCCAGGGATCCCTAGTGAGTGGAGAGGTTGCCAAGACAGGTTTACATCTGAGTATTTTTTACAATCTTATCAATCCTAGATTTTACAATTGGAATATTGATTTTCAACTCTACTTTGGTTCGCTTTTTATTGGTCTATTCTTTTGCATCACGATGATTCTTAGACCACAATATTGTCAGGATTTTTTACTACGGCTATTGGTTTATTTTTGTTTAGGATCTTGGTTGATAATGCTGATTACTCCCTATGGTGCCAGCCCAGGAAATCTCGGTGATGAAGAGCTGAGTTTCATGATCCAGCTGCGCTACAGTACTGTTTTGATTCCCACATCTTTACTGTTAATGGGTTATGGTGTGGCTCAGATTTTAGGTCGTTTTTTTCAGCCATGGGAATCTTGCTTTTCCCACTCTAGTTTTCGGACAGTCGGGGTGACTATGCATGGTCTTTTAGCACTAGTTATGGGAATCCAGTTGGCCAGTTATGAGCCACCCCTAGGGCTACCGGGATATGACAGGATTTTCTTCTGGCGACAACCCAATCAACCCATGAGTGATATCTATCGTTGGGTTCATAGCCACCTGCAAGGAAAAACTATCTATAGTGTTGGCTTACGTGCCTATGGACTCTATGGATTTCCCTTCAGCAATCGTGTTATTGAGCATCAGGGAGAGCTGAATTACCCTGCCATTCAAGCTGGTTTCCAACTATCTCAAGCCCAGTACCTAGCCATCAGTCGGGATCCCTTTAGTGGGAAGTTTCCTGAGGGAATGGCTCAGTTTACAGACAGCCTAGAGTTGGTCTACCATGATCCGCTGGCAGGGGTTTTCACGCCGCGCCAGGCTTCTCAGTAAGGACGGGGATAGGGGAGCTGCTGGTTTTTGCCTAGGTAAAAGCGGAACTGCTGGGCAATAGCACCACCCCGAATAATGGGAACCTCAGCCAAAAACTCAAAGGACTCAAAATAAGGGCTATAAATAGTGATGGGATCCCCTTTGCCATCGAGGTTTTCAAATTGAGCCGAGGTGATCAGCACTCCGGTTTTGCCGATAAAATCCTCAGGATCAGACCAGAAAGCAAAGCCACGCAGATCCTCTGCATAGCAGGTGACTGGCTTGTGCAAAACTGGAACCAGTGCCGTCGCAATTTGCCCACCGAGGAAGTAATGATTTGTGAACATAAAATCCGCAGATTCCAAAACCTGAAAAAGCTCGGAATCCTCAACTACATTTTGGCGAAGCTGATGAATATCAATGAGCTGGGTGGAAGCATCCTCTTGGATGGGTATGAAAGCAAGACTGGGATGAATGGGGTTGGGTTTTTGTAGCAGTCCAAAGCTAATATGAGCTAGGGCTAGGAGCTGGGCACCGAGAATTAGGATGATACTGATCCACCAGCTTGGCCGTAGCCAAATCTGCCACTTTTCCCAATGGCGATCCGCACTTTCCGCTAACAATAGGGTCAAAGCCCAAAAGCCGGGCATGGGCCAGGTGGGGAGAATATCCCGCCAACCGCCGACCACAGTCATCACCAGCACTAAAGGTAGGGAAATACTCAGGATCAAGGCGTAGATCTCGGCCCGACCATAGTAGCGACGCCCCAGTTGACTCAAACGCACTAATGCCACCCCCCACAGGGGGATCCCAAAACTGGGAAAAAGATAGGCAATTGCTTTGGCTAAGGTGATGGCGAGGTTGCTCCAGGTGAAGCTACTGCCTTCTTCGCCAGCTCGCTGCCCTTGGTAGCGCAGGGAAATCCAATCATGCTGACTATTCCAGTAGAGAATCGGCAGCCAGCAGAGTAAAAATAATCCAACACCAACAGCAAAATAAGGGGATGTAAATACTTGCCGATATTTCACCTGACCTAGACAAAACAAGGTCAACCCAAACCCCAAAGCCAAACCATGGTATTTCCCCAAACACGCTAAACCAACACTCAAACAAATTAGAGTCAGTTTCCAGGTAGGGTTGTAGGGACGATTGGGTACAGGGCTAGCAGGGAAAAACTCCAAGGCAGCTAAATAGAGGGTCAAGGACCAGAAAAAGATTAAAGGACTGTCGGGCAAAATCAAACTGCCAAAAGCCACACTAAATATCGGGATCCCGGCAGCCAGAGCCAATGTCAAACGACCGGCCCGCTCACTGAACAGATGTTTGGCGCTCAGGGCTAATAACAGCGATGAAGCTGTGTAAAGCAGGAGGGAACCGAGGCGCAGGGTGAGGGGGCTCACCTGACCGGTCAAAGCAATACCTAATTCAGCCACCCAACCTACCAAGGGTGGATGATCAAAGTAACTCCAGTTGGGATGGAGGGTATAGAGGTAGTAGTAGGCTTCATCAAACCCCAGGGGCAACCAAGCGGCAATCACAAGGCGGTGCACCAGACTGATCAGCAGTGCCCAGCCACACCAGCGCCACCACTGCGGCTCCCGGGGGCGGCGAAAGGACCAACGCTGCTGCGGCAAAACACTCCCTCCTGTCCTACTTGACGCGATGTCCAATGTCCCGTCGGTAGTAAACCCCAGGGAACTGGATACAGGCGGCAGCCGCATAGGCTTGATCCAGGGCAGCCGGAATACTTTTTCCCAGGCCGGTTATACACAACACCCGCCCCCCATCGGTAAGGAGCTGCCCCGAGCGGGCCGGCCCCGACCAGCGGGTGCCGGCATGGAATACCAAAGCCCCCGTATTGGCTGCCGCCGCTAACCCCTGAATCGGTAACCCCTTCTCATAGGATCCCGGGTAGCCTGCGGAGGCCAACACCACACAGGCCGCCGCCTGCTCCTGCCACGTGATAGTCTCGGGATCTAAGCACCCTTGAGCACAAGCTAACAAAATCTCCGCTAAAGACCCCTGCAACAAAGGCACAATCACCTGGGTTTCCGGATCGCCAAAGCGGCAATTAAACTCCACCACATAGGGATCCCCCTCAGGGCTGATCATCAACCCCGCATAGAGGACCCCCCGGTAGTCAATGCCGATGTTTTGCAGAGCGGCCAGGGTGGGGTCCAAAATCCGTTGCTGGATCTGGGCTAGTCGTTCTGGGGTGATCAGATGGGTGGCGGGGGCATAGGCACCCATGCCGCCCGTGTTGGGGCCCGTATCCCCTTCCCCGAGGCGCTTGTGATCCTGGGCGGGCAGCAGCGGCACACACCGGTGGCCATCACACAGGGCCAACACCGACACCTCTTCCCCCGGCAAAAACTGCTCCACCAAAACCGTTCCCCCCAGGGCAAAGGCTTCTGCCACCGCCTGGACAGCTTCCTCATGGGTTGTTGCCACCGTCACCCCTTTGCCGGCCGCCAAACCATCGGCCTTAATCACCACCGGCAAAGACTGGGATAAAACATACTCCTGGGCTGCTTGCCTCTCCTGGAACACTACCGCCGCCGCCGTCGGGATCCCGAATTGGTGCATGAGGTTTTTGGCCCAGGATTTGCTGGCTTCAATTTGGGCACCGGCCTGGGTGGGGCCGAAAATCGTCAGCCCCTCGGCGCGAAAGGCATCCACAATGCCGGCGGCGAGAGGAACCTCTGGGCCGACAACCGTCAGTCCCACCCCTTGGACAGAGGCGAAGCGCACCAGCCCCTTAATGTCCGTAGCGGCGAGGGGGACAATGTGGCAGCGGGGCAACAGGCTGATGCCGGCATTGCCCGGGGCACAGTACACCTGGGAAACTTCCGGGGACTGGAGCAATTTCCACACCAAGGCATGTTCTCGGCCACCGGCACCCACTACCAGGACAATCATGGACGGGATCCGCAAAGGTCTGCTGATCCAGAATACGCTCTGCCCGTCCTACAATGGAAGTATGGTCAGCATTGCCATTCTTGACTATGATGCCGGCAACTTGCATTCAGCGGCACGGGGGTTGACGGCAGCGGGGGCCAAGGTGGAGATTGTCACCCGCCCAACAGCACTAGATCAGTACGATGCTTTGGTATTGCCGGGGGATGGGGCCTTTGATCCGGCAATGGAACATCTGGAAAAACAAGGATTGATCGACCCACTGTTGGCAGCCATCCGGCGCGGGCAGCCCCTGTTGGGGATCTGTCTGGGCTTGCAGTTGTTGTTTGACAGCAGCGAAGAGGGATCCCGAGGGGGGTTGGGGGTGATTCGCGGGCGGGTGAAGCGGTTTCGTCCGGAGCCGGGGCTGACGATTCCCCACATGGGCTGGAACCAACTCCACTGGCAGCGCCCTTGTCCCCTCTGGCAGGGACTGGCCCCAGGCACCTGGGCCTATTTTGTCCATGCTTACTATGGGGATCCCGAGGATGGGGATTGGATTGTGGCGACGGTGACCCATGGTTCCCAGACGGTGGCTGCGGCCGTGGGCCGGGGGACGGTCTGGGCGACTCAATTTCATCCGGAAAAGTCTGGGGCTTTGGGCTTAAAGATATTGGATAACTTTGTCAATTTTGTACGGCAATCCCCGGGCCAACAAGCATGATTTACGCTGTGCTGGCCTATGGTTTCTGGGGGCTGCTGCCGATTTACTGGAAGCTGCTGCAGGGGGTTGACCCGGTTGAGATTGTTTGCCACCGGATTTTTTGGTCTGTGTTTTTTCTGCTGGGGTTGCTGGGCTGGCAGGGGCGCTGGCCGGAGCTGACAATGCTGCTCCAGCCTCGGGCTGTGCTGGGGCTAGGGTTGACGGCCACCCTCCTTGCCGGCAACTGGGGACTGTATATCTACGGGGTGAATACGGATCGGGTGGTGGAAACCAGCCTCGGCTACTTTATCAATCCCTTGGTGAATGTGCTGCTGGGGGTGATCTGCCTGGGGGAAACCTTGGGATCCTGGGGCTGGCTGGCGGTGGGTCTTGCCGGGTTGGGGGTGAGTTTTTTTGTCTGGCAGAGCGGTAGTATTCCCTGGATTGCTCTGGGGCTGGCTGTTTCCTTTGCCTGCTACGGTTTGGGACGCAAACTCCTCAAGGTGCCAGCCCTGGCCGGCCTCACCCTGGAAACCCTCCTCCTCAGCCCCCTAGCCCTCGGCATCCTCCTGGCCCTGACCGCCCAAGGACAAAGCCACTGGGGACTGGGTACGACGGTTTTGTTGCTGGGTTGTGGGCTGGTGACTGCCTTGCCCCTGCTCTGGTTTAATCAGGCGGCCGAGCGGCTCTCCCTTGCTACCCTTGGTTTTGTCCAATATCTCTCCCCGTCTATCCAATTGATCCTGGGCGTAGCCCTCTACAGCGAACCCTTCACCGGCGTCCACGCCCTCAGCTTTAGCCTGATCTGGCTGGCCCTAGGTATCTATTCTTGGTCTTCTTGGCAGCGCCGGCAACGGGCTAATCCACCTGGTAATCACCGATCACCACCGTGATATTGTCCCGGCCACCATTGTTCTTTGCTGCCTCGATCAACTGCTGCGGTAACTCCATCAGGGATCCTTGAGCACAGTAGCGTTCAATTTCCTGATCTTCGAGCTCTTCTGTGAGACCATCACTGCACATCAAAATCCGATCCCCCGGTTGCAGGGCAATATGCTGGATGGCCGGGGATCCCGTATCGGGTCGTCCTAGGCAGCGTTCCAGGATGTGTCGCCAGGGGTGGGTGCGGGACTGTTCCAGGGTCATTTCCCCCATGCGCACCGAGCGGGCGACGAGGGTATGGTCTTGGGTGAGTTGGATGAGTTTTTGTTGGCGAAACACATAGAGACGGGAATCGCCGATGTGGGCGCTCCAACATTCCCCTTCCCGGTCTAGCAGCAGCACCACCACCGTGGTTCCCATATCGGCGCGGTCGGCGTGGCGGCGTTGGTCATCGAGGATTGCCTGGTTAGCTGCTGCCACCGCATCGTCAAGGAGTTTAGCAGCGGGAGTTTGGCTCCAGCCGCCGAGGATTTTATTTTTGATTGCTTCCACCGCCACCTGACTGGCCATAGCGCCCGCAGCATGCCCCCCCATACCATCAGCCACAATGGCGAAGCGGCCGCGCTCATCGCAGTAAAAATTATCTTGATTGTTACTACGGACTTTACCGGGATCCGTCATCCCCACAAATTTCATCACATTAACCGTTCCGAGTCATGCAGGCGAAGGATAACTCTTAATAAAGCGATTGCAGTAATTCCTGTCAATAGCAGGCTCACCACTGCCCATCCAGTATAGCCAGCAATGCCTAGCTGGGTGGCCGTTGTTAACAAACTGCCTGCCAGAATCGCATAGATAATACCGGTGCCAATATGAATCAGCTTTCTTAATAAACGTTCATTTTCTGGGGTGCGCACCCGCAGCCGCAGATCCCCATTTTCCAACTTGGTCAGGGTGGATTCAATGCGGCGGGGCAAATTGAGGCTGGTGGTGGTGAGGCTGAGGGCTTGTTGGCCGAGTTGGTTGACCAGGTTTTGCCCATTGCTAGGCACTTCCCGCATCAAATCATCGAGGAAAGGGGTGGCTACCGCCAAAAAGTTAAAGTCCGGATCCAGACCCTTGCCCAAACCTTCGAGGGTGGTCAGGGCCCGCATTACAAAGGTAAAGGTGGCAGGAAAACGAAAGGGCTGGTCGTAGGCCATTTGATAGAGATCTTCACTGATGGCATTCATGGAGACCAAATCCCCATCAAAGGGCTTTTCCATGAAGTGATCCAGCATGTACTGCACCGAGCGGCGCACCGGCGTCATATCCGCCGTCGGCACCAAAGCCCCCAAATCCACCAAAGACTGCACCACTTTGTCCGCATCTTTGCTGGCAATGCCGCTCAGGGTCACCAGGAGCCGTTCCTTGATGTCCGGCTTAATCCGGCCCATCATGCCAAAGTCATAAAAAATCAGGGTGCCATCGGGCTTGACGGCAATGTTGCCGGGATGGGGGTCGGCATGGAAAAAGCCATCTTTGAGCAGCTGCCGCAAATAAGCCTGGGCCCCTAATTGGGCGAGGGACTTGCGATCCAACCCGGCCGTAGCCAGGGCCTCATAGTCGCTGATTTTGATCCCCGGTAGGTATTCCAAGGTCAGCATCCGCCGGGAAGTGTAGCGCCAATAGACCCGCGGCACGGCAATTTTGGGGACATCCCGGAAGTTGCGGCGGAAGGTGTCGGCATTGCGCCCTTCATTGAGATAGTCCACCTCTTCCCAAAGGGTGCGGCGACATTCTTCGTAGATGCCAATCCAGTCCCGTCCCCCGCGCCCCCACTTGGTGCGGTACTGAAAAAACTCGGCAATCCCTCGCAAAATCTCCAGGTCAATGGTAAACAGGCGCACCAATCCCGGCCGTTGGATTTTCACAACTACTTCGTCGCCGTTTTTGAGGCGGGCCCGATGCACTTGCCCTAGACTGGCGGCAGCTAAAGGGGTGGGATCCACATAGTCAAAAATAGCCGAGACGGGTTTGCCCTGTTCCGACTCGATAATGGCAGCTACTTGTTCATAGCTAAAAGCCGGCACCCGATCCTGCAGTTTGCTCAATTCTTCCACGTATTCGCTGGGGAAAAGATCGGCACGGGTGGAGAAAAATTGCCCCACCTTAATAAAAGTTGGGCCAAGGTTGAGGAGGGTTTCTCGGATCCAGATGGCGCGCTGGCGGCGGCGGCGGGCCCGCTGCTCTTGCGTGGGCCGACCTCCATAGCTCCAGCTTTTCTGATCCAGCCAGCTGTAAAACAACAGGGTCAGGACAAAGCGCCAAATATCAATCAGGCGCTCCGTTTGGGTGTAGTTGTCGCGGGCCCAGCGATAGGAATCGTAGGACTTGGCGGGCTGACCGGCCATGGGGACGGCAATGGCAGTCACAAACCTTGACTCCGGTATTTTTGCAGTTCTGAGCGCAACTGAGCCACTTCCGCCCGCAGGTCATCAAGCACAGCCTGCAAATCTTGGCTGGGCTCTGGGGTGGCGGCAACTTCTAAAGTCTGAATCACTTCCGCTCGCCGACTGACTTCCTGCTCGAAGTTCTGCCACTGCTCCTGACACTGAGCGACGGTTTTGCCAGCCTGGGCTAAAAAATCCTGAACAAATGCCTCCAGGCGTTCCCGCAATAACTCTGCGGTGGCACGACCAACCAAAAATGTCTGGGCCAGGGAGGATTTCATGCCAACTCTTACGCACTGCCAACTGGATTATAGCAAGCCCAGCTTCCTTAAGAAAATGTTGCAAGTCTTAGGATGTCTTCATAGATGGGATCGGCGGCTGGGGTGAAGGGGTTAGCTAGGGTCAGGGTTGAAGGTGGAAAACCAGTGCTGGCAGCGCTGGAGTAAGTCTTTGCCTTCGGCAAAGGTGAGGCGAGTGGCGGCCGCGGGGGGGGTAAACCAACCGGCTTCGCTGACTTCCGCAAGCTGGATCTGCAGGGGCGGGGGGGGCGGCGCCACCAAGCTGACAAAGTAATGGTTGGTCTTCTGCACCGGGATCCCTTGGGGATCTTGGAAGGTGTAGCGCTCTTGGAAGCAGATGTCGGGGAGCAATTGGAGTCCGCTGAGGCCGGTTTCTTCTTGGAGTTCCCGTAGGGCAGCGGCTTGGTCGCTCTCTTGGCCTTCTTTGTGACCTTTGGGAAAGCCCCAGTGACCTTTGCGGTGGCGAATCAGTAAATACTGGGGTTCGGGGGAGGTGACGATGACGATGACTCCGTAGGCAGTATCCTGGCGCATGGGGGTTCGCTTTTGGGGACAATAACATCATCCCAAGGGGAGGGGGGATGCGGGCGCTGATCTGTGGTTACTACGGCTATGGCAATGGGGGAGATGAGGCGCTGCTCCAGGCACTGCTCCAGTTCCTGCCCCCTACCTGGCAACCTCTGGTCATCTCGGGCAACCCCCAGGCAACCCAAACCCTGCATGGGATCCCGGCGGTGGGCAGGGGGCGGGTGGGGGGGGTGTTGTGGCGGGAGCGGGGGGTGTTTGTTTTTGGGGGGGGCAGTTTGATTCAGGACTCTACCAGTTGGCGGAGTCCTTTGTTTTATTTGGGGCTGATGGGGCTGGCGCAGCAACGGGGCTGGCAGACCCTTGCCTGGGCCCAAGGACTCGGCCCCCTGCGCCGCCGCTGGATCGCTGAACTCACCCGCCGCTGTCTGCAAGGCTGCCAGGCCATCAGTGTCCGGGATCAGGAAAGTTCCCGACTGCTCAAAAACTGGGGGATCCCCCATCATCTGGCCCCGGATCCGGTGTGGGCCTTGGAGCCAGGACCGGTGCCGCCGATCAGTGCTGCCCCGGCGATCGCGGTGATTCTGCGCCCCCATCCCCACCTCAGCCGGCGGCGGCTGGAGCGGCTGACCCAAGCCCTGGAAATCCTGCAACAGCAAACCGCATCCCACCTGCTCCTGCTGCCGATGCAATGGCCCCAGGACCTGCCTCTAGCCCAATACCTGCATCAGCAGCTGCCCGCTAGCCACCTGATCCAACTCCGGGATCCCCGGCTGATCGCAGGAACCCTAGCTCAGGTGCATTTGACGATCAGTATGCGCTACCACGGCTTGGTGATGGCGGCCCGGGGGGGAAGCCGCTGCTTTGGTCTCAGCTACGACCCGAAGGTACGCCTCCTCCTAGACAGTTTGGACCTACCTGGCTGGAACCTGGAAGACCTCCCTGAAGACCCCCAGGCCATGGCCCAAAGCTGGCTCGAGAGCTTTCAGGGATCCCCGTTGCCGGCGGTGGTCCGGCAGCAGTGGCAGCAGCAGGCGGAAACTCACCGGCAGATTCTGGAACAGATAGGCTAGGGGCGGAGACGCTGCCAGAGCAATTGCCCCGAATAGGCCAACAATCCCAATCCCACCATGGCGCAGGTAAACATCACCAACGACAGGGATCCCGTGATCAAGTAGCGAATCACTATGGAGATATTGCGAATCACCAGACTGGCCGTTGGATCAATCGGTGGCAAATGCTCCAGCAAAAACCGCAATATCTGGTACAGCCCGGCACTGAATCCCATGGCCATCAGACTGCCCAAGCCAGCTTTCCAAACCGGGGGATCCTCATTCATGGTGATTGTTTTCCACATCTGGATCCAGTTTACTGCGGTGGGTGGGGGAAGTGGTGGAGGGCGGTTTCGGTGAGGCGGTAAGTGGTCCAGTCGGCCATGGGAATTGCCCCCAAGCTGCGGTAGAAGTCAATGGCCGGTTGATTCCAATTCAGCACCGACCACTCCATGCGGGCGCAGCCTCGGGCTAGGGCCAAACGCACCAACCGCGACAGCAAACCCTTGCCAATCCCCTGCCCCCGATAGGCCGGCTGCACATAGAGATCTTCCAGATACAAAGTTGGGCGCCCGGCAAAGGTGGAAAATGTCCAATAATAGAGGGCAAACCCCACCACCCCCGCCTCCCCCTCCGCCACCATCCCCTGGGCATAGACGGGATCCCCAAACAAGGCTTGGTGGAGTTGGTCAGGGGTCATGTGCATTTGGTCGGTCAAGTTTTCGTAGGCAGCCAATTCCTGAACCAGACCATAGATAGCCGGGACATCAGCGGGAGTTGCGGAGCGAAACACTACCATAGAACTATCCCCAAGCCAGAATCTCCACTCTAAGGCAAAGGATGGACTATGACCCAAGGGACAACCCAGATTCCTCCCCTAGAAAACGGGGATCACCTCACCCGGGCCGAATTTGAGCGCCGCTACCAGGCCATGCCCCAGGTGCGCAAAGCCGAACTGATCGAAGGAACTGTCTACATCATGGGATCCCCCCTCCGTCTTGCCAGCCATGGACAGCCCCACGCCCGCATCATCACCTGGCTAGGTTCCTACCAAGTAGCTCACCCCCAGCTGGTTCTGGCCATTGAACCGACTGTCCGTTTGGATCCCGACAACGAACCTCAGCCCGATGCCGTCCTGTTTATCCCCGGTCGCCAGGCCATCATCACCCCCGACGACTACATCCAGGGATCCCCAGAACTGATTGTGGAAATTGCCGCTAGCAGCGCTGCCATTGACCTACACGATAAAAAACGGGCCTATCGCCGCAACCGCGTCCAGGAATATCTCGTCTGGCGCACCCTGGAAGGGGAACTGGACTGGTTTTCCCTCCAGGCCGACGACTACGTCCCCCTGCCCCGGGATGGGGAAGGGATTGTGCGCAGCCAAATCTTTCCGGGCCTATGGCTGGCCGTCCCTGCCCTGCTCGCAGGAGATTTAAACCGAGTTTTGGCTGTCCTACAACAGGGCCTGAGCCAATAAACCTGACTCAACAAGTCATTTACCCTGCTTGCCCCGGCCAAACCCACTCCAGCACCCCCACTCACGTAAAACAATCGCTACAACAGAAATGGGATCCCTAGGAGGAAGTTGGTGATGCTGAGCACGGAAGCCAAAATCCCCCCCCTAGAAAACGGGGATCACCTCACCCGGGCCGAATTTGAGCGCCGCTACCAGGCCATGCCCCAGGTGCGCAAAGCCGAACTAATCGAAGGAACTGTCTACATCATGGGATCCCCCCTCCGTCTTGCCAGCCATGGACAGCCCCACGCCGACATCATTGGTTGGCTGAGCGTCTATCGCGCCGCTACCCCTGGGGTTGTTCTGGCCATTGAACCGACCGTCCGTTTGGATCCCGACAACGAACCTCAGCCCGATGCCGTCCTGTTTATCCCCGGTCGCCAGGCCATCATCACCCCCGACGACTACATCCAGGGATCCCCAGAACTGATTGTGGAAATTGCCGCTAGCAGCGCTGCCATTGACCTACACGATAAAAAACGGGCCTATCGCCGCAACCGCGTCCAGGAATATCTCGTCTGGCGCACCCTGGAAGGGGAACTGGACTGGTTTTCCCTCCAGGCCGACGACTACGTCCCCCTGCCCCGGGATGGGGAAGGGATTGTGCGCAGCCAAATCTTTCCGGGCCTATGGCTGGCCGTCCCTGCCCTGCTCGCAGGAGACTTAGCTGAGGTTTTGCGAGTTCTACAAAAAGGTTTACAACATCCCTAAGCGGTCACCGGCACCGGCAACTGATGGGCTCCCGTCAGCACCTGATCGATCAAACCGTACTCCTTCGCCTCCTCCGGCGTCATATAAAAGAAGCGTTCCGTATCCTTTGTAACCTTTTCAATGGGTTGCCCCGTACAGCGGGACAGCTCCTCCATCATCATCCGCTTAATCGTCAGCACCTCCTGGGTGCGGATTTGAATATCGGACGCCTGCCCACGGGTACCCCCATAGGGCTGATGGAGCAGGATCGTAGCATTGGGCAGACTTGCTCGATAACCCTTTGCCCCCGCCGCTAGCAGCATCGCCGCCATTCCATAGGCTTGTCCGATGCAGATTGTGTGTACCGGCGGCTTAATGTAGCGCATCGTATCCAGAATCGCAAACGCCGCCGTATCGTAGCTGTAGGTGCCCGTGGAATTGATGTACATCTTGATCGGTTTTTGCCGGTCTTCGTACTGCAGATAGAGCAGCTCAGCAATGATCAGCTTCGTGACATTAGCATCCGGCTCCTCAGCCAGCGGCAGCCCCAAATAGACAATTCGCTCCTGCAACAGCAAAGAAGCCAGATCCGGTGGTGGCGTCCGAATCGGGCCTCCGCCACCGTAATAAACACTTTGCACAGCCTGCCAACTCATCCCTGCCCCCCAATTACTGCCCCTCAATTACTGCTTGGAGTCCGCCGGCAGCAACACCCGTTCTGGCGGTGCCACCATCACCTTGGGCTTGCGGTCTTC
>JAUQVP010000029.1:0-29282 GCA_039794745.1 Thermostichales cyanobacterium HHBFW_bins_127 | reverse complement strand
AGTCAGACACCTTAGA
The DNA here is from genome assembly GCA_039794745.1 of Thermostichales cyanobacterium HHBFW_bins_127. Classification (GTDB taxonomy): domain Bacteria; phylum Cyanobacteriota; class Cyanobacteriia; order Thermostichales; family Thermostichaceae; genus JAUQVP01. Next base: position 29,266 of record JAUQVP010000029.1, on the reverse strand, counting down.
AGGGGACAAACTCACCACCTTTGTTCAACAACAGATTAAAGCCACCCAAGGCTATATTTTGCCGGAGCAACTTAGGCAGCTTGCCGCGATTCTGAGTCCATCTTCCACTCGACAACCCCCCAATGGAGCGTACTGATGACGACAAACGTTTTGCCGCAAACTGTGGATCTCAGCCCCCAACACTGGGATCTGGCCCACGGTATCGCCATGACCCTGGTGAAGGCAAATACAGACGTGAATGAGTTGAAAAAAAGCATCGCCTATCTCCGCTCCGTGGCGCATCACCCGGATGCGGGATCCCGATTTTTCAAATTCACCGGTGAACTGGTCAGAGAGCGTCGCCTGCACCGCACCCAACAAACCGAGGGCTACTACCGCTCGATCAACGAAACCTGTAAAGACTACCTGGAGCCGCTCAAAAACCAGCCCGCCGAGATGCTGCAAATTTTAGGCTGGGCGGCCCGACTGATGCGCTACTACAAAGATGGGGGGATGCCCCTCGGCGAGATCCCGCCACCCTTGGGATCCCGGCTTAATAGCAACTCCGACCGGCCGGTGGAGGAACAAGCCCAACGCCTTGCGGAAATTGCCGAGGTCTTGAGCAATGTAGAGTTTCAAGTGGGGCAAATACTCGAAGCCACCATCATCAGCATCAAGGGCAACAAAGTCACCTACGAGATTCTGGGATCCCTCAAGCTCACCCAGAAGGAACCCAAAATGGCGGGATCCCTAAAGGAGGGTCAAAAAGTACAGGTGAAGATCACAGATCTCAAAGAAGACGGTGGGATCCGTAAGATCAGCCTGATCTAGTTTCATCTAGGGAGCAACAATTTATGCAAACCATCATCATGACCGTGGGCACTTCTCTTCTCACCAATCCAGATAAAGACTTAGAGGACAAACGCCCCTGGCTCGGACAGAAAACCATTGGGGATTCCCAACAGGCTTTGGCCTGGATGAAATCCACGGAGATGGAATTGATCAGTGCTGAAACCAATACCTATTGGCGACTGGATCCCACCCCTCGAGATGCGTTGATTCTGCTGCACTCAGAGACCTCTAGTGGATTGGAATGTGCCCAGATTCTCAAGCTCTATTTTGAGCAGGAATTGGGGCAGCAAGATATTACGTTAGTCCCTCTTCCGGGTATCAACTACGCCCTTGATGAACAGGGATCCTCATTGGAGCGAATGGCTAATCTCCTGAAAAGTTTGGTGGAAAATGCCAAAGGCCGCATTACCTTTGCAGCCACCGGCGGGTTCAAAGCCCAGGCCATGATCATGGCGGGCAATCAACTGGGGATCCCGGTTTGCTATATCCACGAGCAGTACAAATCTCTGATTTATCTGCCCTATCTGCAAGAAGGCTCTCAACAGAGAGTCAATCGAGCCGATTTGCCAGATTCCGGCAGGGATCGATCAGAGGTGATTCAGGTTCAAACCGGCAAAGCCCACCATCGTCCCCGCACCTGGCCCAAAGTAGAAAAGCTGCTACAAGACCTCCCTTGGGTGGATCTCGTTCGCTATGATTCCCAAGCCTACGCTGCCCCCAAAAATGGGCTGAAATCCTGCCCGCGCAAAACCCCTGATGGACGGCATATTCTCTGGATCCATCTGCACGAGAGCGAAAATACCCACATGGCCGTTATGGTAGAGACAACAGGCTACACCCGCGACCACCTCGAGCAAGCCGCCGCTGAACTGCGAGAACGGCTGGGTCAATTGCTCTGATTGCTCCGAATAATGACACCCTTTTGAGGTACGCCATGATTGCTACCCATCGCTTTACCTCCTCAGACTTGGCTCTCATGCCTGACGATGGCAAACGCTACGAAGTGATTGATGGAGAGCTATACGTGACCCGCCAACCCAGTTGGCAACACCAATATGCCGCCAGCCGCATCTTTCGCTTTCTTGATGAATGGAGCGACAGCACAGGACTAGGAATGGCAAATACTGCTCCAGGGCTGATCTTTGCCGAAGATGATGATGTTGCCCCGGATGTGGTCTGGATCAGCCACACTCGCCTACAAACGGCCCTGCAAGAGGATGGCAAGCTCCACAGTGCCCCAGAACTGGTAATCGAGGTGGTCAGCCCCGGATCCCGCAATGCCAGCCGGGATCGGCAGATCAAGCTCAAACTCTACAGCCGCCGTGGGGTGCAAGAGTACTGGATCCTAGATCCACTGCAAAAACAAGCCGAAATCTATCGCCGCCAGGAGGGATCCCTGATCCTCATCAAAACCTGCCTGCAAGAGGATAGTCTAGATTCTCCCTTACTCCCTGGTTTTGTCTGCCCCCTGCCAAAGCTGTGGTTGCCTAGGGCATGAAAACCGTTCCCTTGGTCGCCGTTGAACCTATCGTCACTGGGATTCAAGCCCTAAGCCCAGATCGGGTTATCTTCTCGGATGGCGCTAGGGGGAGTGTTTCTCACGTGACAGGCCAGGGATCCCTGAAGGAGGGCGAGAAGGTGTAGGTGGAGAGTTAGACTCGTCTAGTTTAACCGGCAACTGCCTCGGCGGCCTGGGCAGACTCCGCTCCCAAAACTTGATCCCTGAACTGGATGGACTCAATCATGAGCCGGGTGAGTTCCTGCCGGTGCCCATTTTTTTTGCGGGTTTTCTTCTTGGGGCGCATTTTGTACACAATCACCTTGGGCCCGCGGAAATGGGACAAAATCCGTGCCTTCACCACCGCATCCTGGACGTAGGGCTGCCCCACATGGGCCTGCTGGCCATCATGCACCAACAAAACTTGGGTAATATCCAGGGTGTCGTTTTCGGCTGCCGACAGCAGCTCTACGTCGTAGAACCGCCCCGGCTCAGCCCAAAGTTGCTTCCCCCCCGTCTCAATAATTGCGTAGGCCATGCTGGTCTCACAAATCTCTGCTTTTAACCGCGATCTAAAATTGTACGCTGAAACTGTCAGCTCTGTATAGCCCCATGCTGCAAATCCTCGGCCAAGAAGAGGCCCTCAACCTGCTGCGGGCTGCCGTCCACAAGCAGCGAGTCACCACTGCCTATTGCTTTTCGGGATCCCGGGGGATTGGCAAGGGGCTGACGGCCCGCTGGTTTGCTCAGCTGCTCGGCTGTGAACACAAAACTAATGGGGATCCCTGTGGGGGATGTCGTTCTTGTCGGTTGGTGGTGGGGGGGCAGCATCCGGATTGGCTGTGGGTGGAGCCGACCTATAGTCACCAGGGAAAGTTGCTGACGGCAGGGGAGATGGCAGCCCAGGGGATACCGATGCGGGGGTTGCCGCAGATTCGTTTGGAGCAGATCCAGGGGGTGAGGCAGTTTACGGGGCGGCGGCCGTTGTGGTGGCAGCGGTCGCTGGTGGTGGTGGATGGGGCAGAAACCCTGGCCGAACCGGCGGCTAATGCTTTGCTGAAAACCTTGGAAGAACCGGGGCATAGTCTCCTGATTCTGATCACCCCTAGCCCCCACGATTTATTACCGACTTTGCTCTCCCGTTGTCAGCAGATTCCCTTTCGGCCGCTGCCGCAGCGCTTAGTTGCGCAGATCCTGCAGGAGCAGGGGTGTCCGGATCCAGCGCCAGCTCTGTTGAGCCTCAGCCAAGGTAGCCCAGGCTTGGCGCTGCAGGGGTGGCGGACCTGGCAAGGGTTACCTGCGGAACTGCAACAGCCCTTCACCTGGCCCAAAACCGTACAGGAGGGGCTGCGGTTAGGGCGCACCATCGCCCGCAGTGTGGACGTGCCCACTCAAGTCTGGCTAACGGGCTACTGGCAACATGACCTTTGGGGGCGAGGGGATCCCCAGGCCCGCGCCTATGTGGAGCGCCTAGAAACCATCCGCGAGCAGCTACTGGCTTATGTCCAACCGCAATTGGTTTGGGAAATCGGTCTGCAGCCGCTCCCAGGGCAAGCTGGCGCGCCAGAGGCGATCCTGAATCGCTAACCCCAATCCCCCCAGATCAGGTACGGTTTCTGTGAGCAGGATCGCTGCCTCACTGCTCTCCATCTCCCGCAAACACGCAAATAACCGCCGCGCCGCCTCCCCACTATCCCCCCTAGCACTCAAACACCACACCCCCACCGGGATCCCTAAGCGTTGGGTCAGTTCCTGGGCCACAGCTGCCCCGTCCCCCTGCCAGATCAGCAGCCCCAAGCTGGGGATCCCTGTCTGGCTTTGCAGATGCTGCCAAGTGGTGGGCAGGCGGTAGAAAGGTTTGCGGGGGGCATAGTGACTGCTGAGTTGCCCCGGGGCCTGGGGTCGGTCCGTGGGCATCAGCGGTTCGGGATCCCGGCCGAGAATGGCAGCAATACTGGAGATAGGGATCCCGCCTGGGCGCAGGCATTGCCAGCGGCTCTCCCCCAGGTAGCAAATGATCGTAGATTCCACCCCGATCCCACAGGGTCCTCCATCCAGGATATAGGGGATGCGGCCCGCCAACTCACTCCACACCGCCGCCGCCGTCGTCGGACTGATATGCCCGAAGCGATTGGCACTCGGCGCCGCCAACGGGATCCCGGCTGCCTTGAGTAGGGCTTGGGCCAAGGGGTGGGCGGGCATACGAACAGCCACCGTTGGCAAACCCGCCGTCACCAAATCCAGCACCTGGGGATGCCGGGGTAGGACCACCGTCAAAGGCCCTGGCCAACACCGCTGCAGCACAAGTTCCAGAGCCCCATCCCCTGCCCCTGTAGCCACCAGCCCCGTCTGCCAGAGATCAGCCAAAGTACACGGATGATCCGTCTCAGGAATATGGACAATCAGGGGATCAAAACGGGGGCGCTCCTTCACCGCAAAAATCCCCGCCACCGCCTGGGGATCCCAGGCATTGCCCGCCAGCCCATAGACCGTCTCCGTAGGCATCGCCACCAGTTCTCCTGCCCGCAGTCGGGATCCCAGCTCCCGGATCTGCTCTGGGGTAGGGGGGACGAGACGGGTTTGCATCAGGCCGGTGCGTAGCGCAGCAGCGTCCCCCGCTGCCCCAGGATAAAGCCCCGGTCTGGTCTTGGGAAACTCACCGCATAGAAATTAGCCGGAATATCCTGCAAATTGCCCACCTGTTCCCAGGACTTACCGCCATCGGGGCTGTGGATCAGCAGGGCACTGCCCCCCACCACCCACAGATCCTGATCATTTTGGAACCCTGCCCCCAGGTAGCCAAAGCTGAGGGTTTTGCCCGGCTTCATCGGCTTACTCCACTTCCCCGAGTGGAAATCCTCCGTAAAAGCAATTTCGGCCCCTTGATTCACCTTCCAGGCTTGGGTGCCCGGCCCAAAGCCCATATTTTGGATCCGGCGGGAACTCTCCCGTGGGAACGGCTTCCAACTGCGGCTCCCCGGCTCATAGAGCACATAGAAACTGCCCCGGGACGACACCCCCAAATAGTGCCCCTCAGCATCCCGGGCGATATTTTTCAGCAGACCAATGGCATCATCCACCAACGCCTTCCAGGTTTTGCCCCCATCTTCCGTGCGGTAGATAGCCCCCACATTCGTCACCATCTCCGCGCTTGCCGGGCCTAGGGCCGTAATTTTCATCGGTTCTCCCGGCAACTTTTCACTCAGCACCAGCCGCTGCCAATCCTGCCCCCCGTTGGTCGTATGCAGCAGCACCTTCGGTTCTCCGGCGATCCAGCCTTCCTCCCCGGCAAAACTAATACTACTTAGATAGGCTTCCCGCAGCTCCGGCGCCAGCGGCTGCAGCCGCCAGGTCAAACCCCCATCCTCCGTTTCCAGCAGCGTCCCCTTATCCCCCACCAGCCAGCCATGGTTGGCTTCCGCATCCAAAAAAGCCAGATCCAGCAAAATCGCATCCGTTGGCATGGCAATCACCTGCCAAGGGGCATCCTTCATCGTCGGCAATCCCGCCGCCCCAGCCACCGGCGTCCAGAGCGCCACCAGCATCACCCAGACCCAAACGACCTGCTTCCACAACCCCTTCAGCATGCTCTCCAATCCCTACTGCACAAAATAAAAACTCATCAAAAACGCAAACCCCAGCCCCAGCCCCAAAAAGATCAGCAGATTTTTCTGCCCTGGCGTCAGGGTATTCACCCCCAGCCCATAGCGGAGATTCTCCTGAAATCCAGAAGGCTTACCCGTGGCCCCCTTTTCCTCAAACATCGCCTGGGGTGCTCCGCACACCGGACAGCGCCAAGTCGCCGGCAAGGCCTCAAAAGCTGTCCCCGGGGCAATCTGTCGCAACTGATCCCCCTTGGTCGGCTCATAGACATACCCGCAGGAGCGGCACTCATAGCGAGATAGCCCCTCCACCCCCAGCATCTGAGTGTCCGTCAAATCAATCAACGGCAGATCCCCATCCGGTGTTGCCATAGCCCATGCCCACTCGGTGATCACCTACTATTATGAGTGCCACCGTTACATTTATTCAAGATTTTAGTTGGCCCAGCCCTAGAACAACCCAAACAACTTACGTTTTGACTTACTTTGCAGGCCTTCCGAGAGGGTGGCGGCGGTTTCTCGCCCGGTGGACTCGTTGACGCCGCAAGCCACCGCCAACAGAGCCATGCGTTGGTCGTCGGACAACTTGGCCCCCGTAAAATCCGCCCCCTCAATAATCACATCCGTCAGCTCAGCGCTGGAGAGATCCACCAAAGTCAAGTTAGCTTGGGTGAGGTTAGCCCCAGTCAGGTTAGCTGCCATCAACGACGACCCCGTGAAATTAGCCCCCTGGAGATTGGCTTGCTGGAACTGGGCTTGATAAAAATTGCTGTTGAAGGCCGCCGCCTGCACCAAACTGGCCTCGGTGAGGATGGCATGGCAAACCCGGGTATCTTGGAAAATCGCCTTATCCAAGCGGCAGTTGGCTAAGTTGATATAGTCGGCACTAGCGCCAACAAAATTGGCACCGCGAGCATCGGCATGGCTGAGAATGGCCCGATCCAAATTAGCCTTGTGGAAATTAGCCAGGCGCAGATCCGCATAGCGCATACTGATAGCCTGCAAATTGGCTCGGCTAAAGTTGGCCTTAGCCATCTGCACCCGATCAAATAAGCCCCGCGACAGCAGCGCATCCTCAGCATTCGCCATGACCAGAGAGCGTTTGCTTTTCAGAGCCTCAGACAAGTCCCGCGTCGTCTCGATTCGTAGCTGCTCCGGCATCGTCACAACTAGGGATCCCACCATAGACGTCACGCTCTTCGCTTTGAGTCTAGCCTAGCTTTATGAGATTAAGAAAAGTTTATTGATTGGTTAAGAAAACTTTAGTTAAGGTGAGATAATCAGCCTTGGGGGTCAGTAATTAGGGTAGCCAGGGATAGCGTTGAAACTGGGGTGAACGTTTCTCTAGGAAAGCTTGTTTACCTTCGGCGGCTTCTTCGCTCAGGTAGTAGAGTAAGGTGGCATTACCCGCTAATTCTTGTAACCCAGCTTGACCGTCACAATCGGCATTGAAGGCGGCTTTGAGGCAGCGGATCGCCAGGGGACTTTTGCTAAGAATTTCTTCCGCCCAGCGGATCCCTTCTGCTTCCAGTTCTTCTAGGGGAACGACGGCGTTGATCAGTCCCATTTCTAGGGCTTGTTGGGCAGTGTACTGGCGACAGAGAAACCAGATCTCTCGCGCTTTTTTCTGACCGACAATCCGGGCTAAATAGCTCGCCCCAAAGCCACCGTCGAAGCTCCCCACTTTGGGGCCGGTCTGGCCGAAGATGGCATTGTCTGCGGCAATGGTCAGGTCACACACGACCTGCAAAACATGCCCACCGCCAATGGCATAGCCGGCCACCAGGGCAATCACCACTTTGGGAATGCTGCGGATCAAACGCTGCAATTCCAGCACATTCAGCCGCGGGATCCCTTGTTCATCGAGGTAGCCCCCTTGGCCGCGCACGGATTGGTCGCCACCGGCACAAAAGGCGTATTTGCCGTCCGTGTGGGGACCGGCGCCGGTGAGAAAAATCACGCCTATCTGGGGATCTTGGCGGGCATCTTCAAAGGCAGCGATCATCTCGTTGACGGTGAGGGGGCGGAAGGCATTGCGGCGTTCCGGGCGGTTGATGGTGATTTTGGCCATGCCACCGCACTTGTGGTAAAGAATGTCGCTGTAGGTGGCGGCGGTTTTCCAAGCAACGCTCATGGAGGGGGTCTAGATCGGCGATACTGTTGATTGTCGCAGATTGTCGCCTGGGTGAAGCTTCGATGCAGCTCTGGATCAATGGTTCTCTGCAGACGGTGCCGGAGTGTGGGGATGTGCTGGGGTTGCTGGAGCACTTGCATCTCAATCCCCGCCTAGTGGCCATTGAGTACAATGGGGAGATTTTGCACCGGCAACACTGGCCCACCACCCGCCCCCAAGAGGGGGATCGCCTGGAAATTGTCACCATGGTCGGCGGCGGCTAAGCTAAAAGTTAACCCCCTCTGCTTCTGCCTATGACCGCTGCAGCCAGTCTGGTTTGCCCTGCCTGTCGCCGCTCCCTCTCCCTGTGGCAACAGGGATCCCTAGCAGCTTATGTCTGTGCTGGGGGGTGTGGGGGGATGTTGTTGTCGGGGCTGGTGTACAAGGGTTTATTTCAGCAGCCCTCTGAGAGTTTACAGCCGTTGTTGCAACTGCAGCGGGATCCGCAACTGCCCCCTTTGCGGCATGTGAAGTTGAATTGTCCCCGCTGCCGCGGGATCCGCATGATGCAGCGCTATTTCAGCCAGGAAAAAAAAGCTTTGGTGAATGAATGTGGGCAGTGCGGGCAGGTGTGGCTACATGGGGGGGAACTGCAACAGGCCCTCCAAGAATATGGGGGCAAACAGCAGCGGTTGCAGCAGGCGGAACAACGCTCGGCGGTGGTGCAGGCCTATTTGGAGCAGCAGCAGCGCAAATTGGAGCAGCTCAGCCCCCTGCAGCGGCTTTTCCCCAACCTGACTGGGGTGAATAAGGATTTCGATCCCCGTCTGGAGCGGATCCGGGAGGAGTTGCGGCGACCCCGACCCCAGTGAGGAATCGGGGAGGGGTAAAAGTAGGGATAAGATCAGGAAAAAGGCTGCCACAGAAAAACTATGGGGGATTCCAAGCGCCGCCAAGCTCAGTTAGGAGAACAGTATCGGGATCCCGATTTGGCTCCGATTGCACCGGGCTGGCCGATTACGAAGAAGCAGGCTCGCCAGTTCTATACCTGGACGACCCGGGGGGCATGGGCGGGGATTGTGATTTTGGCGGTGTTCTGGGTGGTGGTACGTTTTATTGGGCCGGCGTTGGGCTGGTGGCAGGTGCTTTAGGGGGCCTTGGCTCTTCTGGGCTTTCGGAGGGCGGCTGCGGAGCGGTAGTCAAGCAGTAGTCAATAGTCATTGCCATTGAGACTGAAACAGCTCCCTCTCCCATCTAGGGCAAGGGGAGTAGGAGCTTAGGTTCCCCGGCTGGAGGAGTAGGGGGCAAGGGATCCCCTTGGTCTTTCTCCTCAAGCAGGGGGATCCTCAGAATAGATTTTTTCTGTCCCCTGGCTAAAGCAATTGCAGATCCCGATCCCGGCACAAGCAACGGCAGAGTTCTAACTCCTGCAGGGCCATTTCTTGGATGGCCTGGGCATAGACCTCGGCGATGCTCTGGCCGGACTGCACCTGCCTCAACCAGCGCATGGCTTCATTGCCTTCTTGCAAAACCTGCTGCAAGGGGGCTAGAAAACTACTCCACCCCAAAGGCTGGGCAATCCGCCAGGCTGTTGCCACCTGCTGCTCAAGCCATTCACTCACGGCAATTTCTGCGCCAGTCTGCCAATGGATCACCCGCGCCGCCAAAGAATCCCGGGCAACCCGCCGCTCGTTCTCCCGACACAACACCAGTAACTCCTCCCCTGACCACACCGCCAAGGGATCCCAAGCGGTGGGATCGTCGGCGAGGCTGTGCAGGCGGGTTTCCAGCAGGGCGGTCATGGCTAGGGTGACCAAGGGATTGGCTACCAGATCGCTAATGCGCAGTTCCAGCCGATTTAGGTCGTAGGGACGGCGGGGACCGTTGGGGCGCACGCTGGTCCAGAGATGGCGCTCGTTTTGCATCTGACCGCTGCGCAACTGAGCCTCTACCCAAGTGCAGTAGTGGGCATGGTCACGAAAAATTGGCACCGGATCGGGAGTTTCCGGAAAAACCTGCCAGCGATGGGAATGGGATCCCGTCAGCCGGCCATCGAGGAAGGGGGAAGAGGCACTGAGGGCCAGGTAGAGGCTGGCTTCTGCCCGCACCAGGCGCAAAGCGGGAAACAGCAACTCGAGGGGCAGACCGACGTTAATGTGAATGCTGGTGGTAACCACCCGGGTGCCGTAGGTGCGCTCAATAAAGCTGTGGTAGGGGTTGCTGGGGTCTGAGCGTTCAAAGTGATCCGATCCGCCGAGGGCGAGGGTGCTGCCGGGCAACAGGGTCAGATCCCCAAGGCCGGCGAGGTAGCGGCGCAGGATTTGGCGGGGGCGCAACAGCTCACAAACAAGGGCACTGTAGCTGGCTAGGGGGGGGGTGACATACTCCACATTGCGGCGATCGGGTTCTCTGACAAATCCTGGCAAATCGCGAGTGATGCGATCTGCTAAGCCAACCACCTCGCCGTCAGGACGACCCGTATACATCTCAACTTCAAAACCCTTGAGGAGTTGCATCTGGCCCTATCCAACGCTCCCCCCATCTTAGGCTACCGATGCCCAATTGCCGATCATCGGGTAGGATGGGGCAGTGTGAGGGGTGAACGCATGGCAAGGGAATAGACGAAACGAGGACAGTCTATTCCCTTGTTTGCTCGCCAAAATCCTCGCTAAGGCTCCAATCATGGTCGCTTCTCAGCCCCAGCTTGCTTCCCTCAGCCCCGAGTATTTCCATGTAGCCGTGAATATCCGCAACCGCTGGGGGGAAGGACAGGTCCACTTGGGGATCCCCCTTGCCCAAGTGGAGGCGGTGGAGCGTCTCAGTTTGCATCTGATCTGTCCCCTGCCCCAGCTGCCGGCGGCGGTGCGGGGGGTACGGCAGCAGCGGGGATCCCTAGTGTGGGTGGTGGATTTGGGGCTACTGTTGGGGTTACCGGTAGCGGTCAGCCAGGGGCAGCCGCAGCAACCAGCCCTGATTCTGCGCTCCGGTTCCACTCGGCTCACCTGTTTGGTACATCAACTCTATGGGATTGTCCCCCAGGGATCCCGAAAGTTGCAGCCGCTGCCAGAGTTACATCCCCAGCAGCGGCGAATGATCCAGGGGATGTTGCCGGATCGGCAGGTGCCTTTGGCGATTGTGGATGGGGAAGGGCTATGGGCTGCCCTTAGGGAGTTGGGGTCGGGCTAGGGGTGGGTAGGGGGGTGGGAGCTGGCGTGGGGCTAGGAGTTGGGGTCGGGCTAGGGGTTGGCAGGGGGGTGGGAGCTGGCGTAGGACTAGGGGTTGGGGTGGGGTTAAAAAAACAGGTGCGGGTAGCTTGCCCACCGAAAGATTGTCCCTGCCGATCTTGGAAGCTGACCTGAAACAAATTAAAACCATTGGCATTCAAGCCGGGGGGAACCAAGCGATAGGTGACGGCAAATTGGCTGCTGCCGTTGAAAAAGTTGCTGCTGCTGTTGATGGCATTGGGGTCAACAATCGGTAACCCATTGATGCTGGCGGTGAAGGTATCGCGATTCAGGCCTTGGCTAACAGTCGCCCGCACCGTGGCAAACCCTTGCCCATCCTGACAAGAATCAAAACTCACCTCCACCAAGTTGGGCAAGGGAGTGGGATTACCGGGGGTGACGGGATTGGTGGTACTGGTACCGGTACTCAAGCCACAACCGGTCAACAACCCAGCCACCAGCCAAAAACGACGGTACAACACAGGGATCCCCTAGTGGATTTTCTGCCTCTAGGCTATCCGCAAACACTATGGCTAGCATCCTCCATTAAGCTGAAATCTAGTCGTCCTGGAACGTGCAAACTACTGGGATTTGCCTTTTAGGGATTGGGGATCTAGCTTGAAAGCAGTGCCCCTAGTGCGGAAACGATGGCTAGCCCAGAAGCTTATTTTGATGCTCAGCACCCCCCGGATCCCGCTTTGATCAGTGCCTGTGTCCACTGTGGTTTTTGTCTGACCACCTGCCCTAGCTATCGAGTCCTGGGCACAGAGATGGACTCCCCCCGGGGGCGCATCTACCAAATGGATGCCATCCACCGCCAGGAGATTTCCCTGACCGCCGCCGCTCAACATTTCGATACCTGTTTGGGCTGCCTAGCCTGCACCACCGCCTGTCCCTCCGGGGTCCAGTACGACCGGCTGATCGCCGCCACCCGCCCCCAAATCGAACGCCAAGTACCCCGCTCCTGGGAACAAACCCTGCTCCGCCAACTTTTGTTCCAACTCCTGCCCTACCCCCAGCGCCTGCGCCCGCTGCTCCGCCCCCTCCAACTCGCCCAAAAATTAGGGATCCCTAGCCTGGTGCGCCCCCTCCTGAGTCGCCTCAGCCCCCAACTAGCGGCCCTAGAAGCCCTACTGCCCCCCCTCACCCCCGAAGCGTTTCGGGATCCCCAGGTGAGGCAGGTGGCAGCGGAGGGGGAGCGGCGTTTCCGGGTGGGGATGATTTTAGGTTGTGTGCAGCGTCTATTCAATCCGGCGGTCAATGCTGCCACCATCCGGGTTTTGGCAGCCAATGGCTGTGAGGTGGTGATTCCCCCGGATCAGGGCTGTTGCGGGGCTCTGTCCCACCACCAAGGGCAAGAACAGCAAGCCCAAACCCTAGCCCGCCAGATGATCCGCAGCTTTGCCCAGGCAGAAGTGGACTATATCATCATCAATGCCTCCGGCTGTGGCCACACCCTCAAGGAATATGCCCGCCTGCTGCCCGGGGATCCCGAGGCTGAGGCTTTTGTCAGGAAGGTGCGGGATGTGCAGGAGTTTTTGGTGGAGGTGGGTTGGGTAGCGCCATTACATCCTTTAGCGGATTGTCCCTTGCGGCTGGTGTATCAGGACGCCTGCCACATGATTCACGGGCAGAAAATTAGTTGGCAGCCCCGGCAGTTGCTCAGGCAAATCCCTGGGGTGAGCCTCAGTGAGCCTGTAGATGCCGCCTTGTGCTGTGGCAGTGCCGGTGTTTACAACATTTTGCAACCGCAGGTGGCCCAAGAATTGGGTCGGCAAAAAGTGGAAAATCTCTTGGCTACCGATCCGGATGTGATTGTTTCCGCCAATATCGGCTGTTTTGTGCAGATTTCCCATCATTTAGCCAAACTAGGAGTCGGGATCCCGGTTTTGCATCCCATGCAGCTTTTGGATGCAGCCATCCGCGGGCAAGGGCTAGAAGGGATTGGTGCGACCGTCCGGCATCGTCGCCCCGCGCAGGTCGGCGCCCGCTAGGGAAGCACTGCTCAGTTCTGCTCGGGTGAGGTTGGCGTAGCAGAGGATAGCGCGGCTGAGATTGGTGCGGGCTAGGTAGGCATCCACCAACTGGGCTTGGGTAAGGTCACAGCCGCTGAGGTTAGCCCGGCTTAGGTCACAGCGGGTGAAGCGGGCCTCCGTGCATTGGCTATTGCTGAGATTGGCCCGCACCAATTTCGCTTCTGCCAAGGAAGCCCCACTCAGTTGACTCTCACTGAGATCCGCTTCCGTCAGATCTGTGCGGTCAAACTTGGCATAGCTCATCTGCGCCCCCGTCAAAATCACCCCCGTCATCTGGGCATCCGTGACCATAGCATTGGCCAGATTCGCCCCGCTGAGATTGGCCCCCGTGAGAATCGCCCCCGCCAAATTCGCCTCCTGCAAATTGGCCCCCCGCAGATCCGCCTTGGTCAAATCCATCCCCGTCATATTTGCCCCCAACAAATCCGCATAGGTCCACAGGGATCCCCGGGCTTGTACCGAGCGGCGTTCTTCCCGGCGCAGGTTAGCTCCCCGCAGACAGGCGCCCATGAAATTGCTACTGGTGAGATTAGCCCCGCGCAGATCCACATCGATCAAATTGGCATCGAGCAGGGTGGCCAAGGTGAGATTGGCGCCAGTGAGATTACAGCCCTGCAAAATGGCCCCATGTAAGAGGGCATCACTGAGATTGGCTTCGCTGAGGTTAGCTTGGCTAAAATTGGCACCGCTGAGCTTACTGCCGGACAAATTGGACTGATAGAAATTGCCCCGGTTCAAAAAAGCAAACTGCAGCAGGCAACTGCGCAAATCTGCCCGGGAAAGATTGATCCCGATGAGATCTGCCCGATTTAGTTCTGCCCCTCCCAGATTGACACCGCTAAACTGGGTCTCCCCGCGGATATAGCGCTGGATCAATTCACTGCCTTGCATACCCCTTCCCCCTGTCCCTATGGCGTTTTATTCTGAGCTACCTTTGCCATCATCTCACCCCCCAAAGAGAACTCCCCTGCTTTGCGGCGATGGTAGGGGGGGCCGCTGTAACCTGTTTTCAGGGGTGCAACTTCCTCCTTCACGGGTTGGCCAGCCCCTCAGCCGAACCAGACACCATCAGCTCTAGCTGAACGCTCGCCTCAGTATCAGTCTTGGCGAGAACTATATCAGCTAAAGTCTTAGGATGTGCTTTTGCTATCCACCCGCTTGACTGTCAAAATCCTAAATCACTCGGCAAAGCAAGCCTTTCAGGTATTCCCCCTCAGGAAAATGTAGCGCCACCGTATGGTCTGGAGCTTGGGTCAAGCGCTGCTCGATCACAGCCTGCCGTTGGGCATCCACACAGGCTGCCGCCACCACCTTCTGAAACAAATCCCCACTCACCAGCCCCGAGCAGGAAAACGTCATCAGCAGTCCCCCCGGTCGCAGCAACCGAAATCCCAGCCAATTAATATCCTTATAACCGCGGCAGGCCCGTTCCACCTGTCCCTGGTGGTCAGCAAACTTGGGTGGATCCAAAACAATCACATCAAACTGCCGTTGTTCCTGGCGAAACTGTCGCAACACCTGGAACACATCCCCCTCAATGGAAGTCACCCCTTGAATGCCATTGCGCTCCAGGTTCTGCTGCGCCAAAGCTAGGGCCGAGCCAGAAGCTTCCACCTGCACAATACTTTTGGCCCCACCCTTGCCCGCCCAAACACTAAACCCCCCCGTATAGGCAAAACAATTCAATACCTCCGCCCCTTCCACATACCCTGCAAGTAGGCGACGGTTCAAGCGCTGATCCAAATAAAACCCCGTCTTATGCCCCTGGCGAACATCCACCGCAAACTCACAGCCATACTCCCGTCCCACCACCAGCGCCGGTGGCTCCTTCCCCCAGCACGTCCCCGTCACCGGCGGTAGCCCTTCCTTGGCACGCACCTCCCCATCGGAGCGCTCATAAATCCCAGCACAGGGGCACAGCTCCGCCAACACCTCCAGGATCACCCGCTTGTGAAACTCCGCCCCGGCACTCAAAAACTGGCAAACCAACCACTCCCCATAGCGATCCACCACCAACCCCGGTAACCCATCCCCTTCCGCATTCACCAAACGATACTGCGTCACATCCTCCTGCCCCAAAGCCTGCCGCCGCCCCATCACCTGCTGTAACTGCTGGCGCCACCAATCTCGGTCAAGGCGAGCCTCTCGCTCCCGGCTCCACAACCGCACCCGAATCTGAGACACCGGTGAAAACGCCCCCCAACCCAACAGGGATCCCTGGTGGTCGTGGATGGCGACTGTTTCCCCTGGGGCAGGGGATCCCGAGACATTGGCGATGGCGCCGGAGAAGATCCAGGGGTGGTGGCGCAGGAGGGATTTTTCCCGTCCTGGGCGGAGGGTGACGGTGAGCATTAGGGGGTGAGGGCTAGGGTTTCAGTCCTCTGGTTGTTCCTGTCTTGGGTGAGGTCGGCGTCTAGTTGGGCGAGGGTGGCGTTCATGGCGGCGCGGCGCTGCTGAGGGTTGGAAAAAAAAACTTGCTCAGCATAGGTGGTGATGGGTTCTGGCTCTGGGGGGACTTCTGCCAGCATTTCCGCATCCGCTGCTACTGCCGCCTCCGCCTCCTGCAGCACCTGCAGGGAATCACTGTGGAGCAGCAGTTCAAACTGCTCGAGCAACACCACCACCCCTTGGTAGCAGGCCTGCAGATGTTCTAGTTTGGTTTCCATCTGCTTTTGGTAGGCAGCTGCTTCCTGGCGGGTTGTGTCTAGCTCCGCTTGCAGGCGTTGATTTTCTGTCCGCAGGCTTTCTAGTTCCTCCTGAACAGCAGCTTGACTGGCTTGCAGGTGCTGGAATTGCTCATAGAGGTGTAAAAACTTACTTTGTAGCGCCGCATGGGTCAGGTCCAAACTGGCATAGGCCCTGTTGAGCCGCAAATAGGCCTGGCAAACATTCAAATATCGCTGGGATAAAGACTTGTCAGAACGGGGCTGGGGCAGGGGCTGCATAAGGAAAGTAACAGAACGTTACCAATTTATGACCCCTCGATTTTACACCAGGGATCACCGCTCCCTGGCCAGGCTAGGAGTTGTTTAAGGTTTGGTTATTGTTTGGCAAACAGGCTGAGCAGGTGTTGGGCGTAGTAGACAGGTTGATCGACAAGCCCTGTTGCTGTGGTAGGCAGAAAAGTCCAAAGGCAACTTGAGGCCAGAAATTGCCAAGACCACCCTAAATCGCCGAAAATCCCCAAGAAAAAACCTCAGGGGATTCTTCAGAGATGCTTTGACAATGCCTTTACTGGGCGGTTACGGGGCGTTACCGGTTTGAGGGTGGACTGCCTCAGAATCCCCCCCTGCAAGTCAGGGAAGTGTCAATAGACTGGGAATAGTTAGGGACTTATCCATGCGCAAACGGGTCACCTTGATTTTTCCCCCCCACCTGGTGAATGTGCCCCTCACCTACCGCTTGGCCAAGGATTTTGATGTGGCTGCCAATATCCTGCGGGCCCGGGTCGCCCCCGATGAGGTGGGATCTTTGGTGGTGGAGTTGTCCGGGGACATCGATCAAGTGGAAGCCAGCCTAGAATGGACCCGCCAGCAAGGCATCGAAGTCCTAGAGCAGCAACAACTGGAAATCGACCGCGAACGCTGTGTGGACTGCGGCCTCTGCACAGGGGTCTGTCCTACCCAAGCCCTGCGCATCACCCCCCCCACCTGGAACCTCGAATACCTGCGCAACCGCTGCGTCATGTGCGAACAGTGCATCCCCACCTGCCCCCTCCAAGCCATCCAGGTCGGGATCCCCTAAAGATCACTTTAGATCACTTTTTCGATCACCTTCTCCTACTGCTTCTTCCCGGTATTGCCCTTAAAGTAGGAGCATTGTCTCGGTGCTGAGTTCCTGTGCTTCTAACTACCCCCCTCAAGGTTGGCATCCTGGACCACACTAGCCCCATCCGTACCCGTCTGACCCTGCGCCTACTGGCCACCAACCCGGAACTGGCGGAGTCACCCGCCGTCCTGGAAAAATTAATCTCCCTGGTAGCCGAATGCCGGGATCCCCTGCTGGTGCGGCAGACCCTAGGGATTTTGCGGACAGTCAGCCACCCTGCCCTCCAGCCTTCCCTGTTGACGGTCCTGCCCCAGATTCGCGACCCCCTCAATGCCTATTTGGCGCTGCAAATCGGTCAGGGGCTGACCCAGACCCACCGCTGGCTCTACCAGCCCTTGGCCAGCATGGGAGAAGACCTGGGACGAGTGATTGTCTGCGAGCATAGTCAAGGGCTGACGATCCACTGGCAGGTGCGCGCCCCCCACAAGCTGGATGCCCAACTGCTGGAAGATGACCAATGTTATTTCCTCCTCAGTGGTGCCACCCTCTCCGGTATTCGCCATACCCGCCTGGTGGCCGGCCCGGCCCGATTCCGAGTCCGCCTCAACCAGCAGCCCTGGCAACTGTGGTTTCCCCTAAGCCAAGCCCCGCTTGAGGGCACCTTGGACGAGCACCAGGCTGACTAAGACAAAACTTGCCAACGCTACCACCGACCCCGAGAGGGTCAGATCCCCCCAGGTGGCATGGAGCACCACATCGGCCCCGTGCCAGGTGGCATGCTGGTAAAGATAGCGGATTGGCTCAATCGCCCAGGTGAGGGGATTGAGGCTGGCGATCCACTGCAGCCAGCGCGGCATAAAACTCAGGGGAGCCAGAGCAGTGCTAGAAAAAATCAGCGGCAAATTCACCAAAAAAATCAGCGCCAGCAACTCCTGATGCCCCGGCATGGCAAAGGCCAGACCCAAACTCAGCGCCGTAAACCCCAGCACCAACAGCGCCACAATCCCAAAAATCAAAGCCAGCGCCCCCCCACCAGGGATCCCGACTCCCCAAAAGCTGCTAGCCACAATGATCACCACCGTTTGCAGCAGGGCCAAGGAGACGATAAAAATTGCCGAAGCCAGCACAATCGAGAAGCGGGAGGCCAGGGGCGCCACCAGCAAGCGGGTAAGGAAGCCAAACTCCCGGTCAAACAGGATCGGCACCCCTGCATTCAGCGCTCCCCCATAGGCCGTAAAGACAATAATCCCCGCCCCCAGAAACTCAGTATAGTTTTTCGCTGCCCCGAAAAAACCCGCCGGCACATTCTGGAACAGGGCCCCAAACAAAATCAACCACAACAGCGGCTGCACAATCCCCACCAGCAAGGTCGTTGGCCGCCGGCGCAACTGAATAAACCACCGCCGCGTCAGGGCCCAGGTCTCCTGCCAAAACTCCGGCGAAAACAACCCCGGCCCCGTTGCCACCCCATCCGCAGTCATAGCCAACCTAACCCACGCAATTCCTAGCTTTAGTTGTAGCATCCTTGACAGAGATCCCGAAAGCAGGGGATATTAGAAGATCGCTGCGGAACTGGCGGAATGGTAGACGCGCTAGATTCAGGTTCTAGTGTCCGCAAGGACTTCGGGGTTCAAGTCCCCGGTTCCGCACTGGTTGTCCTGGCGGGGCTATGGCCGGTTTGACCACCCATGTATTGGATATCGCTCAGGGGATCCCGGCGGTGGGCATGGGGGTTCGTTTAGTGCGGGTGGGGGTTGAGGGGTTGCTCAAGCAGGGGAGCACCAATGGGGACGGGCGCTGGTTGGTTTTAGCCCCCGAGGAAATGCAGGTAGGCACCTATGAGCTGTGGTTTGGGGTGGGGGATTACTTTCGCCGGCAGGGGTTAGGGATGGCTGATCCGCCCTTTTTGGGGGAGGTGCCGATTCGCTTTGCCGTTGCCGATGTTCAGGCTCACTATCACGTGCCCCTGTTGGTGTCCCCTTGGGCCTATAGCACCTATCGGGGGAGTTAGGGGATGACGCTAGAGGAGTTGAATCAGTTGCCAGAGCCGGCGTTTGTGCAGGCTTTGGCCCATATTTTTGAAGATTCTCCCCAGGTAGCCCAGGCTGTAGCCTGCCAGCGGCCTTTTGCTTCCCTGGAGGCCCTGCATCAAGCCATGGTGGCTGTGATTCAAAGCTGGTCAGCAGCGGAGCAACTGGCTTTGATCTGCGCCCATCCCGACTTGGGGGCACGGGTGAAGATGGCCCCTGCTTCTGTAGCTGAACAGGCGGGGGCGGGGCTGGATCGCCTGAGTCCAGAGCAGTTTGAGCGTTTCCAGCGCCTGAATCAAACCTATCGAGCTCGGTTTGGTTTCCCCTATGTGGTCTGTGTGCGGCAACATACCCAAGAGAGCATCCTGCGGGACTACGAGCAGCGGATCGGCAATCACCCCACCCAGGAACAAGCCCGGGCCCTGGCGGAAATTGCTCACATTGCTTGGTTTCGTCTGCAAGCCTTACTGCCCTCAGCCCCCTGCCCCCCATCGGCATCCCAAGGCACAATAGACCCTAGCGGTGAGGGTGGGGGATGCGGGGATTAGGCGTCATCGTTGTTTTGGCACTGCTGTTATCGGGTTGTGAGTGGCTGTCCCCCCAGCCCGCTCCAGAACCTACCCCCTGGAGTGATCCCAAGGTGCTGGCGGACATTGACCGCCTCAACCAAGAACTAGCCCGTCTGCAAGGACGGGTCAGCGACCTAGAAGCCGATCTCGCCACCCTGCAAACCACCCTTGAGGAGTTGCAGCGTCCCACCCCCATTCCCCTGCCTGTGCTCACTCCCACCCCCGCCCCTAGCCCCACCCCCTCCCCCACCACCCTCGACGTCGGCAGCGAAACCATCAGCCTCCCCGGGGACGTTCTGTTCGACTTTGACCGGGCTGACCTACGGCCGGAAGCCACTGCCCTGCTGCAACAAGTCGCCGCTACCCTGCGCCAACGACCGGGATCCCGGGTGATGATTATTGGTCATACGGACAACATCGGCGAGGAACGCTACAACCTGGAGTTATCTTTACGGCGGGCGACAGCGGTGAAGGAATTTTTGCAGGGGCAAGTGGATGCTGAATTGAAGCATCGTTGGAATGCCAGCGGCTACGGTGCCTCCCAACCGGTTGCCGACAACAACACCGCCGCTGGACGGCAGCGCAACCGCCGCGTTGACATCGTCATTGCCCCCTAGCCGCGGCAGCCTCGTCCCATCTTTTTCCCTACGACCAAAGCTCCCAGGAAATCCCCAAGTTTCCCCCCGCCGGTGCAGGCAGGGGCCTATAAGAATCCATGCTTGCCAACCAGGTTTCTATGCATCTGCATTCTTCAATTGAGACTAAAACAGATCCCTAGATCCCTCACCCCCTGCCCCTCTCCCAGAGTGGGAGAGGGGAGTCAAAAGTGTATTGTTATATTTGAAGTGACTATAATCTGTGGCAGCTAGAACTACAGGTTTGAAAACTTAGACTTACCAGACCTACAACTCCAGCTGCCTGGGGATGGGAGAGCAAGCGTAGTTGCCGATACGAAAAATAGACCCCAAGCCTTTTACAGTTCCCCCTAGGCGCTTTCAGAGACTTGTCTATGCTACCCCCAGGGATCCCTTGTCTTGATATTTCCGGTTTTCTCGATGGCAGTCATCCCATTGAGGTTGCCCGACAATTTGATCTGGCCCTGCGAGAGATTGGCTTTTTACTCATCCTAGGACATGGTATTTCAGAACGTCTTATTAGTGCTGTTTACCGAGAGGCGATAGCATTTTTTGAGCTGCCGATTGGGGAAAAGCAACAGCTTATGCTTGCGGATCGCTCGATCAATCGCGGTTATATTCCCATGGGTAGGGACAGTGTTGCCGGCACCCGTGGACAGTCGGCGCCGCCGGATCTGTGCGAAGCTTTGATGTATTACCGATTGGCCTGCGAGGCAGGGGATCATCCCTGGCCAAGGCGGCCTGTCGGTTTCCGCCCGGCCCTGATGGCCTACAACCAAGCTTTGATGGATTTAACCGGAACTTTGATGCGCATTAGTGCCTTGGCCCTGGGTTTACCGGAAGCCTATTTCACCCCTTACCTCGATCCTTGTGGGGGCGTGATCCGCCTCGTCCATTACCCCGAACAGGAGCAGGAACCCCTGCCAGGACAACTGCGCTACGGGGCCCATTCCGATTACGGCGGTTTGACCCTCCTCTGGCAAGACGAAGCACCAGGGGGCCTGCAAGTGTGTTTGCCATCGGGGGAATGGGTGGATGTCCCGCCGATCCCTGGGTCGTTTGTGGTCAATGTGGGGGATTTGATTGCCTGCTGGACCAATGACCGTTGGCGCTCGACCCTGCACCGGGTGGTCAATCCCCCTCGCACTGCCTTGGGTCGGAGTCGGCGCCTTGCTCTGGTTTATTTCACCGGCATTCGCGATGAGGCCTTGATTGAATGCTTGCCCACCTGCCACAGCCCGAGCCATCCCCCCCGTTATCAGCCGGTGCGGGCAGGAGACTATATCCAAGCTAAAATTAATGCCTCCATTGCCCAAAGCCTCCCAAGTTAGCTTGATCAAGCAAGCTGGCCTCGACTTCACAGCAGCCTAGGGATTGCCGATTCTGCCTCAAGAGCAAAACATGCCGGGATCCCCCTCATCAAGATACAGATGGTAGCTTGCTTATCCCCTGCTTAGTTAGGCTTAGGCCTTACACTGCTCTTACTGTGGCTTTTCAGGGGCTTTTCAGGAGGGGCAGGAGCAATGGTCACGGGAGGGGTTTGGGGATCCCGGTGCAGGGTGAAGATCCACCACAGGGCTAGGGTAGCGACCACGATCAGGGTGAGGCTGACCCCTTGGGCGACGCGGAAGCCCGCCCACATTAAGCTGTCGGTGCGCAGCCCTTCTATCCAGAAGCGTCCACAGCTATAGCCAATCCAATAACTCCAAAAAACCGTACCCGTGGGTAGTCTAGGGTGACGCGACAACCCCAGCAGCAGGCATAAAACCCCCAGATTCCAGAGGGATTCGTACAGGAAGGTGGGATGCACCAGGGAGCCGTCCGGCAGCCGCAGTTGCACCAATAGTCCTTGCCCCGCTTGCAGGGGTTGTCCGTAGGCTTCATTGTTGAAAAAATTGCCCCAGCGGCCAATGGCTTGCCCCAGAATCACCCCCGGTGCCAGCACATCCAACCAGGGGCCCAAGGGTTGGCGAGAGCGCCAGCAGCAAACCCCTAAAGCCACTAACCCCCCGATCAAAGCCCCGTGAATGGCCAGCCCCCCCTGCCAAATCGCCAGGGGGCTCCACCAGGGCTGTCCGGCAAACTGCTCCCAAGCAAACAGCACATAGTAGAGCCGGGCTGCCGGAATTGCCCCCAGCACCAGCCACCCCAGCACATCCAACACCCACTTGGCATCCAGACCCCGGCGCCGAGCCAGCCAATAACTCAACCCCGTCCCAGCCGCAACCCCCAAACTCAAAAACACCCCATACCAACGCAGACTCAAGGGCCCCCACTGCCAAAGTATCGGACCCGGAGATTGCAAAATAATCGCCATAGCTCACTACACCAGCTCGCTACCAGCTCACGATACCCCCAAGGGGATTCGAACCCCTGTCGCCTCCGTGAAAGGGAGGTGTCCTAGGCCTCTAGACGATGGGGGCGCTTTGGACGCGATGTTCATCTTAAGTTAATCTTTGATCGACTGTCAAGCACCATCTAAACGGCGATAACAGCTCCAACGGGTCACCGGGATCCCCTGCTGGTAACAGTGCTCCTCCCGCTCGGTGGGGATGCCGATGGGGTTGTGGTCCAAAAGCTGAGGAGGGGTAAAGGCGGGATGGGATCCCAGCAGTTGGGCAATTTCTAGGGCTACTTCTGCCACATCGGACTGGACAAACACCAACGCTCCTGGTTTCAGGCAACTGGCCAAAGTGGGGACAACATGGGGTTGGATGAGGCGGCGTTTGTGGTGGCGTTTTTTGAACCAAGGGTCAGGAAATTGAATCGTCAACCGCTGGATTGTCCCCGGTGCAAAAAGGGTGCCCAAATGGAGCGTGGCATTGGTGAAAACAAAATAAGCATTGCTCAAACCTTGCTCCTGCCGCCACAAATTGGCCCGATCCACCAAAGGTTGACGAATCTCCAAACCCACCACATTCCAATCGGGATCCCGTTTGGCCAAGTTGAGGACAAACCGACCTGGGCCGCAGCCCATATCCACATGCAGAGGGCGGTGGGGATCGGGAAAAATCTGCCCCCAATCTAGGGGACAGATGGGTTTTTGATAGCGCTGGCTCAGGGGGTTGACATGCTGGCGAATCCGCTCAGCCCGCTCCCGAATTGCCCGGGGATCCATACCCTTACCTCAAGAAAAAGTATCCCTCTATACTTAAATAACCGATTTTTTCCCCCACAGAATTGCCTCAGGCAAGCTGACCATGGAGTTATAGGATAGGAATCAAAGGGACACAACCGAGCCTCTATGACGGGATCCCGGAGTTCACTGTTGCAGGATCTGCTGGCGGCGATGCCTCACCTGCGCCCGCAGATGTACTTCAAATCTTCTTTGGTTGCCCTCAGCCATGCCATCGAAGATCAAGTCCTCTCAGAACAGGGATCCCCGGTGGTGTTTGCCAGTTTTCAGAAGGAGCGCTACTACCAGCAGGAGGCCCATCGCTACGAGCGGATTGCCCGGGTGGCCAGGCAGGTGTTTGTGCTGGCGGTGCCGGAAACTCGTTTTGCCCTCGGTACCACCCCCTATGAACGGATTGCCCTCGACCACGGGGATCCCTTGGCCCAGGAGTGGCATGTGATTGCCGTGGATCCCAGCTACAGTTTGTGTTTGATTGCTCGGGAAAAGCCCACCAGTCAGCGCCCGGATCATGCCCGCCAATTTGAGGGGATTTGGTCGTTTGATCGCCGCATTGCCCTGCAGGCAGCCAGCCTGTTGATCCCCAAAATTATTGCCTATCGCCCGGATTTAGAGCTCCCCTTAAGCCAGCTCCAGAGTCAATGGCAACTTGGAACCGGGCCGGGGGCTGTGGATCCCTCCCCTTTTACGGAGCGGCTGATCACCTATATCCAGGTGGGGCAATATAAATTGCAGCGGGCCTACCAAGCCCTGGAGCGACGGGAAAGCCAAGAACGCCTCCTCAATGAGATCACTCGCTGTCTCCACAGCAACGCCGATCTGATGGCTAATCTGCAGACGGCCCTGCAGTTGTTGGGATCCCGGTTGGGTTGTAGCCGCTGTTTGTTTTACAGCTACCAGCCTGACCGGGAAACCTTACCCATTCAAGGGGAATACACCTTGCCGGATAGCCCCAGCCTGTTGGGACGTCCCTGGCCGGTCAAAAACCATCCCTGGATCCAGGCGGTGGTCACGACCCGGCAGATGCAGTATTGTGCCGATACCCGCAGCGATGCCCAGCCCCACCTGTGGCAGCCCTGGCAGATCGGCGCCTGGATCGGCATCCCCATCGTGTTTCAGGAGCGGCTCTTGGGGATTCTGGAGATTCACAGCAGCAGCCCCACTGCCCACTGGGGGCAATGGCAGGAGTTTTTGCAGCGGTTGGCAGCCCATTTGGCGCTGGCTCTGATGCAGGCAGAGGCCTATCAGCAGTTGCAAGACCTCAACCAGCAGTTGGCGGCCTTGGATCAAGCCAAAAGTGACCTGATTGCCGTCACGGGTCATGAATTGCGCACGCCCCTGTCCACGATTCAGGTGTGTTTGGAATCCTTGGCAGCGGATCCGGAGATGCCGGCGGCGGTGCGCCAAGAAATGTTGGATACAGCCCTGCAGGATGCGGAGCGGTTGCGGCGGTTGGTGCAGGATTTCCTCACCCTGTCGCGCCTAGAAAGTGGGCGGGTGGAGTGGCATGAGGAACCTCAGTTTTTGGTGGAATGTGTGGAGTTGGCCATCAGTAATATCCGCGCCCGCCGCCGCCGCCAGCCCATCCCCACCATTGATCTCAAGATCGCTCCCAACCTGCCCCTGGTGAAAACCGATGGGGAATGGCTCGTGGAGGTGCTAAGCAAGCTCATTGATAATGCCTGCAAATTCACCCCAGCCAGTGGGCAGGTACAAATCTCCGTAGCCCCCCTACCACCTACGGAAGTGGAACTGGTGATCAGTGACACCGGCCGGGGCATCGATCCGGAACGCATCCCCCTGATTTTTGAGCGCTTTACCCAAGCTGAGGGATCCCTGCGACGGACGGTGGGGGGGACGGGTTTGGGTTTGGCTATTTGTCGGGAGGTGATTGCCACCATGGGGGGGCGGATTTGGGCGGAGTCGGCGGGTTTGAACCAGGGCAGTCGCTTTCATGTGGTGATCCCGATTGAAAAGGGGGCCAATGGTCATCAGGAGCAGGGGGATGCCACCAATGGGCATCCTGGTAAGAGCCTGACTGGTTGAGGCCTAACTTCCATATCAATCCCAGGGGGATGGGGGCAAGGGGAGCGAAAATCTCCATCCTTGATTCATAGTCTTTCTCAGTCCCCTCTCCTACTTTGGTAGAGGGGTTGGGGGGTGTCCTGGGGCTCACCCAGAATACTCATCCTGGCCCAGGTAGAGTTATGGTTAACGGGGCCGATTAGGCAAAACTGCCCACGGTGCCCAAGTTGCCCTGGGGTTCCCGCCGTGCTGGAAAACACGCCGTAGTTTACGCTAGAGGAAACTTGTTTTCTGGATCCCTATGCCTGAAGTCAGCTCGGCAAGTGATCGTTATTTGCACCGCCAGCTTGCCAATCGCTACTATCTCACC
This sequence comes from Thermostichales cyanobacterium HHBFW_bins_127, assembly GCA_039794745.1. Classification (GTDB taxonomy): domain Bacteria; phylum Cyanobacteriota; class Cyanobacteriia; order Thermostichales; family Thermostichaceae; genus JAUQVP01. Next base: position 3,432 of record JAUQVP010000029.1, on the reverse strand, counting down.
CAGTTGATCGGCAAAGGGGCGATGGGGCGGGTCTATGCGGCCCAGGATCGGCTCTTGGCGGATGTGGAGGTGGCAGTCAAGATCCTCACCCACCCTGCGGAGGATGATTATTTTCGCCAGCGCTTTGAACAGGAAGCCATGGCCTGTGCAGCCCTAGGACAAAAAAGCCTCCACATCGTCCGGGTGAATGACTATGGGCTGACGCCGGAGGGGATGCCCTTTTATGTGATGGAGTACTTGCGCGGGCAAACCCTGCGAGACCTCCTCAAACAATCCCCCACCTTGCCCTTGCCCCGTTTGATTAACCTGACCTGGCAAATTGCCCTGGGGCTGAAAGCAGCCCATGAGGGGGTTTCCCTGCGGGGACAGACGGTGCATGTGATCCATCGCGACCTCAAACCAGCCAATGTCATGATCCTGCCCAATGATAGTTTGGGGGAATTGGTCAAGCTGGTGGATTTCGGCATCGCCAAGCTGCTCAGCGATCAAGGACATGTCAGCATCACCCAAGCCTACACCGGTACCCTCGCCTATTCCTCCCCAGAACAACTGGAAGGGATCCCCCTTGATCCCCGCAGTGACCTGTACAGTTTTGGGGTGATGGTTTATCAGATGCTGACGGGTCGGTTGCCCTTGACGCCGGCTTCGGATACTTTTGCCGGCTGGTACCATGCCCATCTGCAGCAGCCGCTGCCCAGTTTGCCGCTGGAGGTGCCGGAACCTTTGCGGGATCTGGTGATGGCCTGTTTGGCGAAAACCCCTGGGGAACGCCCGGCTTCCGCTGCCCATGTGTTGGCGCTGTTGGAGCAACTGCGGGAGACGGTACCGGCAGCCTTGGCACCGGTGGCAGCCCCGGCGCCACCGCCGATCTTACGTCCCCAGGCTCCGCCCACCATTCGCCAAACCCCCCCTCGACCTTCGCGGGTGCCGGCGTTGCTGCTGGGGGGGGCTGTAGCTTTAGGAGTGACAGGGGTTTTGGCGTGGGGAGTGCCCCGTTGGCTGGCCCAGGGAACGGCTGGGGATCAACCCACTTCGGTTTACCTGACTGCCATTGAGGCGGGGGAACAGGCCTTGCTGCGGGAGAATTATTTGTCGGCGATGGCCCATTTCCAGGCAGCCCTGAAGGAGCGTCCCGAGGATCGTTTAGCCAGTACTGGTTTGCGGGTCGCTGAAGAACGTTACCAAGCCTCCCTGGCCACCCCAACCCCTATCCCGACACCGCCCCCGACTCCTATGCCTACCCCTCCTCCTGCTCAGCAAGCAGTTCCTGTCCGCCCCGCCGCTGCCCCGCCCCCCCGCCCCCAACCCCGCTACACCCCCCTGCTGCGCCGCCCCAGTATCACACCCTTGCCCATCCCCCAGCGGCCGGCAGCCACCCCCCGCCCACGCTTGCAAATCCATCGGGCTAACGAGCGCGATTGAGAAACCGCATCTGCCGGTAGAGCATACCCATGTAAGGGGTCGGGATCCCGATTTTTTGGGCCGCCCGGTAGGGGTTGCCCCAGATGGCTTCCACTTCCAGTTCCCGGCCGGCATCGAAATCCACCTTGGTACTGGGGATATAGGGTTTCATGGTGCGGGTATGCTCGAGCCGCTCAGCAATAAACTGATCCGGGATCAACCGCCCGTAGCCCGCTGCCGTCGCTGTCACCTCCCCCATAATCTCTGCCACCAAACCCACCAACTCGGGATCCCCCATCAGTTGATCGGTGCGGGCATTGAGCAAAACCGCCAAGGCATTAAAAGGAATATTCCAAACCAATTTCTGCCAGCGACACAGCAGCAAATCCTCCCCCACCTGGGTCGGGATCCCGGCGTGGCTGAAAAGGCTGGCGACGGTGGAGAGCTGGGGGGTGATCCCTGCCGGTTGATAGTCTTGTCGGTACTGGGCCAGCAGCACACTGCCGTAGTCTTGGTGGTGAATATGGCCAGGGGCAACCCGAGTGGTACAGATAAAACACAACCCCCCAATCACAGGGATCCCGCCTAGGGCTTGGCTGAGCCAGGGTTCAGCATCCAGGCCATTTTGCAGCAGCACCACAACACTTTCGGGGGTCAATAACGGGGGTAGGAGCCGGGGCAAGAGGTGGTTTTGGGTTGCTTTCAGGGCTACAATCACCACGTCACAGGTGGGCATGGCCTGGGGGCGGTCGTAGGCCAGGACCTGGGGCAGGGTGAAATCCCCATGCACCGACTGAATCTTGAGCCCATGCCGGCGCACATGGTCATAGTCACTGCGCAGCAAAAAATGCACCTCACAGCCCGCCCGCTGCAACATCCCCCCGTAGTAGCCGCCAATGCCACCCACCCCAACAACCGCTAATCGCATCCCTACCCCCTAACCCCCTTTTCCCCAGGGTAGCGCTGCTGCAGAATGGTTTCCGCCCAAACCCGATCCGCCGGCGTGGTCAGCTTGAGATTGGTCTCCTCCCCCACAATAATCGTCACCGGGATCCCCAATTGTTCCAGCAAGGCCACATCATCGGTGAGATCCCAACCAGCTTGGCGGGCTTGAGCATGGGCTTGGGCCAACAAGGACAATCGGGATCCCTGGGGGGTTTGGGCGGCCCAAAGGTGGCTGCGATCCGGAGTCGAGACCACCTGCCAGCGGGATCCCGAGGTAGGCTGAGCCACCTTGATGGTGTCTTTGACGGGGATAGCGGCAACCAGAGCCAGTTCTGTGGCCAGGGCAGTGGCGCAGCGATTGAGCAGATCCGGCGTGGCGAGACAGCGGGCGCCATCATGGACCAGCACCCCCCCCTCCCACCCTTGTTGTTGCAGCCAATCAATCCCGGCCCCCACCGACTCCTGGCGGGTAGTGCCACCTACCACAAAATGCAGAGACTTATCAATCCCATAGTCCTGTACCACCTGCAAAAAGGGATCTCGATCATGGGGTTGACCGACCAGGACTATACCTTGGATGGTCTCTGCTTGTTGTATAGCAGCCAGAGTCCAGGCCAGCACCGGGCGATCCAGCAGGGGTAGCAGCACCTTATTGATACCAGCCCCCATGCGTTTGCCTTGGCCCGCCGCCGGAATAATCACCCACACCATGACATTGGTTGAACTTGATTCTGGAGATATTGTCTCCTGTTTAGCCCCAGAGAAAATCCAGCTTGACCTCCAGCCCCGGCAGCACCTCTTCCCCCGACAGCGTTGCCGGTCGTTCCAGGATCTCCACCGGTTGCCCCACCCGATAGATAGCCACCCGTCCCTGTTGCGGATCAATCAACCAGCCCAAGCGACAACCACAAGCCCGATACTCCTCCAGTTTCCGTTGCCCCGCTCCCCAAGTATCCGTCGGCGACAGTAACTCCACCACAAACTCAGGACAAACCGGCAAAAACCCCCGCCGCTCCTCCGGACTAAGAGCATCCCAAGTTGCCCTCGGGATCCAAGCCAGATCCGGCGACCGGTCGGCCCCATTGG
>JAUQVP010000028.1:23061-30374 GCA_039794745.1 Thermostichales cyanobacterium HHBFW_bins_127 | reverse complement strand
TTAGCAGCTCAGTGGCAGGATCCCGGACACGAGTCCCAGTGCGATAGCTCCTGCAATGCCTGCCTGCGGGACTACATCAACTTGTCCTATCACAGCCTGTTGGATTGGCGATTAGCCCTCGACATGGCTCACCTGCTTGCCAATCCCCAGCACCCCCTAGACCTGCAAACCCCTTGGGGATCCCGAACTAACCCCTGGCAGCGGCTGATGCAGGGATCCCAGGCTCCCATCCCCACTCTGATGGGGCAGTTGGGCTACAACAAAACAGCAGTTCAACTGGGATCCCTAACTGGCTACCTGAAGCAGGGCAGATCCAAAAAGATGCGTATCTTTCGCCATCCCCTCTGGACAGATGAGCATCCCACCTGGCTTGAGAGCACAGCAGCAGCGGAGAACTCTTATCCAGGTTACAAAATCAGTCCAGGGGATCCCTTTTTAGGGTTACGGCGGCCGGGGGATTTGGCCTAAGGTTGGGGGGCATTGATCATTTTTTTGACCATCATCAAAGTTTCCTCATAGAGAGTATCTCGTTGAATCCGCTGCAACATGTAGGACAGCAAGCTATCCAGACTTTGGTTTTCCGTCGGCGAGACCTGTTGGGTTACCGATTGCTGTGCCACCCCCTTAGCTTCCATGCGCATACAGCCCGTACTTTCCGAACAGATCACCGTTGCCGGATTAATTTGGGAAGCTGGTGCCAACAGTCGCACCCCAATCAGTCCGCCCGGGACAATACTCTCTGAGATCAACGGGACAGCCCCCAACTCAGCGCTCACCACCCGCCCTTCCTGATCCCGAAACGTAAAGCGATCCACCGGATAGTCATGCTCAATCGTATGCTGACGAGTCAGGGGATCCCAGCCCAAGCGACTGGCTAACCAGCCCAGGTACATAAACGCTTGACAGGGATTGCCGACCTTATAGTCAATGGCGACTTGTTCCAGTTGGGACAGAGCCAACCGGCGTTCAATTGGGTCAAAGGCCTGGGCTGCCAATTCCTGCCAAGGGGCCAGTCGCCGCCAGTTGAGATCTCCACAGTGCAAGCCTTGGCTACTGAGCAGATCCATTTCTTGGAGGTCTTCTTCCGGGTTGACAAAGCCACTGGAATCGACAATGATGCGGTTACTTAGCTTCACCAATTCCTGAAACAGACGACTGCTGAGATCCAAATCCCCTTGCCACCACAAAAACGTGGGCAGATCCGGGATTAGCAGAGAAGCCACCGTATTGCACATGCGCACAAAAGCACTTTCCGGCGCCTGCAACGTAATGTACTCACAGCACACCAGAGAACTTTTATCCCGTTGGATCGGGCAGTAAGCTGCCACCTGCGCCGAAACCCCATCGTCACCACCGGACTTGCGCTCCCGCAGGTCAATCACCCGGCAGGGATTTTGGGTAGCAATGGACTCTACCGTTGGCGACGGCAGCAGCACCCGGTCATCGAGGGCCTCATAGACCACCAGTGTGAAGGTGGAAGCCCGGGCCGCCCCATGTTCTCCTTTTGTGCTCCAGAGTTTATCGAGCTCCGCCTGAATCTCGCCAATTGAGACATCCTTAGGACTCTGCAAGGGTAAAATCGCTGCCGGTTCCATAAGTCTTTCCTCCAGTGCCTCCATTGTAGAAAGGGCTTTTGGCCGATCCCCAGAGTTTTTAGCTCCCCTACAGATTCCCTAGGGGGTAATTGATCTGCTTAGCACTAGCGATAGTGGGCTATCATCATCCTGTTGCCGCTGCTGCTGCTGTTATGGTTCAGACCCCCGAGCGTGTCACTGCTGCCACCGAGTTTCCTTCCCCAGTGGCCTACCCGGTGTTTTACCGCACCTACAGTCGCCGTCTCAACGGCAGGCGGGAAACCTGGGAGGACGTGTGCAACCGCACCGTCGCCGACATTGCCCAATTGGGGCGCTTCACCCCCGAGGAAAAAGCCCTGGTGGATCGGATGCAGCGTCGCATGCAGGCGCTTATGGCCGGTCGGGCCCTGTGGGTGATGGGCACCGACTGGATCCACAACCCCGCCAACGTCTCCGGTGCCTACAACTGCACCAGCACCAACGTTGTAGATTGGCGTTCTTTTGGCTTGATGATGGATCTAGCCATGATGGGCTGCGGCACCGGCGCCGTCCTCGAGCCCAAATACATCGGCCAACTGCCCCCCATTTGTAACCGCCTCCACGTCATCATGCAGGGGGAACTGGGGAGTATCCCCCCCGGGCAGCGCCAGGAACTCACCACCATCACCCGGCCCGAGCCCCAGACCGTTGTCATTACCGTCGGGGACAGTCGCCAAGGGTGGGTCAAATCCTATCAGGCCCTGCTGGAATTGGCCTCGGATCCCGGTTTTGCCGGGCAGGTGACCGTTGTGGTGGACATCAGCCACGTCCGCCCCGCTGGGGAACCCTTAAAAGGGTTTGGAGGAGTAGCTAACCCGATTAAACTGCCGGGGCTCTACCAGCGCTGCGCCGCCATCCTCAACAAAGCCTGCGGGCGTCAGCTCACCTCCGTGGAATGTTGCCTGTTAATTGACGAAGCCGCTGCCACCGTGGTCGCCGGCAACATCCGCAGAAGCGCGGGCATGCGCCAGTTTAGTAGCGACGACCTCGCCGGCGCCACCGCCAAAGATAACCTCTGGTCCCAGGACGAAAACGGCAATTGGCGCATTGACCCCGAGCGGGATGCCCTGCGCATGGCCAACCACACCCGCGTTTTCCACCACAAACCCAGCCTGGAGGAGTGCATAGCTGCGGTGCGCAAACAGTTTTACTCCGGGGAAGGGGCCATCCAATATGCCCCCGAAGCGATTGCCCGCGCCAACGCCGACATCCTCACCAATCCTGAAGACAAACAAGCTTTCATCCAAGCCTATCTTCAACAGGGGGGGGCAGATTTTCTCCGGGCCAAACTGCCGGGGATCAGCCCACGGGAGCTAGAGCATCGCCTGGGCAGATATGGCCTCAACCCTTGTGGCGAAATTATCGGCTCCGACTTCCACTGCAACTTGGCCGAGGTGCACCTCAATCAAATCGATCCCCAGGATCACGAAACCCAAAAACAAGCCTTCCAAGCCGCTAGCTATTCCGTTGCCGCCCTGCTCAACCATCAGTTCCAGGAACCCCGCTATCAATACTCACGGGACATTGACCCGATTGTGGGGGTGTCGTTTACAGGTTTATTCGATTTCTTTGTCCATGCCTTTGGGGTGGAATGGCTGCGTTGGTGGCAAGCTGGCCGTCCCGATACCCCCCAAGGGCGAGACTTCAAAGCCCAAGAACAGGCCTACCTCAGCCGCTGGCGCACCATTGTCCATGAAACGATCTGGGATTACTGCGACCGCCACGGGCTGCGCCGCCCCAACCGCTGCACCACCGTGCAACCGGCCGGTACCAAAAGCCTCCTCACCGGTGCTTCCCCCGGTTGGCATCCCCCCAAGGCCCAACGCTTCATCCGCCGCATCACCTTCGCTAAAGGGGATCCCGTGGCATTGGCCTGCTTGGACTATGGCTACTCTGTGGTGCCGGCCCAATCGGATAAAGATGAGCAGGGGAATTTGTTGCAGGATCCCTTTGATCCCCGCTGCACCGAGTGGCTGGTGGAGATTCCGGTGCAGGTGTCCTGGGCGGATCTGCCGGGGGCTGGGGACATTGCCATCGAGCAGTTTTCCGCTTTGGCGCAGTTTGATTTTTACATGCAGGTGCAGAAGTACTACACCACCCACAACACCAGTGCCACCCTGGAGCTGCGGGAAGAGGAAATCGAAGATCTGGGGCGGGCCATTTACACGGCCATTGAGCAGGATCAAGGTTACATCAGCGCTGCCCTGCTGGCCCGCTTTGACGCCCCCTTCCCCCGCCTGCCCTTTGAGAAAATTGACCAAGCCACCTACGAACGCCTTTCAGCAGCGGTTTTGGTCCGGCGCCGCCGCCCTGATTTCCTGGCTGCCCTGATTGACCACGACACCCAACTGGCCCTCGCTGCCGAAGGCCCCGCCGGCTGCGATGCCCTAGGCTGCCTGATGCCGGAAACAAATCCGGAAAAATCATGAATTTTTGTAAAGAATTTCCGGAATGAAGCGGGTGGATCTGGGGGTTAGCTGAGAAATCTCGATATTTTGTTACATCAGTGGGGCAAAACTACCCTAAGATAGGGGTCGTAGCCTTGCATGAGTTGTTCCTATGGGGTTGATTGCCAAGCTGTTCAAAGCGATTTTTGGTGGGATTTTTGCCTTTTTTGGCATTTTGTTTGGGGGCTTGATTTCCAGTGTGGTGGGGGCTTTCCAACCCCCGGCCGAAGCAACGGTCACCACCCCAACCACAACCGTTGTCGATCGCCGCGCCGTCATCGATCTCAAGCAGGTGAGTTTGAGCGAGGTGGACTTGAGTTTCCCCCGTCCCAAGCGCCGGCCCGGCCCGGCCCTCGATGGCTTCCGCGCCATGGCTAAGGAGGTCAGCCGCCGCCGCTAGTTCAGCAATTTTATTAAGTTTCGTAAATAAGATTCTTTTGGGGATGCCGCTGCGGTAAGAAAACAGAAGACAACAAAAGAGGTGGGTTATGGGGATTCTTTTTCAACTGACGTTATTGGTCTTGGTGTTGTATAGTTTGTTGCTGTGTATTGTGGTGCCGTTTCTCTACAGCTCTGCCAGCAATTGGGGGCAAGCCAAAAATGTCTTGTTGGTGGGATCCCTGATTTGGGTAGGGCTGGTGATGGCGGTGGGTGTGTTGAATTTCCTCAAGTAGCATGGCCAGTTTTGAAGGCAATTTTGTTCAGACCGAGTCGCTGCGCTTTGCGATCGTGGTGGCTCGTTTTAACGATTTGATTGTGGGCAAGCTGTTGCAGGGCTGCCAAGATGCCCTCAAACGCCATGGGGTAGATGTGGACCCCCAGGGATCCCAGGTGGACTATGTGTGGGTGCCGGGCAGTTTTGAGGTGCCGATGGTAGCCAGGCAGTTGGCCTTGTCGGGGCGATATGATGCGGTGATTTGTTTGGGGGCGGTGATCCGGGGGCAAACCCCCCATTTCGAGTACGTCTGCAATGAAGCGGCCAAGGGGATCGCAGCGGTCAGCTTCCAAACCGGGATCCCGACGGTTTTTGGGATTATCACCGCCGACACCCTGCAGCAGGCCCTAGAGCGGGCCGGGATCAAAAACAACTTGGGTTGGGATTATGCCATGGCGGCTCTGGAAATGGCCACCCTGATGCCCCAGCTGAAACGGCTGCGGGATCCCCTAACTTTGTCGGCGGCCCAGCAAGAATACTCAATTCCTGAATTACAATAACAAGTGGTTAACAAAGGTTCGTCCTGTGTTTGTCCTCAGCGGTTACGACTATCTTTTGGTTTTCTTGCTGATTTGTGCCCTGTTGCCGGTGGTAGCCCTGTTGGCTTCCCGGGCTTTGAGTCCGGTGCGGCGGTTGGGGTTACGGCGCACCACCTATGAGTCTGGGATTGATCCCCGGGGGCAGGCGTGGATTCAGTTTAACATTCGCTATTACATGTTTGCCCTGGTTTTCGTCATCTTTGATGTGGAGACGGTCTTTCTTTATCCTTGGGCAGTGGCGTTTCACCGCTTGGGGGTGCTGGCCTTTGTGGAAGCCCTGATTTTTATTGCTATCTTGGTATTTGGTCTTGTGTATGCCTGGAGAAAAGGAGCGTTGGAATGGTCTTGAGTCCGTCTTCCCCTCAGGTGTTGTTTCCTGCCAATACCCCACCCCAGGTTACGACTGATCTATCGAATAATGTCATTTTGACAACTTTGAATGATCTTTATAATTGGTCGCGGATGTCCAGCCTGTGGCCGCTGATGTATGGGACGGCCTGCTGTTTTATTGAGTTTGCGGCTATGATCGGGTCTCGTTTTGATTTTGACCGGTTCGGCCTGTTGCCCCGCTGCTCGCCGCGGCAGGCGGATTTGATTATTACGGCCGGGACGGTGACGATGAAAATGGCGCCGGCTTTGGTGAAGCTCTATCAGCAAATGCCGGATCCCAAGTATGTGATTGCCATGGGGGCCTGCACGATTACGGGGGGGATGTTTAGTACGGATTCCTACAGTGCGGTGCGGGGGGTGGATAAGTTAATTCCGGTGGATGTGTATATCCCTGGTTGTCCGCCGCGGCCGGAAGCGATCATGGATGCAATTATTAAGCTGCGCAAAAAAATCGCCGCAGAAGATATGCGGGAGCGGGGGATTCTGCAGCAAACCCACCGCTACTACACCCGTTCTCACCAACTGAAGCCGGTGCCGGAAATCATTACCGGGCAGTATCTGGAAGCGCCCAGCCGTCAGGCTCCACCCCCGGCTTTAGCAGCAGCGATGGGGATCCCGGTGCCGCCGGCGTTGCAGACCAGTGGGATTCAGGCGGCGGAAGCGGAAATTCGTGCCTTGCAAGGAGGAGATCGTGTCTGAGGAAGTCACCCCTACCCCAGAAACCAGTCCAGAAGTGCCGGAGTCCGGTGCTGTCGCGGTGGTGGAGCGGGGGCCGGTTTCGCAGTTTTTGGCAGAGAATGGCTTTGCCCACGTGAATCTGGGTCGAGACCACCTTGGGGTGGAGATGATCCAGGTGGATCGGGAGGTCTGGCTGCCGATTGCCACGGTGCTCTATGGTTATGGTTTTAATTATTTGCAGTGCCAGTGTGCTTACGATTTGGGGGCGGGCAAGGATCTGGTGAGTGTGTATCACTTGATTCGCCTGAGTGACAATGCTGACCGTCCTCAGGAACTGCGGGTGAAGGTGCAGGTGCCGCGCACAGATCCCCGGGTACCTTCGGTGTACTGGATCTGGAAGAGTGCCGACTGGCAGGAGCGGGAGAGCTACGACATGTACGGGATTGTCTATGAGGGGCATCCCAATCTGAAGCGGATTCTGATGCCGGAGGATTGGATTGGCTGGCCGATGCGCAAGGATTACATCACTCCAGATTTCTATGAGCTTCAGGATGCCTACTAGAGGATTGATGAATCTGGTGAAATCTTTGGGGCCAAGTTGGCTGCTGACTTGGAGTTTGCTTATCCCTGCTTTTGCCCAATCCGCTGGGATCCCGATGCCAATTGAGGAAGCGATTGCTATTGCTCGCCGGGCGGTTCCGGGGCAGATGATTGTGGAGGCGGAGCTGAAGCACTCTCGTTCAGTTTGGAAAATTAAGTTTGCTGACAGGGTTGAGGTTTATATTGATGCTATGACGGGGCGGGTGATCAAAGTTGAGATGGATGATTTTTGATGGGTGAACGACTCCCGACGCTCATCTCAGATGGAGAGTGGGCTACACGCTTCGTGGACTTGTTTGTACAGAGATCCCGGTGTGCTACCGCTGTGCCA
>JAUQVP010000028.1:0-22961 GCA_039794745.1 Thermostichales cyanobacterium HHBFW_bins_127 | reverse complement strand
TGATCAAAGTTGAGATGGATGATTTTTGATGGGTGAACGACTCCCGACGCTCATCTCAGATGGAGAGTGGGCTACACGCTTCGTGGACTTGTTTGTACAGAGATCCCGGTGTGCTACCGCTGTGCCACCCACGGCGGAGATCTAGCAAATACAGTGTGGGGTTTCCCGCCGATAAAGCTAAACTAACCCCTGCCAACAACTTTCTGATGAAAGCAACTCCCTCACCCCCAACCCCTCTCCCAAGCAGGGAGAGGGGGGTTCGCTTCCCCAGCGGTTGAGTTAGCGACAAACCTAAGCTACTCTTCTGGGGGCTTGCCCTGGACAATCAAGACGGCACAGGGAGCATGGTGCAAAACATAGTTGCTGGCACTGCCCATAATCCACTCCGCCACACCCGTATATCCCCGCCGACCCATCAAAATTAAATCCGCATTCCAAGTCTTGGCCAAAGCACAAATCGTCCGACCGGGATCCCCGGAGTTGAGGGTAAACTCCGCCGCCACCCCCTGCAAACTGGCCTGCTCGCTGAGCTGACGCAGATGCTGCAACTGAGCCTGCTCGTAGAGCCAACGCTGCTCCCGATAGGACTCCCACAACTCCACATTCGCCGGGGATCCCACGTCCACCGCCGGTAGGGTGGGCATGGGCGGCACATCACTCTCATCCACCGTCAAAACATGAAGCAGTAACAATCGGGATCCCTGGGCTTTGGCGAGGTCGAGGGCTTGGGCGAAGATCTGCTCACTGTGGGGGCTATTGTCGAGGGCTACCAAAATCCGCTTGAACATTGTCTCCTCCTCCTAGGCAAGGTTTTTCTCGGCTTCGACAATCACTGGCAAGGTGCGGTAGAGGGCATCGGGGTTCAGGCTGATGGAGTCAATGCCGATGCTCACCAGGAAGCGGGCAAAATCCGGATAGTCGCTGGGGGCCTGCCCGCAAATCCCCACCGGGCGACCGTGGGCATGGGCCGTCTGCACCAAGTGCCGAATCAAGGAGGTGACGGCGGGATCCCGTTCATCGAAAAGATGAGCAATGCGGGCGGAATCCCGATCCAGACCGAGGGTCAACTGGGTCAGGTCGTTGGAGCCGATGGAGAAACCATCAAAGATCTCCGCAAAGGCCTCCGCCTGCAGGATATTGCTGGGGATTTCGGCCATGACATAGATCTTTAACCCCCGCTCCCCTTGCACCAGCCCTTCGGCCGCCAAGGTTTCAATCACCCGCCGCCCTTCCGCCGGTGTGCGACAGAAAGGCACCATCACAATCACATTCACCAATCCCATCTGGTCCCGGACTTTTTTCAGGGCTGCACATTCCAAAGCAAACCCCTCCCGATAACGGGGATCGTAGTAGCGGGAAGCCCCCCGCCACCCCAACATCGGGTTTTCTTCCTCAGGCTCAAAGTCCGCCCCACCCAAAAGATTGGCATACTCGTTGCTCTTGAAATCGGAAAGCCGCACCACCACCGGCTGGGGATAAAAAGCCGCCGCAATCATCCCCACCCCTTGGGCCAAACGATCCACAAAATACTCCTTGGGATCCCGATAGGCAGCGGTAAGCTGCTGGATCTGCTCCCGCACTTGGGGATCCCGGACTTGGTCGGGGTGGCAGAGGGCGAGGGGATGGACTTGGATGTGGTTAGCGATGATGAACTCCAGCCGGGCCAGCCCTACCCCTTGGTGGGGCAAACTGGCTAGACCAAAGGCTTCCTCGGGGTTGCCGACATTGAGCATCAGGCGGGTGCGGGGGGTGGGCAATTCCGTCCAGGGGGTTTCTTCCACCCGGAAGGGCAAGATACCAGCGTAGACCTTGCCAATTTCCCCTTCCGCACAGCACACCGTCACCCCCTGCCCCGATTGGATCACCGCCGTTGCCGTTTCCGTCCCTACCACCGCCGGGATCCCCAATTCTCTGGCGATGATGGCCGAATGGCAGGTGCGTCCCCCCTGATTGGTGACGATGGCACTGGCCTGTTTCATGATTGGTTCCCAGTCGGGGTCAGTTTTGTCCGTGACTAGGACTTCACCGGCATGGAACTGCTCGATCTGATGTACATCCAGGATCACCCGCGCCACCCCGGCGCCGATGCGCTCGCCGATGGCTCGCCCGGTGACCAGCACTTCTCCGCTTTGTTCCAGATGGTAGGTTTGCCGCAGGTGCTGCTTCGTTTTTTGGGACTGTACCGTTTCTGGCCGGGCTTGGACGATAAACAATTCCCCCGTCAGCCCGTCCTTAGCCCACTCCATATCCATGGGGATGCCGCCGTAATGCTGCTCGATCAGCACCGCCCAGCGGGCCAGTTGCAACACCTCCTCATCTGTGAGGACAAACTTGCCCTGCTCTGAGGCTGGCACCGTGATATTGCGCACCGAGCGGGAGCCGCCGACATCGTAGACCAGCTTCAGGGCCTTGCTGCCGAGGCGGCGACTGAGGATGGGGGCATAGCCCTGGGCCAAGGTGGGCTTGAAAACAAAGTATTCATCGGGATTGACCGCCCCTTGCACCACATTTTCCCCCAATCCATAGGCAGCGGTGATCAAGACCACATCCCGGAAGCCAGTTTCCGTATCAATGGAAAACATCACCCCTGCCCCTGCCAAATCCGAGCGCACCATCCGCTGCACCCCCACCGACAGGGCCACGCTCAGGTGGTCAAAGCCCTGGTGTTGGCGGTAGGCAATGGCCCGGTCGGTAAAGAGAGAGGCAAAGCAGCGGTGGCAGGCATCGAGCACCGCCGGTACCCCCCGTACATTTAGGTAAGTTTCCTGCTGGCCGGCAAAACTGGCATGGGGCAGATCCTCAGCGGTGGCACTGGAGCGCACCGCCACATCCACCTCCCGACCCGCTTCCCGGCACATCTCCAGGTAAGCCGTGGTAATGGCCTGCTCCAGCATAGGACTAAAGGGGGTCTGCAAAATCAACGACCGGGCAGCCTGTCCCACCTGCCGCAGCCGGGCTACATCACTGACATCCAAATCCTGCAACAGCTGGCGCAGCTTCTCCTCGAGCCCTGATTCATGCAAAAAATCCCGGTAGGCCGTGGCCGTTGTGGCAAAGCCCCCTGGCACCTTGACCCCCGGCAGGCGTTGGATCATCTCCCCGAGGGAGGCATTCTTGCCCCCTACTAGGGCAATATCTTGCAAACTCACCTGGTTAAGGGGCACTACATATTGACGGGTGATGGCAACCGGCTCTCCCTGAACCCTACTCACTGTAGCCATAGCAACCTCCCGTGTTGGTCTTCCTATTTCTATTGCAGTGCGATTTGCCGTAAGGGAGGCAACAAATTCACACTTTCCTACACTTCCTTACCTGCCGTTACCCATTTCTGGAGGATTTGGCAGATGCGCTGCCGCAGCCAAGGGCCGCCACTACCCGGGGGATCCCCGGCTTGCAGTTGGAACAGATCCCAGCGCTCCTGATAGCCCCCTGGCCACCCATCGGGCCAACTAGGGGGACCATAGTTTTCATGGGGAAGACCGAGGCAGTTGGCCCGCCGTTCGTAGAGCTGCTCCATCTCCTTGGTCAGGGGGGCAGACCAACCGGACACCTGAGTCACCAACGCCAAGGGAAAATCCCGCAGAGCAGCCGCTTCCGCATGGGTCAGCACCCGCTCCACCCCGAGCCCATTCCCCTCCCAACCCAGTTGCCGGCAGAGGTGGGCTACTTCCCGGCAGAGGGCTGTGATTTGGCTTGCCGTCGGCGGATAGCGCTGCCAGTCATGGTCCTGCATACAGGCAATCGCCAGGGCCACGGAGTGGGAATTGCGCCGGTAGGTATGGGCGGGTAAAGGCTGCCTGTAGGGCGTGAGGCGATGGATCTCCCCGCCGCCGCCGATCACCGTGTGATAGTACCCCGGCTGACACCAATCGTAGGTCGTTGCCGTCCAGTGCAGATAGATCTTGTCAATCCTTTGGGGACCCATAGCCTGTGACGATAGCAAAAAATGTGCCTAAACTGTAGAGCAGCACTATGGGATCCCGATGAAAGTCATAGCTGTCTATCACAATAAGGGTGGGGTGGGCAAAACCACAACCGTCGTTAACTTAGGAGCTGCCTTTGCTTTGCAGGGGTTTCGGGTTTTATTGATCGACCTCGATAGCCAGGCTAATACCACCTTTGCCACGGGGCTGTTGAAGTTTGCCTTTGAGGAAGAAGATGACATTAAGGACTGCAATATTTATCATGTGATTGCAGAAAAGAATCGTTTTCCCATCCGGGAAGTGGTGCGCAAGGCTTCCTACTGTGCTGTGCCTATTGATGTTGTCCCTTCCCATATTCACTTGACAGTTCAGGAAAAGGAATTAGCCGAAAAGGCCTTTTCCAAAACTCGGCTCCTGGATAAACTGGCTCAGGTTCGCCATGACTACGATTTTGTCTTGATTGACTGTCCCCCGTCCCGGGATCTCTATTCTCAAATTGCCCTGATCAGTGCCGATTATTTACTCATCCCTTCCGATTTGAAGCCTTTCGCCAACACGGGGCTGAAAAATGTCAAGAACTTTGTGGAAGAAATCAATGAGTTCAGAAATGTGATTCTCAAGCCGGATCTGGCTATTTTGGGGATTTTACCCTCCAAGATCTTGACCAATCCTGGCTATGTCCAGCATACCTTGCCCCGGTTGGAAGCATCGGTGCAAACTCGCTATCAGCTACCGATTTTGCAAACCCGTATCTATGACCGAGTTGATCTCAGCCATTGCTTGAACCAAGAACGGGACCTCGGGGATTTGCGGATCCCTGATCCCCGCTCGATTTTTGACTACAAGCCCGATTCCAAAGGGGCGGAAGAATTTATGCAACTCTCTAAGGAGATTTTGTCCCTGATCGCTAACAGCGGTGCTCTCCCATAGGGTTGGGTACCGGATTGACAGGCAAAAGGCTAGAGTAAAAAACGGACGTTTTGAGCAGTTGGCATGACAGCACCCCTCTGGCATCAGGTCCTCTCCTGGTGGGGACTGGATACGGAAAAAGCCCCCAAAGCTTTTCCCCTGCCGGGATCCCGACCCCACTACAGTCCGGATCGCCCGGCCTATGTGCGTCATATTGCTTTGGATCTGCGTCTGGATTTGCAACAGCAGTCTTTGCAGGGAACCTGTGCTATTACCCTGGAAATGCTCGCCCCGGAGGTACGCACCCTCACCCTCAATGCCATGCACCTGACCATTGACCAGGTCACCTGCTCGGGATCCCCCTTGGCCTACAGCTACGATGGGCAGGAGTTGCACATCAGCCTAGAGCCAGTGCCGGCGCCGGGATCCCGGATAGTTGTGGAGATTGCCTATGGGGTGCGGCAGCCGCAGCGGGGGATTTATTTTATTGGGCCGAGCGAGGCTTATCCTGACAAGCCGGTGCAGGTGTGGACCCAGGGGGAAGATGAGGATTCCCGCTATTGGTTTCCTTGTTTTGATTATCCGGGGCAATTGGCCACTTCTGAGCTGCGGGTGGCAGTGCCGGCCCCCTATGTGGCTCTTTCCAATGGCCTTTTGGTGGCCCGCCAAGAGCAGGGATCCCAGATCACCTATCACTGGCGGCAGGAGCAGGTGCATCCCAGTTATTTGATGACTTTGGTGGTGGGGGATTTTGCCGTCCTGGAGGACCATTGGCAAGGGATCCCGGTGACCTACTATGTGGAGCGGGGGCGGGAGGAGGATGGGTGGCGGACGTTGGGCAAGACGCCACGGATGCTGCAGTTTTTCTCGGATTATTACGGCTATCCCTATCCCTATGGCAAGTATGGGCAGGCCTGCGTGGCGGATTTTATTTTTGGGGGTATGGAGAATACCTCCATGACCCTGTTGACGGATCGTTGTTTGCTGGATGAGCGGGCTGCCCTCGATACCCTTTGGTCGGAGACCTTGGTGGCCCATGAGTTAGCTCATCAATGGTTTGGGGATTTGGTGGTGATTAAGCACTGGTCCCATGCCTGGGTCAAGGAGGGCATGGCTACCTACGCGGAAATCCTGTGGGATGAGCAGGAGCATGGGCGGGATCACGCCGACTACCACCGCTATCAGGATCAGCAGGCCTATATCCAGGAAGACAGTAGCCGCTACCGCCGCCCCATGGTCACCCACATCTACCGGGATGCCATCGAACTGTACGACTGTCATATCTACCAGAAGGGGGGCTGGGTCTATCACATGATCCGCACCAGTTTGGGAGAGGTGGCTTTCCGGGCTAGCCTGCGCCATTTCCTGCACCACTATGCCCACCAAACCGTCGAGACTCAAGATCTGCTGCGGACCATTGAGCAGGTGACGGGACGCAACTTGGCTCCCCTTTTCGACCAATATGTGTGGCGGGGGGGGTATCCCCAATTCAAGCTGGATTATGCCTGGGATGGGGAGACCAAGCTGGCTAAGGTGACCATCACCCAGACCCAAGGGGAGGATCATTTGTTTGATTTGCAAATCCCGATTCTGTTGGGCTGGGCGGATCGACCAGGGCAGACCTTTAGCTTGCATCTGCACCAAGCCAGCCATACCTTCTACCTGCCCGTGGCGGATAAACCGGAGTTTGTCTGCTTCGACCCCGGCAACCACTGGCTGAAAACCCTCGATCTCAATCTGGGGATCCCGGAACTGAAGGCCCAATTGCTCTATGCTCCCGATGTGATTTCCCGTCTTTATGCCGCCCAGGCCCTGGGGAAAAAGCGCTGCCTGCCCGCCCTGGAAGCCCTGGAGCTGGCTTTGCAGCAAGCATCTTTTTGGGGAGTTAAGGTAGGCATCTGCCAAGCCCTGGGGGAAATCGCCCTGCAGCAAGCCATCCCCATCCTCACCCGAGCCCTGGGGGATGCCTCTCCCCATGTGCGTAAAGCCGCTATTCAAGCCCTTGCCACCTATCCCCACCAGCCGGCTACCTACGAACCCATCCGCCAGCTCCTAGAGCAGGGGGATCCCAGTTACTACGTGGAGAGTGCTGCCGCTGCTGCCCTAGGGCAACTGTTGGGCAAAGACCCCCGGCAGCCGGATCCCCAACCCTTGCTGGAGCTATTGGATCGGGTGATGGCCAGCCGTGCCGGCTGGAACGAAGTTAGTCGCTCTGGAGTGATGCAAGCCTGGGCCGCCCTCAAGCATGCCCCCCAAGCCCTCGACCATCTGATCACCCATACCCAACCCGGCATCCCCGTACCCTTGCGCCTAGCCGCCATTCGCGCCTTGGGCACCTACGCTGCCGACCAGGAGCATCCCAGAGTCTTGGCCACCTTGCAGGCCCTGGCCCAGGAATCGACCTTTCAGGTGCAGATGGCCGTGGTGAGTGCCTTGGGATCCCTGAATACGGCCAAAGCTTTGCCGATTTTAGAGAGCCTCAAAGGGGCGGATGGGCGGTTGCACCGGGCGGCCAGCGAAGCCATCGAGCGGGTGCAAAGCCGTCTGGGTTCCGAGCCATCTCTACAGGAACTGCGCCGAGAAATGCAGTCCCTGAAAGAAAAAAACCAAGAACTGCTCAGCCGCCTAGAAGCCCTAGAGGCCAAAAGCAAATCATCATCCTAAGCCAAAACTAAACTCAGACAGAGAATCATCCCCGACCAAAAATGCAACTGTACCGCCACAAACTTGCTGTGGCTAATGCGAGCATACTGGTCATAAGAGCTGAGCAAAAGCTGGGAGAGCCGATAGGCTAACGGCAGCGTCACCAGGATCCCCAAACTGAGCCAAGGCAGCCAACCCATCCCCACAAAAACCACCGTCAATCCATAGATCAACCCACAGGCATAGGGGATCAAAGCCGCTGCCCGCCGGGATCCCAGTCGTACCACTGGGGAGCGTTTGCCGGCGGCTAGATCATCGTCCACTTGATGGAAATGGGAGCAAAACAGGATCAGGGTTGTTGTGAGCCCGATAACCGTTCCCAGGGGTAGCGATTGCCAGGTCCAGGCTTGAGTTTGGCTATAGTAGGCAGCTTGAATCCCCAACGGTCCAAAGCAAAAAAAACAGATAGGTTCCCCCAACCCCAGATAGCCCAAGCGAAACGGCGGTCCCTGATAGGTATAGCCCAAAAAACAGGCCAGCCCAATGAGCAGCAACAGCGTTCCGTCCCGCTGCCACCAACTGATCCAGGCAATACAGCCCAAGGCAATACCCAAACAGCCATGGGCAATCCCCAACAAAAGCCTCGGTTTTTTCGTCAGATACACCAAGGAATGGTACTTATGCACATCAATGCCGGTTTCATGGTCAAACACATCATTGCTGACATTCATCCACACCAAAATTAAAATACTAGCCGTTAACAACAGACTCAGCACCCCCGGGGCAAAAAGCCGTTGCTGCTGCCAAGCCAAACTTGTCCCCCCCAGAATCGGCATAATCGCCACACTATACATCGGAATCTTCAGGGCTGCCCGCCATAACTCCTGTGGGGAAGGCAACGTAACACCATCGTGATTTTGATTCATAAAAAGTTATCAAGCCTATGGATTCTTAGCTTTGTCGCTGGGATCAGAAATAGAACTATTTTAAGCTGAGAGGAGTGTCGCCCCTGCATTGCTCCCTTGCGCTCTCCCTCCCCCTTCCTCCCCCTACCCCCCTCCTACCCCTGCCTAGGGGGGGATCCCGTGGCTGCCTATGTGGCCCTGCGGCAGCGGCTAGGTCTGGATCAGCCCCATTTCTTCTGGGCCCAGGGATCCCGGGTCCTCATCGGGGTGGGGGCCCGCCGCCACTGGCACAGCCACGGACCGGAGCGCTTCCAGCACCTGCGCCAGCTCAGCCGCAGCACAAACGGCTTCTGGCTCGGTAGCTTCGGCTTCAGCGACCGGGATCCCAGTTACTTTTTCAATCCCCAAGTCACCCTCCACGGTCAAGGCAGCGCCTGGCACCTCACCTGTTGGGATCCCGACCTTGGGGATCCCGCCGACCTCTGGGCCAGTTTGCCCCCCGTCAAAATACCCTGGCAGGGATCCCCGGCAGCGCTGCCGGTGCAATTGCCTGCCCCACCCCTGCAAGGGGCATTGGAGCGAGCCTTAGGCCTGATTCACCAGGGATCGTTAGAAAAGATTGTCCTAGCGGCCCCCTACGAAATGGATTGGCATCCAAGTCCTGAGGTAGGGGTGATTGTTCAGGGGTTGCGGCAGATGTATCCTGACTGCACCGTCTTTGCCTGTCAGCATCCCCAAGGGGGGATTTTCCTTGGTGCCAGCCCGGAAACCCTCGTCAGGTTAGAGCAGGGGCGTTTATTTACCATTGCCCTGGCTGGATCCCGTCCTCGCCATCGGGATCCCGATCAGGATTGGCGCTTAGGTCAGGGGTTATTGGAGAGCACCAAAGACCGTTACGAGCAGCATTTGGTCACCGAGTCCATTGTCAGTGCCCTGCACAGCCTGGGCATCAGCCCCCAGCTTCCCGATCACTATCCCACCCTGCGGCAACTTTGCCACATCCAGCACCTGCAAACCCCCATCCATGCCCGCATGCCCGACCACCTGCATCTTGTGGACCTTGTGGCTGCCCTGCATCCCACGGCTGCCGTTGCCGGGCTGCCGCGGGAGCGGGCCTGCGCCTACCTGCCCTATCTCGAGAGTTTTCAGCGGGGCTTTTATGCCGCTCCCCTCGGCTGGTTAGGTCCCCAGGGGGAAGGAGAATTCATCGTTGCCATTCGTTGTGCCTGGTTGCGTCCTCCCCGCATCACCCTCTATGCCGGGGCTGGCATCGTCGCCGGTTCCCAGATAGAGCGGGAACTAGCGGAAATCACCTGGAAATGGCAAGCCCTACTCCCTGCCCTCCTCGGCTTCCACCTCAGCCAAGCGCCGTAACCACGTTTGTGTATTGATATTCAGCAACTGTCCCAACCGCAGCAACAGCAACAGCGACCCCGTCGGGATCCCTTGGCAGTCCTGTTCCGGCCAGAGGCGGCAGCGGGGGGCAATTTGTCGTTCCAGGCAGGTCAAGTACAGTTCTTGCAGCCGGTCTAGTTGCAGGGGCAAGCCCACCTCCAAACTCAAGTGCAGCCAGTGATCTAGGCGTTGAATCAAATCTGAACATTCCTCAGGGACAAAGCTATGGGCCAACTTCCAGAGGATCCCATGCACGATCCGTCCCAGCACATGGATAGCTTCTGGTTGTTGCAAGTGGCAGCCCAACTGTTTTGCCTCCTGCACAATCGCCAGCAATTCCGACCAATGTTCTTGGCTTGGCTGCCCTTCCCCTTCCAGATGCCACAGACAATTCAAGAAACGTTGATTAAGGGTCAACTGAGCTGCCACATAGAGCTCTTCCGGCAGGGACAGCCCATCCTGGCGAAAAGCCATCATCACACTGTAGTGGTCCAAATAGGTGCGGTGGTAGAGTTGGCTCAGCTCCCCCATTTTATGTTGGGTCAGCCGGTGCATCAGCCGTTGCCGTTCCTCAACCAGCAGGTCCCCCAGATTAAACGTCTCCTCCCCAAAACCCTCATGGATCCCCACCACCGTTTCCACCTTACTGAGGGGAGCTAGCAGACGTTGTTTTAGGGACTCATAGCTTCTGCGGCCGCTGAAGGGCTTCACCCCGCAGTGAAAATCCCAGCCCTCCAAATGCAGCACCGCGTAGATGAAATCATGACTTTCCTGAGTCAGGGTACTGCGCAGCACCACCCGCCCCACCTCCAGAGTGGAATCCCCTAGCCGGCGGCGCTGCCGATCCAGATGCTCCAACGTATAGCCATAGAGACTCTCCTGGCGACTGTGTTGTTCAAACAGACTGGCGATCACATAGTGGGCCACCACCCGCGGTGGCGAGATCACACTTGGCATCACCAACTCCCGATACACCACCGCCCCGCTAGGATAAGCTGGGGTATTGGTGGGGGCTGCCCCTAGCCGTTCCTGGAAAGCCCCCTCCAGCGAAACCCCCGTCACCTCCGCCGCCAACTCCATCGCCCGGGCTGCATAGCGCAAAATCTGTACCCCCTCCGGTCGGGCCAAATCCTCAAAAAACCAGCCACAACTGGTAAACATCAACTGAGCAAACCGCTGCATCTCCAGCAAACGCCACAGCTCCACTTGTTGCTCCCCGTCTAGGTCTGTACGTTGATGCCGTTCCAGAAACCCCTGCCGTTCCTGGGGGGAAAGAATGACCTGGACATAGTCCAACCGTGCTGCCACCGGATCCCGGAGATAGTGGCTGGCCCGATCCAGATAGATGTGCCAGAGTTGATCTCGCAGCCAATTGAGCGTTTCCCGCAGAGGTTTACGCCAGCGCAACTGTCCTCCCGGAGCAGCCCCACAGCCACAGTCCCGTTCCCAGCGTCCCACCCCATGGGCACAGCTCCAGGCGGTGCGGGGTTTGATTTCCACCTCCCAAGTGGGGGGATGCAAACTCAGGAAATGGGCATAATTGGTTACCTGCCAGCCCCGGCGGGGGATTTCATAGGCAAAAGCATAGGCCAAGGTTTTTTCCACCCCCCGCTTATGATGGCCAAACGTCTCCCCATCCGTCGCGCACTGGATCAACTGAGGTGTTGATCGTTGGGGATTGACCGCCCCTCCCAACCGTTGCACCAGATTCAAACTGCTGTGCAACACATCCCCAAAACCCATATCCCGGGAGATCGGCCCGTCAAAAAAGAAAATATCCACATACCCAGAGCCATCCCCTACATAGCAGCGGTAAGGGCGGCTGGGATCAATCTGCCCTGCGGACACATCCTGCCATTCCCCTCCCATGGGGCGGCAGCGCTTAGCTTGACTGGGAGCCAGAATAATAAACCGGATCCCGGCCGCCGCCAGCAGTTCCAGGGTACTGAGATCCACTGCCGTTTCTGCCAGCCACATCCCCTCCGGATCCCGGCCGAAGCGGTGGCGAAAGTCGGCGATGCCCCAATGGATTTGCAGTTCTTGATCTGCCCGGTTAGCCAGGGGCAGAATCACATGGTTATAGACTTGGGCGATGGCGTTGCCGTGGCCTTGGTAGCGTTGGCAACTGCTGCGGTCTGCCGCCAGAATTCGTCGGTACACTTCCAGATCATGAGCTTCCAGCCAGGACAGTAGGGTCGGGCCGATATTAAAGCTCAAATACTCAAAATTGTTAATAATCTCCAGAACCCGTCCCTGATCATCGAGGATGCGGGCAAAAGCATTAGGGCGGTAGCACTCCGCCAAGATCCGTTCATTCCAGTCGTGGTAGGGGGCAGCCCCCGGTTGTTGTTCAATCCGCCCGATCCAGGGATTTTCCCGGGGGGGTTGATAAAAATGCCCGTGAATCGTCACATAGATCTCCGTTCCGACGGCAGTTGCCGCTACCGAGGGCAGAGTACTGTCAGCACTGGTTTGGGACATAAAGTTTTTGGAAAATTTCCTGGCCTTTCTGATTTTCTACCGTATACTCATTTCGACTCTGTGCCTAAAAATATCAATAATTTCATCGGATTCTTTGCGAATTTTCGCCAGTTCTTTACAGATATTCAGAAAGATTTCAGCCTTTCCCCGGCGAGAGCTAGCCAGGACTGGTGGTGTCTCAGGATTGCGCTCCTGATGGGGCCCAAGGAACCCAGGGCCTCTCACCCCTGCCCCTCTCCTGCCTTGAGAGCGGGGGTTGAGAAAACGTATCTTTCTTCACTTGCTGTAGCCTGACATGGCAAGGAGCTTGCCGGTCAAGGAAAGCACTCAGTAAGAGATATAGGCATTGCCATTGAGACTGCAACAGAGCCCTCGCCCCCGGCCCCTCTCCCAGAACGGCAGAGGGAGGATTCAGAAAATAGATACCGTCGTTGCCCTACCCCGGCCACCTCGGGATCCCGGGAATTATTCTTCTTCCTCATCCTCCTCATTGGCCAGGCTGACCTGGGATGCGGTGGTGTCGTCAATCATCAGGTCATCGTCGAACCCTCGCACTGTTGTCTCGGCCACCACAGGTTCTTCCACCTCCGGCTCATGCACCAACTCCTCATAGGTACTGAAGCCAGTGCCTGCCGGGATCAAGCGCCCGATAATCACATTTTCCTTCAGCCCCCGCAGCCAGTCCATCCGCCCTTCAATAGCTGCCTCCGTCAGCACCCGGGTTGTCTCCTGGAAGCTAGCTGCCGAAATAAAGCTATCCGTGCTCAAACTCGCCTTCGTAATCCCCATCAGGATTGGCGTGTATTGAGCCGGTGCCCCGCCCGTCACGGAAATGGACTCATTCATGCGCTGAATCTCCCGCAGATCCGGAAACTCATTGGGCAGCAACGTTGTGTCCCCATTGTCGTCCACCCGCACCTTAGAGGTCATTTGCCGCACCACCACCTCAATGTGCTTATCGGAAATTTCCACCCCCTGGGAGCGGTAAACCCCCTGCACCTCATTGACAAAGAATCGCTGTACCTCCCGCACCGCCAACTGTGCCGCCTGATCCGCCCCCATCTGGGTGCGGTAATCCAAATACAGATATTCCAGCAGATCATGGGGATTGATGGGCCCGTCCGTCAGCGGCTCCCCGGCCACCACCCGCTGCCCATCATTGACGATCGGATTTTGCCCCACCAGCAAGGGATACTCCTTCACATTCCCCTGATCATCAATCACCCGCAACTGGTAGTAGTCATCTTCCGTGCGGGACAACTGCACCGTTCCCGGGCGCTCCGCCAGCACACACATTTCCTTAGGTTTGCGAGCTTCCAGCAGTTCCTCAATCCGCGGCAACCCCTGAATAATATCCCCGGTCTTAGCCCGCTCAAACACCAACAGTGCCAAGCTATCCCCCCGCTGCACCAAATCCCCATTGGCCACCTGCAAAATCGCATTGCTCGACACCAAATAGGGACGGGCCAAGCGCAGCACCACCTGCCCCTCACTCACCGCCATCACCTGACCCGAATCCGGCGCCAACAGGGATCCCGAGACATCTAGGGGGTCTTTCTTCCGCACCAGGTCTCCGACCTTGACCCGCCAGTTAACGGCTGTGGGGCGTTCCGTGGCCTCTGGCAAGCTAGGGGCTGAGACCGTCAGTTGGTCATCAGCGGTGATGACCAGGATGCGCCGGGCCGCCTGGATCCCCACCGGGATCCCGCGGATGAGGCCGCCTTTGCGGGCGCGGATTTCGGTGCGGGCGATCACTGCCCCTGGGGGCACCGTATCTCCATCTTTGACCAGCAGGCGGGTGTGGGTGCTGCCTTGGGTCAGGTCTCCTTCCATATCCCGGCGTACCAGCACCGTTTCCAGCACCACCAGTTGCAGCCGTTTGATCTCCGGATCGTCCGGGTCACTGACCAGCTCAATATCGGCCTTCAGGTGGGGGGTTTGTCCGTCCACTTCCAGGATCAACTGGGTTTTCAGCAGTTCTAACCCCCCCACCGACTTGACCCGTTCCCCATCCTTGAAAGGAATGCGCTGCACAGCCCGCAGGCGGATGCGCCGGCCCGTTTCGCTGCCCGATTCCTGTTCTGGGATTGCCGGGTGGTCGGGAATTTCGTACTCATAGACCGGGCGCAGCAGCACCGCCGGGCCTTCCGGGGTTTCCACCTGCTCCACATAGACCAGCCGATCGGGCACGATATGACTGAGCACCGCTTCTCCCGGTTGGATCAACGTGCCCGTGCGCACCTCCATATCCACCGGATTATCAATTAAGTGCAAATCCCCCGGTTTGATGACAATTTCCCGCAAAATATCATTCTTTTGGATCACCTCGACCACGCCGCTGTTTTGGCAGAAGATATCCTTGACAACCTCCGTGCCCGCCTCGACAAACTGGCCATCATCCACATTCAACAGAGAAATATCCTTATTCACCTCGTGGGTTTCTTCCGGGATCCATAGCAGCGTCCCTCCCTTGATCACCTCGAAGCCTTGGCGAGCCTTACCCCGCTTGGCCACCTCAATCCCGGCAAAGCGCACCAGCCCACCGGTTTGGGTGCGAAACTCACTTTCCAAGAGTTCTCCGACCACCTCCTCATTGCCGATCTTGCTGCCTGGGGTTGCCTTCAGGACAAACACCTGTCCTCCCGCCGTCTCCAGCAAGTACTGATCCCGGCCTTGGTGGGATTCCACCCGCACCCTGGCATCATTGAGTACCACACTGGCATTGATGATCTCCACCTCCCGGCCGCTTTTGCTTTCCGAGCGTTCCGACAGCCGCACCACCCCCCCGTTTTCCGTCGTCAGGGTGGTTTCGGCAATCACAGCCCCGTCCGGCACTTGGTCGCCGTTGTTGACCGTTGGCTGGGCCGTGGGCGGCAAGTTATACACCTGCCCCGACAACACCCAAATCAACCCCTGCCGCAGGGCCGTGGTGGTGATATTTCCTTGCCGGTCGGTTTTTTGCTCCACGGGCAACTCATCAAACAGCACCTCTCCCGCCAGCACCGTAATTAACTCTTTTTGAGCTTTTTCCGTTGTTTTGCGGGCTGTTTTGCTGGCAGCCGCCACCTCAGCCACCAACTGTCCTGCCTTGATCTGTGCTCCATCTGCCACCATCACCGTCGAGCCTTGGGTCACGGCTACGGTTTCCTGCCGCCCGTCCTGCCCGATCAAAATCAGATCATGGTTCGTTTCCACCTGAAAAGCATCGTCCCCGTGGCGAGTGCGATAGGGTCTGACCCGCATCCCTCTGCCATAGCGCACCTGCCCATCAAAGGGAGCCTTGATCTGCCGCGCCACTTCCCCCGTAAACACCCCCCCTGTGTGGAAGGTGCGCATGGTCAACTGAGTCCCTGGCTCACCGATGGATTGGGCTGCAATGATACCGACTGCCTCCCCCAAATCCACCAAGCGGGAGTGAGCCAAACTCCAGCCATAGCACATGCGGCACACCGAACGATTCGCCTCACAGGTGAGGGGGGAGCGCACCACCACCCGCTTGATCCCGGCAGCCTTGATCTGCTGCGCCAGCTCCGCCGTAATCTCGGCATTGCGCTCCGCCAACACCGCCCCCGTTTCCGGGTGGAGCACCGCTTCCGCCAGCACCCGTCCCACCAAGCGCTCCTCCAAGGGAATAATTTCCTTTTCCCCATCTGTCAGCGCCGTCAGTTCAATCCCCCGCTCCGTGCCACAGTCATGCTCCCGCACAATCACATCCTGGCAGACATCCACCAACCGCCGGGTCAGGTACCCTGAGTCTGCCGTGCGCAAAGCCGTATCCACCAGCCCTTTGCGAGCACCGTAGGAGGAGATAATATACTCCGTCACTGTCAGTCCTTCCCGGAAATTGGTTTTGATCGGCAGGTCGATGATTTCCCCCTGGGGATTTGCCATCAACCCCCGCATCCCCACCAACTGCCGCACTTGGGAAACGTTCCCCCGCGCCCCGGAATTCGCCATCATATACACCGAGTTCAGAGGGTCATTTTTGCGGAAATTAGACAGCATCTCCTCCTTAATTTGGTCATTGGTTTGATTCCAGGTATCGATTACCTTTTGATACCGCTCAACCTCCGTAATTTCCCCCCGCTCAAACCGCTCTTGAGCAGCTTCAATTTCAGCCTCCGCCTCCGCCAGCAATTGTTTCTTGGTCGGCGGCACCTTCAAATCTTCAACACTGATGGAAACCGCCGCCTGGGTCGCATAGCGAAAACCCAAAACCTTGAGTACATCTGCCATCTGAGCCGTGCGGGCAGTTCCATAATTCTGGAAAGCCCAGGCAATCAGCTTGCGCAATTCTTTCTTGTCAATGATAAAGTTGCGAAATGGAATAGCACCGGCGTTGGTCATGGGATCCCCTTTGTGGATGACGATTTGGGCAGAAAAAAGCTGGTTAGGAGGCTAGGGCTTGAGCAACTACATCGTGGAAGATAATCCGTCCTGGAGTAGTGCGGATGTACTGACTTATGAGATTGCCTTGGCTATCGAGGCGGCGGCGGCGAAACTCGGATTGTTCTAGGCGGGTACCGTCGGGCAATTCTGTCACCTGGAAGGTCTCCTTGGTGCCTTTGCCCAGATCCATCGGCCCGTCGTAGCGCACCCAAACCCACGTGTGCAAACTGAGGAGCTGTTGTTCGTGGGCAATCAGTACATCTTTGAAGCTGGCAAAATAGCGATCCTGGTCGGTGCGGGGTACCTTGGGGTTGTCGGCGGTCAAGTAATAACACCCCAACACCATATCCTGGCTGGGGGTGACGATGGGATTACCCGTGGCCGGGGAGAGCAAGTTGTTGGATGCCAGCATGAGCATCCGTGCTTCCGCTTGAGCCTCCAGGGACAAGGGCACGTGCACTGCCATCTGGTCGCCGTCAAAGTCGGCATTGAAGGCTGGACACACCAACGGATGCAGTTGAATCGCCCGTCCCTCCACCAAAATCGGCTCAAAAGCCTGGATCCCTAACCGGTGGAGGGTGGGAGCCCGGTTGAGCAGCACGGGGTGGCCATCAATCACTTCCCGCAGCACATCCCAAATCTGCGGGTCATTTTGCATGATTAACTTTTTAGCAGCCTTGATGTTGTTGACAATGTTGCGCTTGATTAACTTATGAATGACAAAGGGCTGAAATAGCTCGATGGCCATTTCTTTGGGCAGGCCGCATTGGTGCATCTTCAAGTTCGGCCCGACCACAATCACCGACCGCCCGGAATAGTCCACCCGTTTCCCCAACAGGTTTTGTCGGAAGCGACCCTGCTTCCCTTCGATGATGTCGGACAAAGACTTGAGAGCGCGGTTGTTAGCCCCCACCACCACTCGCCCGCGGCGACCGTTGTCAATCAGAGCATCCACCGCTTCCTGGAGCATCCGTTTTTCATTGCGGACAATGATCTCCGGCGCCATAATCTCCTGGAGCCGTGCCAAGCGATTATTGCGGTTGATCACCCGCCGATACAAATCATTCAAATCTGATGTGGCAAACCGCCCCCCATCCAACTGCACCATCGGGCGTAAATCCGGCGGAATCACCGGGATCACCCGCAGCACCATCCACTCCGGTCGAGACTTGGTGGCATAGAAGTGATCAATAATCCGCAGCCGCTTAATCAATTTCGTCCGCTTCTGACCCTTAGCTGTCAGGATCTCTTCCCGCAGCTTTTCTGCCTCCTGCTCCAGGTTAATATCCTTCAGCAACCGCTCGATGGCCTCCGCCCCAATCATGGCCCAATTGGGAGGCAATTGCAGCGTCGAGCCCTCCTCATACATCTGATCTTCAATTTCGTTAAACTGATCCTCGGTCAATAATTGCTTGTACTGGATATTTTCCGCATTGCCAGGATCAATCACCACATAGGCGTTAAAGTAAACAATTTGCTCCACATCCCGCAACGGCATGTCCAAAAGCGTCGCAATGTGACTGGGGATCCCTTTCAGGTACCAGACATGGGTGACGGGGGCTGCCAGTTTGATATAGCCCATGCGATGGCGGCGCACCCGCGACTCCGTCACCTCCACCCCGCAGCGCTCACAGACAATCCCGCGGTGACGCACCCGCTTGTACTTACCGCAGTGGCACTCCCAGTCCTTGGCCGGACCAAAGATGCGCTCACAAAACAAGCCGTCCATCTCTGGCTTGAGGGTGCGGTAATTGATGGTTTCCGGCTTCGTCACCTCCCCAACCACCGTACCGTTGGGCAACTGCCGCTGCCCCCACGCCATAATCCGCTCCGGGGAAGCCAACCCCACCTTGACATAGTCAAACCGTTGTTCCAGTCTGCTCATAGTTTCGGGATCCCTAAAATGTGCTCAGTTGTGATTGGCGGTCAAGTAAATAGGAGGGGCTAGAGTTCGTCGTCATCCTCCTCTTCGTCCTCGTCCTCCTCATCCAAGTCATCCCCGTAGGTAGCGCGAACGGGATTGAGATCCATCGTGGACACAGCCTCGTAGGTGGGGCGGCTGGGGGTATGGCGCCCGGAGACATCGGCCATCAAATCCACTTCAATGGGTTTGTGACCGCCTTTTTCCTTATCTTCCACCAGCTTGAAGATAGACACATCTAGCCCCAGAGATTGCAACTCCCGCACCAAAACCTTAAAGGATTCTGGGGTACCGGGGCGGGGAATCGGCTGTCCCTTAACAATGGCATTGAGAGCTTCATTGCGACCGACCATATCGTCGGATTTCACCGTGAGCAACTCTTGCAAAATGTAGGCAGCCCCATAGGCCTCGAGGGCCCACACTTCCATTTCCCCAAAGCGCTGTCCCCCTTGCTGCGCCTTACCCCCCAAAGGTTGCTGGGTCACCAAAGAGTATGGCCCTGTGGAGCGGGCGTGGATCTTGTCATCCACCAAGTGCACCAGCTTCAACATGTAGGCTTTTCCCACCGTCACCGGCTGGTCAAAGAACTCCCCGGTACGTCCATCCCGCAACAGGATCTTACCCGTGTAGGGCCCTTGGTCATTGAAAATCCAGTCCTGACCGGTTTTCTCCCGGGCTTCCCGCAGCTTGGCTTCCACCGATAGGCGGGAGGCCTCCTGGCCATGCATTTCATCAAAGGGCATGATCTTGAACCGCACCCCCAAATGCTCCGCTGCCCACCCCAAAAGACATTCAAAAACCTGTCCCACGTTCATCCGCGAGGGCACTCCCAGGGGATTGAGGAGAATGTCCACCGGCCGACCATCCGGCAAACAGGGCATATCCTCAATGGGCAAAATCCGGGAAATAATCCCCTTATTTCCATGGCGACCGGCGATCTTGTCCCCCACCTGAATCTTGCGCTTCAGGGCCACATACACCCGCACCACCATATTGGCGCCCGGTGGTAGTTCATCCCCCTGCTCCCGGGTAAACACCCGCACATCCACCACTCGCCCCCGCTCTCCGTTGGGCACCCGCAGGGAGTTGTCCCGCACATCCCTGGCTTTTTCCCCAAAAATGGCCCGCAACAACCGCTCTTCCGGGGGCTGATCCGATTCCCCCTTGGGGGTGACCTTACCCACCAGAATATCCCCAGCCTTGACCCAAGCTCCCACCCGAACAATACCGTTTTCATCGAGATTGCGCAGGGCTTCCTCCCCTACATTGGGGATCTCACGGGTGATTTCTTCCGGGCCTAGCTTGGTTTGCCGGGCTTCAATCTCGTGCTTCTCAATGTGAACCGAGGTAAAGACGTCATCAAAGACCAGCCGTTCACTGATCAAGATGGCATCTTCGTAGTTGTAGCCCTCCCAAGGCATATAGGCAATCAATACATTCTGCCCCAGGGCCAACTCGCCCCCTTCTGTAGCTGAGCCATCTGCCAAAACTTGACCTGCCACCACCCGTTCGCCCTTGTGCACCAAAGGCCGCTGGTTCAAGCAGGTATCCTGGTTGGAACGCTGGTACTTCTGCAGCCGATAGCGAATGGGATCCCCCCCCTGATCCGGCTGGACTACCACTTCATCCGCCGCCACATAGATGACGGTGCCGTTGGTGCGGGACACCACCACCATCCCCGAATCCCGAGCTGCCTGGGCTTCTAGACCCGTGCCCACCAGGGGGCGATCCGGCTTGAGCAGGGGCACCGCCTGCCGCTGCATATTGGCCCCCATCAAGGCCCGGTTGGCGTCGTCATGTTCCACAAAAGGAATCAAGGAGGTGGCTACGGAAATCACCTGCACCGGAGAGACTTGCACATAGTTGACTTCTTCCGGCCGGGCAGTGCCGAACTCCTGCCGATAGCGGACAGCGACGGATTCTCCCAGGATCCGCCCCTGCTCGTCCACGGGCACATCCCCAGGGGCCACCCGCTGGTCGTCTTCCTCATCGGCGGTGAGATAGATGATCTGATCCCGCTGCACCACCCCATTGACTACCCGGTAGTAGGGGCTCTCGATGAAGCCATACTGGTTGACGCGAGCATGGGTTGCCAAAGAGCCGATCAACCCCGCATTGGGTCCTTCTGGTGTCTCGATGGGACAAATCCGCCCATAGTGGCTGGGGTGAATGTCCCGCACCGCAAAGCCAGCCCGCTCCCGACTCAACCCCCCTGGCCCCAGGGCTGACAGGCGCCGCTTGTGGGTCAGTTCCGCCAAGGGATTGGTCTGATCCATAAACTGGGAAAGCTGGCTGGAGCCAAAAAACTCCTTAATGGCAGCCACCAAAGGCTTAGGGTTGACCAGAGAAGCAGGGGTCAAGTTCTCAGATTCAGAAACCGTCATCCGTTCCCGAATGATCCGCTCCAGGCGATTTAACCCCACCCGCACTTGGTTTTGCAAAAGCTCACCTACCGAGCGCACCCGCCGGTTGCCCAAATGATCAATGTCGTCAATGTGACCGATGTCAAACTCAAGATTGATCAAATAGTCAATGACCGCTAAAATATCCCGATTGGTTAAAACACGAATTGTCTCTGGAATATCCAGATTCAGCTTTTTGTTGAGTTTGTAGCGCCCCACCCGCCCTAGGTCATAGCGCTTGGGATCGAAGAAGCGGGATTCCAAAAGCTGCTGCCCACCAGTCACCGTTGGCGGCTCCCCGGGGCGCAGCTTGCGATAAAGCTCCATCAAAGCTTCTTCTTCGCTGTACTGCCCCTCTTTTTCCATGGTTTTTTGGAAAAACTCGGGGTGGCGCAGATGATCGTAGATCTCCGATTCGCTCAAGCCCAATGCCTTCAACAATACAGCCACGGAAAGCTTGCGGGTCTTGTCAATCCGCACCCAAAGCAGATTGTTTTTGTCTGTCTCAAACTTGAGCCATGCCCCCCGATTCGGGATCAAGCTGGCGCTGTAGATTCTCCGCCCAGTTTTATCTAACTCAGACTTGTAATACACCCCAGG
Organism: Thermostichales cyanobacterium HHBFW_bins_127; assembly: GCA_039794745.1. Taxonomy (GTDB): domain Bacteria; phylum Cyanobacteriota; class Cyanobacteriia; order Thermostichales; family Thermostichaceae; genus JAUQVP01. The sequence goes on along the minus strand of JAUQVP010000028.1, from coordinate 1,393 downwards.
GCTGCGGACAATCTGGTTGACAATCACCCGCTCCGCCCCGTTGATGATAAATGTCCCCCGATCCGTCATCAGGGGCAATTCCCCGATGAACACATCCATATCCTTGATCTCCCCCGTCTCTTTGTTGATCAGACGGGTCGGTACCCGGATCTGGGCCTGATAGGAAGCATCCCGCCGCTTAGCCTCCTCAGGGTCGTAGCGGGGATGGTGAATCTTAAACCCTTTGCTGGGATCCCCAGGGCGATATTCCGGCAAGAAGTGCAGCTCCAACTTGCCCGTATAGTCGATAATGGGAGAAAAACTGAGCAATTCCTCTTCAAAACCTTCCCGGAGAAACCAGAGAAAACTTTCTCGCTGAATCTCTACCAGGTCGGGGAGCGTCTGGGCCGTCAAATACTGAATTTGTGTAGTCATGCGTCGCCTTTGGGGGTCGCACTGGGACAGGATCTCCCATTTTGGGAGCCAAAGCCAGAATTGTCAAGGTTCGTTAGGTTTGTTTTCCAGACAGCAATCATCTCGCCCGTCCCTCAACCCTAACTAACCCTCTGCAACTAGCCCTTTCCAGGGGTAGCCCTCTCCAAGCGGGTGACGCGATTCGAACGCGCGACATTCACCTTGGCAAGGTGACGCTCTACCACTGAGCTACACCCGCAGAGCCTCTCACTATCTTCCCGGCAATCAGGGATCCCTGTCAAGGGGGTCGGAATCCTTTATCATGACAGGTGTGACTGGCTTGAGGTTGAAAGCTGTGATTGAACCGTTGTTGCTGGGGATTGTTTTGGGGATGGTGGTGGTGACGCTGGCGGGGTTGTTTGTAGCAGCCTATACCCAGTACCAACGCTCCAACCGTGTGGACGGCTAGCTGGGGATCCCGGCTTGGTGGAGGAGTTGCTGGGTTTGTTCCCAGGTGAGGTTGGCTTGCAAGATGCGGCTGGGGTTGTAGGGGGCAGGCAACAGGTCAAGACTGACAAACTCAGCGCCGTTACCTACCACCGGCACATGGGGATCTGCTGGGGTAGGGCGACTGAGGGAACTGGCAATCCCTCGGTAGATCAGCACAGTGTCTGTTCCTTCGGGATCCTTGAGGTTGAGTCGCAGGACGATCTGGGGGTGCTGGCGGCTGAACTGTTCGAGGGCTTGGAACCAGGGCATAGGGCAGGGAGTTGTGATCGGCTAGTCTCACTGTACTGTTTGTGGCTGGGTGACGGAGGGTCTGTTGCTGCCGGGTCAGGGGCTGGGGTTGCTCTGAGCTAGGGTGCTTGCACCTTGGGTGTAGGGATTTAGCCCTGAGGCCAATGGGTCACAGGCTGCGGCAAGGGCTTTGACAGTAGTTTTGGTCATTTCCCGGCTGATAGTTTTCCGGTTTTATGGCCGGTCAATCTCTTAAAAAAGA
>JAUQVP010000027.1:0-30774 GCA_039794745.1 Thermostichales cyanobacterium HHBFW_bins_127 | reverse complement strand
ATTGTGAGAGTAAATTCCCTACATCGGGCATTTTTTGCAGTCAAGCTCTCAGTTTTGGGGCAAAATTTTGCTAACTACAATCCACCAATAAACCATTCCATCCCCCAGCTCCACCCTCAAGCTTGCCCCTGACCCCAGTAACAGGGATCACAGCACCGGCGCCTGATCCCCGATTTGTGCCCATAGCTACTTTCTTGCGTTAGAATCTCCTAAAACCGGGGATCCCTGAGATTTACTAGAGGGGGATCATTAGCTACAATTGATACAAAACCTCAAAAAATAGACTTTTTTCTGCGCAGGGTATCGCACACTACCACCACTGGCAAAAGTCAGTGTTAACCTAAGGGAGGAATAATAAGCGATGAAAACAGCTATGCAAACCCTCGACTCACTCCCCCAGGGGCACAACAACAAGATTACCTGTTGCTACGTGAATGCGACGAGTGCGATTCAGGTGGCTCGCATCAGCAACGTCGAGAACTGGTATTTTGAGCGGGTGGTGTTTCCGGGTCAGCGCTTGCTGTTTGAGGCGGTGCCGGAAGCCAAGCTGGAGATCCACACGGGGGCTCTGGCCAGTTCGATTTTGGCAGATATTATTCCCTGTTTGGACTTGGTGGTGCGGGATCCGGCCTTGCCCTGGTCAGGATCGGAGGTAGTGCGGGAGCGGCAGCCCTTGGCCATTTAGACCGGCGGCCCTGACGGTCTGCTAAACCTGCTAAACTAGGGAGGCAGAATCCTCAGGTTCAGTGGCATCCCCAAGGGTTGGGGAGAGTGTTCAGGGACTATGAAATCAAAAACACCGCCGGCCTGGCCCCTTTCACCGCAGGAGTCTCCATTTACTCTCGATCAGCTGCAGGTGGTGCGGGCGATTGCTCAGCATGGTAGTTTCCGTCGTGCTGCTGACAGCCTCTACATTTCTCAACCTGCTGTCAGCTTGCAGGTGCAAAATCTGGAAAAGCAACTAGGCACAGTCCTGTTTGACCGCAGTGCCCGCAAGGTGCAGCTCACGGAGGCGGGGCACATGTTGCTGGCCTACAGCAACCGCATCCTAGGGCTGTGCCAGGAGGCCAGCCGAGCAATTCGGGATTTGCAGGATTTGAACCGCGGTACTCTCACCCTTGGGGCCAGTCAAACCGTGGGTACCTATGTCATGCCTCGCTTGATCGGGCAGTTTCGCCAGCAGCATCCCCATGTTTTGGTGCAGTTGCATGTGCAGTCCACCCGTCGCATTACCCATCGGGTAGCCAGTGGGGATTTGGATCTGGCCATTGTCGGGGGGGAAGTCCCCTATGAGTTGCGCCAGACCTTGGAGGTGGTTCCCTATGGGGAGGATGAGTTTATTTTGGTCACCGCTGCTGTGGATCAGGCCCGCAATGCCACGGAAACTTGGCTGATGAACCAAACCCTGTTACAAAAGCAGGACTTGCACAAGTTGCCCTTCATTACCTTGGACTCCCAGTCCAGCACCCGCCACACCATTGATCTCGCTCTGGGGCGCTACGGCTTGGATCCCGATGCCTTTCGGGTGGAGATGGAGTTGAGTTCCCTGGAGGCGATCAAAAATGCTGTGCGGGCGGGGCTAGGGGTGGCGTTTCTGTCCCGGGTGGCTATTGAGCAAGAGTTGGCTATGGGTCAGCTGCGTCCTTTGGAAGTGGAGGGGATTGAGATCAAGCGCACCCTTTGGTTAGTTACCAATCCCGATCGCTACCAGTCCCAGTCGGCGCAGGTGTTCCGCAAGCAGATCCTGCATCAGCGCCCGGCCCTGCTGTCCAGCCCTAGTTAGGGGCAACAGCGTAGAGCCAGGTGGGTTGCCCGAGCCAGGGCAGTTGTTGGATCAGCTGCATGCCAGTTTTTTCGGCCACCCGCCGGGAAGAGTGGTTATCCGGGTGAATCAGGGCAATCAATCTGGGACAGTGGAGCTGCTCAAAACCATAATCCCGGCAGACCCGGGCCGCTTCCGTAGCCAGCCCTTGCCCCCAAAAACGACGGCAGAGGTGATAGCTGATTTCCACTTCCGGCTGTCCCTCCACCAACTGGGGCACCAAACCACAGCCCCCAATCACCTGCCCGGTGGCTTTGAGTACCATAGCCCACACCCCAAACCCATACTGGCTGTACCGTTGCAGGTTGCGTTGCAGCCACAGCGCCGTCAAGCCCCGATCCGCCACCCGGGGATAAAACCGCATCACCTCTGCATCGGCAAAGATGGCCGCCAAAACGTCCAGATCATCCCAACTCATTTCCCGCAGCAGCAGCCGGGTTGTTTCCAGCACAGGCAGTCCCTTAAGCTAGCGGTGAACTCTAGGTTAGCCCTATGCCGCGCACTGTTGCCATTATCGGAACCGGACAGGTGGGCATGGCCTGTGCCTACTCCCTGATGATCCAGCAGGTGGTGGATAACCTGATCCTGGTGGACATCAACCGGGAAAAAGCCCTCGGCGAAGCCATGGACCTCATCCACGGGATCCCGTTTTTGCAGCCGATGACCATTCGGGCTGGGGAGTTGGCGGACTGTCAGGGGGCAGAGGTGGTGGTGATCACGGCTGGAGCTAAGCAGCGGCAGGGGGAAACTCGCCTGGATCTGGTGCAGCGCAATGTGGAGATTTTCCGCAGCCTGATCCCGGAGGTCACCCGCCACTGCGCCGCGGCGATTCTGCTGGTGGTCAGCAATCCGGTGGATGTTATGAGCTATGTCACCTGGCGCCTCTCCGGCTTGCCCTGGGCCCGGGTGATGGGATCCGGCACCATCCTCGATACCGCTCGCTTCCGGGCTGCCTTGGCCGAGCGCTTCCGCCTCGATCCCCGCAGCCTCCATGCCTACATCATCGGCGAACACGGGGATACGGAAGTGCCGGTGTGGAGCAAGGTCCATGTCGCCGGCACCCCAGCTTTCACCTTCTTCCCCGAACATCGGGATCCCCAGGTCCTGGAGGGGATTGCCCAGCAGGTTCGCAATGCGGCCTACGAAATCATCCAACGCAAAGGCGCCACCAGCTATGCCATCGGCTTGGGGGTGACCCAAATCATTCAGGCCATCCTGCGGGATCAAAAACGAGTGCTGACCGTCAGTAGCCTCCTGCAAGGGGAATACGGCCTCGAACAGGTGTATCTCAGTCTGCCGACGGTGGTGGGATCCCAGGGGATTGAGCGGCTATTGCCCATTGAGTTAAGTGAGACCGAGTTGGTGCAGTTGCGGCATTCTGCGGCGGTGTTGCGCCAAGTGATTGTCCAGCTTGGCTTTTAGCTACTAGGTGGGCAGCCCCGGGCTGTATGCCTCGGCATGAGCGTTGGGATGAAAGCTGGGCATAGCAGCAAGCAATTTGCTATTCATCGGGGGTGTATTTTCGGGATACCGTGTCATGAAATACGACCCATTCCAAAGCCCATTTTGCCAGTAGACCTGAAACTCAGAGCGGATTCTTCGGACTTCAGATTGTTCAGAAATCTGGGAATTTTCACCAAGATCAACCCAGAGAGCATGGCTGCGGTCAAGACATTTCTCCGATACTGCGCTCTATGCCTGGGCATGTTGGCTTTAGTCTGCCCGGGAGGATGTCACGGATTTGTTAGCCTGGTTGGGTGTGGTGATGAGGCAGATTCCGTGAAAGGCTGGCGATTGTTGCTGTGGCTTGGCTGTTTCCTGGCAACTTTGGGGCTGGTGTTGCCCCTCTGGGCCCAAGAGGTGGCTCCCCCCCCCTCCCGCCCTACCCCCCTAGTCATCGGCGGGATCCCGGTTTTGGAACTGCAGGGGGGCGACTATCCCAGCGAATTGCGGGTCGGCAATGTCAGTTTTGTGATTGACCAGTTTCTCCGCCCTCAACAGAACAATGAGATTCCAGTTCCAGAGGTGCGGGTGCTGCAGGATAGCAACCGCCAGTTCACCTTGGCCTTGGGGGAGGCCGGCAACTTTGAAGCGACCCAGCGCTATCTATTCACGGTGACCTACGCCGATGCCGCCGCCGCCAGCGGGATCCCGGTGGAGGCAGCCACCCTGAGTCAGGTGCAGCAGGTGGCGAATCGCTGGGCTGTGGATTTGGAGCGGGCTTTGCGGGAGTACCGCCAGGATTTACTGATGGGGCAGTGGGGGAATCAACCCATGAATTGGGCTGTGAGTGTTGGGATTGCCTTGGCGGTGGGGGTGAGTTTGCTGCTGCTGTGGCGAGGGATTGACAAAGCCTCCCAAAGGGGTCAGGCTTGGTTAGCTCAGCGCTGGGCGGGGGTGGGTCAGCACTGGCTAGAACTAGGCACCTTAACAACCCAGTCCCTGCTGCGGTTGGGGCTACTGGTGGGGGCTGTTCACATCAGCATGACGACAATCCCGCTGCTGCGCCCGGTACAGCGGCAGCTCTATTTTCGCATTGGCCAAACTTTGAGTTCCGTGGGGCGGTTGTTGACGCAGCCGTTGCCCAATTCCAGTTTATCGATCAGCAGCCTTTTGGTTTTTGTGCTGCTGGCTTTAGTTGTTTACATTGTTGCCCACCGCTTGAGCCTGACGATTAAGCAGCGGTTTTTGCGTCAATTTTTGGATTTAGGCACTCAAGAAACCGTCTCTATTTTATTTAAGTATGTTTTCACCCTGATTGGTATCTTGATTATTTTGCCCTTCAGTGGTATAGATTTGAGTTCCTTGACAGTTTTTGCTGGGGCAATTGGTTTAGGGATTGGTTTGGGGTTACAGAATCTGGCAAATAATTTTCTCAGTTATTTAGGAGTTTTGCTGGAGCGACCGATTCAAATTGGTGATTTCGTCGAAGTCGATAATCTTCTGGGAATTGTAGATCGGATTAGCTGGCGTTCTACCACGATCCGCACCCTCGATCAGGTCTTTGTGATTGTGCCGAATTCCCGCTTTATGGAAAGCAAGGTGGTCAATTGGAGCTACCGTGAACGGCAGTGCCGCATTCATGTGCCGGTGGGGGTTGACTACCGCAGTGATCCCAATGTGGTGCGGCAAGCTTTGCTGAAGGTGGCAGCTGACCATCCTCAAGTTTTGGAAACCCCGGCTCCCCAGGTGTGGCTGCGCTCTTTCGAGGATTCCTGCCTACACTTTGAGCTATTAGTCTGGATTGATAATCCTACGGATCAATTTCGCCTCAAAAGTGAGCTAAACTATGCGATTATGGCTGAATTTAAGCGCCGCAATATCGAGATCCCTTTCCCCCAGCGGGATCTGCATATCCGCACAGGGTTGGCTCCTCTCGCCCAATGGCTACAATCGCATCAGCCCCATAACTCTTTAGAAAATCCGGCAGACCCAAAGGAGCTTTCCTAAGGAGTTAATCTCTAGATCATAAGTCAGTCTTATAGTCATTTCCATTGTGGCCGAAACAGATCTCTCACCCTCGGCTCTTCTCTCAAAGTGTGAGAGGGGGATGCTGATCAAACACTGTAGGTACTAGCCAGTGCTTGAATCAGCGAAAACGACCCCAGGTTTTGGTTCTGGACTAAAGAACTAAAGATTTTTGCCCTCACCCCCAACCCCTCTCCCAAGAGGGGAGCAAAGAATGGCTGTGAGCACTTTTGGGTGCTTAGCCCTGGCACTGGGCGGCACTCAAACTCTGAAGACAACGGCTCATCTCTTCAGGGGATAAACTCGCCACATCCCGCCGCCGTACCAAACCATTATGCCCCAGCAAAAATCGCGGCAATTCCTCCAGTTGAATCTCCCGCAAACTCGGTATCTGATAGGTGTGATAGACCGTCTGGGGGGGATCCCCAAACCAAATATCAACGATGGTCAGGCTTTTGCCGTTGCCGATGCGCAGTCCCGTCAGCAAAAACCGTGGCCCAGCTCCTAGGATCCCCATGTGCAGCAGGTCCAATTTTCCCCGTTGACCGGGGTAGTAGGCATGGTGGTGCCCGCTGATGTAGGTGTGAACCCGGTAGCGCTCCAGCAAAGCCCGCCAGGTTTCTGCCTGATCCATCACTTCCCCGGGGCGATCCCGGCCCTGAGCCACAGCGTAGAGGGGCAGATGCCCGATCAAAATCCGCATCTTCGCCCCTTGGGCGACTGGACTGGCGAGAGCTTGTTCTACCCACGCTTGCTTGTCGGGGGGAATATAGCTACTGGATCCATCCCAAACCAAATAAAAAATATCATGATCTAAAAACGTATAATAAAAGGGAAAGTCCTTGCGATCCACATACTGAACCCCTAGATCGTGGCTGGGATTTTGCCAGTATTGGGCAGCTATTTCTCGCTCCAAACTAAAAATAAACTCCCCCCTCTGATTGCGAGCAGAAGAAGCATCGTGATTGCCAATGGTAAAAGCAAAAGGGATCCCGTAACTTTTCAGGTAGGTCATGATATGGGTATCAAAGCCCTGCCACATAGCTTGCAGTTGGGTGAGGGAGAGGGTGAGGTTTTGTCCTGCCACCATATCGCCGGAGATCAGGATCAGATCCGGCTGCCAGAAGGGAATCAGGGCAATTCCCTGTTTGACTTCCGGGGGATAGTCGGTCATGCCGTAGCTGTCGTTGAGATCGCTGACCACCAGCAGGCGCACGTCCCCCCGGGGGGGGTTGCTGGGTTGATGCTTGGCAATCAGGTCTTGGGCGAGGGGAGCCAGGGTGGGCTGGGGGCGGGGGGTGGGTGTTGCCGGGGTGGCAATCATGGCTACGGGCGCGGGGACTTGACGACTGAGGGCCGCCCACATCCCCCCCAAAAAGCCACTCAACAAACCAAGCACCACCAACCACCAGCGCAGCTTCCGTAAAACCATCACACCTCACTTTGCCAGACAAACTCCCGATCCTTGGGCAAGGGAGCTACCGGCTCAGTCAAGGTAAAACTCCCCCTCTGAATCTGCTCCCGCAACAGGTTAGCAATGGCTATGGCCCGCTGCCAACTGCTCAAGGGGGCAACCCGTACCTCCTTGTGCTGCAAGCGAATGGTCCCTGACTTGAGCTGGGCATAGCTGACTAACCCATAGCTGGGACGAATCCGCCGCGGAATGGCAAAATCAATCACCGGCGCCACAATCTCCTCATCCCGCACCGCTGCCCAGCGAATCACCCCCTCATGCAACACCGGAATCGGGATCCCCACCCCGATCATCAGCGCTGCCCCATAGTGGCGGAAGTAACAGCCCCGCACCCACTCCGGGGACATGGTTTTGGCATCCCCGATCAAAGCCAGGGTCGCCGCCGGACCAATGGGGGTTTGGTTGCTTTGGCGCTTTTGATTGGGAAAATGCTGGGTGCCCTCCCAGGCAATGTAGCCAACTCCACCCCCCAACCAGATGCGGGTGCCAATCCCAATGGTCTCCAATAAGGGATCATTCAACAGAGGCGATAGGGATCCCGGATGGGCGTAGACGGCATTGCCCAAGTGGGGCTGCAATAGCCCTAGGTAGGTGTAGAGGGGGCGATCACCGCCGTTGACGCCGACGATGAAGTTTTGGTAGATGCCCCGGGGGCTAAAGATATAGAACTGATTCAGGCGATCTTTGTGTAGGGTGGTTTCCCATTCCCGGCGGGGATAGCAATCGGTGCCATAGCCCACTGCCCGCAGCTGCACCGGGCGACCAGCCACCAAATCAGCAATCACGTGCCCCCCCCCATAGGGTAGATCGGGATTGTCGGTTCCTTGGGAAGCACCGATATAGAGATCCACTGCCCCCAAGCCCGTGTAGGCCAAGACATCGTTGAGCCAGGCTTGTTTCAGCTTGATCGGCGGGTCCGTATGCCCAAGGTTGATCACGGCACCACAAGCTTCCATCGGCTCAAAAATACCCGTGGTGAGGACGTCCACCTGGTCAAACCACTGAGCACAGGTAGCCTCCGTGGGATCTTCTATGGCTTGCTTGAGTTCAGCGACGGTCATCACCCGCACGGTGCCGGCAGCGATCCGCTGATTGATTTCGGCGATGGTGCGCTCCGGCATAGGTAACTAACGGCGGCGGACAAAGGCAGGTAGTTCCACCCGGGCTCTGGCGGGGCTGGTAGCCGGGGGCTGGGCGGTTGGGGTGGGGCGGGGGGGCAAGGGGGGTACGGTGGCATCCACAGAAAAAGGTGGGATGGCTGCTTCCAAAGGGGGGGCGGGCTGGGGAGTGGGGGGGTGATTTTGCAGGGTGTAGAGGCGTAGCTCCAGATCCCGCTTGGCATCCTCTAGCAGGGCAATTTCTTTTTCTTGGGCACTGATGGTGGCATGGGCTTGCACACATTCGGTTTTCAGTTCGGCCACTTGCTGCTGCAGTTGCTCGATTTGCTTTTTGTTCACCACTTGGTGGGCTTCCACCAGCTCCCGCTGCCGCAGGACTTCCTGCCACTGCTCGGGGGAGGGCAGTTGGGCCAGCTGCTGCTCGGCAGCAGTCAGGGCAGCAGTAGAGTCCTGAACTTGCTGCTGTAGGGTCACCAGAAGGGCTTCTTTTTCCTGAAGCTGGGTTTGGAGGGTGGTCAGTTGGGCTTGGCTCTGCTGCACCTGAGCCTGCCAATCCTGCTCCTGCAGGGCAGCTAATTGGGCTTGCAACCCTTGGATGGTTTGCTGGGCTTGGTCGAGCTGGAACTGGAGGGTGACCCGATCCAGTTTCTGCTGTTGCAGTTCGGCTTGCTGCTGTTGCTGCAGGGCTTGCAGGGTTTCCAACTGGGCGTGTAGGTGCTGATTTTCGTCCTGCAGGTGCCTGAGCTGCTGGGGATCAATCTGGTCGTGCCGCAGTTGCTCCAATTGGTAGCGGGTGTTGGCCAGTTCTAGGGAGAGCTGTTGGTTGGCAGTCTGCCAATGGTTGATTTCTTGTTGGAGGGGGCGTAGGCTTTCGACTTCCTGGAGTAGTTCTTGGTGGGCGGCAGTTTTTTCTTGGTACTGGCTTTGCAGGGTGGCCAGTTCTTGGCAGGTTTGTTGGTGTTGCTGCCGCAGGGTCTCTATTTCCCCAAGGAGAAAGTGCCATTCTTGTTCTTGGGCTTTGAGCTGGGCTTCTAATTCTTGGATCCGCTCCGCTCCCTGTTGCTCTGCCTGCTGCCGCAGCCGCTCGACCTCTTTTTCCAGCTCGCTGTATTGGCTGCGCAGTTCTAGATATTTCTGTTGCACCTGAATCACGTTGGCAGAGCGATCCGTAAGATGCTGGGTGTATTCTTTGAGGATGGCAATTTCTTGCTGCAATTCAAAAATCCGCACCGGATCGGGGCGGCGCTGCAATTCCAGTTTCAGGGTTTGGATCTCCACCTGCTGGTTTTCGCACTGCTGTTTGAGCAATTGATACTGCTCGAGGGTAGGGCGCCGCTCCAGCTCCCAAACGAGGTCCTGCAATTCTTGGATGTGCTGGTTCTGGCTGGCTTCCCCTGCTGCTGAGGCTGCTTGGTAGCGCTGCAATTGCTGATCCCGCTCTTCGAGCTGGCGCTGCTGCTCCTGCAGTTGCTGCTCCAAACGCTTGGTACACTCAATCTGGGCCAGGGTCAAGGCTTCTGATTCCGCCAGGGCCCGTTCCAGGCGACGAATGCGCTGTTTCAGGGCGGCCAGTTGTTCAGCAGAGGCTTCCATAGTGGTAAAGGTGGGTGATTTTCCTCCCATTGCACCACCGGTAGTGGGAATCCGCAAGGGGCGGGGGGGAATTTTCTAGGCTTGCTGGGAGCGGCTGGCGGCCGTGCCGAGGGGATCTTGGGGTTGTTCCCCTTGTACGGCTAAAACGGAGCAGGGGGCATGATGCAAAACGTAGTTGCTGACGCTGCCAAGTAATAATTCCTCGAGACCACTGTGGCCGCGGCGACCAAGGACGATCAAATCTGCCCCCCAGGTTTTGGCCAACTGACAAATGCTCTGACCCGGGATCCCGTGTTTGAGTTGGATTTGGATGGTGACGTTGTCGAGGGGGTAGCTTTGCACTAGATCGCGCAGTTGCCGGAGTTTGCGGGCTTCTTCCGCTTCCAGGTGCTGTTGGTATTCTTCCCAGAGGTCGAGGGAGAAGGCAACTCCGTAGCCCATGCCGTTGATCATGGCTAGATCCATGTCATCTTGAAAGAAAATGTGGGTTACCAGGATTTGGGCCCGGGCGGGTTGGGCGATTTCCAGGGCCCGTTTCCAGACGGTGGTGCTGGCAACGGACAGATCCAGGGCAACTAGGAGTTTGCGAAAGGGCATAACCACCTCGCGAGGATGTATTTCTACCTTAGTCCCAGGGGCGGAAAGGTGGCTAGCCAACCCTCCCACAAACTCATGCCTGCCTGCAACAATGAAAACTAGTGAAAACTAGACCCAGCCCAGCAAAAAATAAACAAAAAATCTGGTGGTAACAGCTGATGATTGCTCCTCTTGTTGCAGCGGTGGCCCAAGCCCAGGATCCGCAAGCGTTGCTCGCTGCCGTGCAAGCCCTCGCCGCCAGCCGGGATCCCGAGGCCATCCCCCATTTGATCAAGGCGTTTGGCTACAATCAGCCGGCAGTCAGTGAGGCGGCCCTGGCGGGGGTGGTGGCTTTTGGGGCCCTGGCGGTAGAACCCCTGCTGACTCAAATTGATGGCTACGACTACGGGGCTAGGGCCTATTCGGTGCGGGCCCTGGCTAAAATTGGGGACCCCAGGGCGGTGAATTTTTTGTTGGATGCGGTGGTGGCGGATTTTGCCCCCAGTGTGCGGCGAGCTGCCCTGCGGGGCCTAGGCAAGGTGGCATCCCCAGTCCCCCCTCAGCTCCACAGCCAATTGCAGGAGGTGTTCCGGCGCTGTGCCCAGGACAGCGATTGGGGCATCCGTTACGCCCTTGTCTGTACCCTCGCCGACTTGGGATGCCAAAACTTCGGGGAGGTGGCGGCGATGCTGGTGCAGGACCGGGATCCCTTGGTGCAGGCTAAGGCTAAGCTAGCTCTGGCGGGATAGTTCCTCAAGATAGGGTAGGAAGAGGGGATCGAGGCGGGGATGGCAGGTGACCAGGACAGGGCTACTCCACCGGCCGTAATCCTGGCCTGGTTGTAGGGGAAAAAACTGCCGCGGCGAGGACCAGCAACAACCAGCCAAGCGCACCAAAAGCCAAACCGCAGCCATATCCCAAACCTTGGGGGTAGCTTCCAGCCCCCCGACCATCCAGCCCGCTGCCACCGACAGCAAGTTGTAAGTGGCTACCCCCAGCATGCGAATCTTAGCGGGAAACTGCCCATCAGGGCGCAGACGGCTAATACTGCGGGAACAAAAACTAAACAAGCTATTGCCCGTCACCTCCTGGGGACGGGCCAGCAATGGCTGCCCATTCAACCAAACCCCCTCACCCGCAGGGGTCCGCCAGCCATAAAAAGTCTGCCCCAAGAGCGGAAAATCCACATATCCCCACACCGGGGATCCCTGGTGCAGCAGGGCAAGGGAAATCCCCCAAATCGGGATCCCGTGGGCAAAATTGGTGGTGCCATCCAGGGGATCCACCACCCAACACCATTCCTGCCCGCCAAAGCAGTGGTTATCTTCCTCCGTCAGCACTCCATAGTCGGGAAACTCCCTGACTAGGGCTTGGCGAAGGGTGGCATCCGCCCAGTGGTCGGCTGCTGTCACTAGGGTGCCATCGTGTTTTTCCTGGGCCTGAAGCTGTCCGAAATCTTGGCTGAGTCGGGATCCCACCTGCTGGCTGAGATCGTGCAACCAGGGGAGGAGCTTTTCTGGAGCTGACCAGGGATCGATCACGAGTTTAGGGGAGAGCGCCTTGATTATTGTAAACTCACTTCCCCGGCCTGCACCGCTTGGCGCAACCGCTCCAAAAACACCATATCCAGGTGATCATAAGCTTGTTCAGCCATCAATTGGCTGATGGTTGCCGCCTGCTGTGCTTCCAGAACTCGAGCGGTCAGGGCCCGCTGGACAATATCAACGATTGTCATCACTACCCTCCTGCAACTGGCCTGCAACTGGATAGAGCTAGTTAGCCCCGCCCACCCGCCCCAGCCATACGCCATTTGTCGGGATCCCGGTACGTTGTTTGACGGATTAGGGCTGGGTGTTTTCCCCGCGGGAGAGTTTAGTGCGCACCTGATCCAGGCGGTTTTCCGCATCCGCTAGCAGGGTTTCCAGATCCGTGAGGACTTCACCGGGTTGTTTTTCTAACAGCCGCATGGACAGAGAGATTCGCCCCTTACTCAGATCCAGATCCGTAATCACCGCTTTTAGGGGTTGTCCCACCTGGAAATGCTGGCTGAGGTCTTTGACATAGGACTGACTGACCTGCTTGATGTGGATCAAACCCGAGGACTCCCCAAACTGCACAATCAAACCGAAGGGCTTGATGGCAGCCACCGTGCCACTGACCAACGATCCAACGCTGTATTCCTCCAGGAGAGTGGTTTGGGCAGCGAGACGCTGGGAGAGGACGATTTTATTGCGGCTAGGGTCCACCTCCAAAAAACTAACAGTGATTTTCTGTCCCACCAGGGCTTCCAGATTATCCCGCTCTAGCAGTTGGGAGCGAGGAATAAACCCCCGCAGCCCCTTGACATTGACCGTCACCCCACCGCGGTTCACCCCCGCCACCCTGACCGTAATCGGTTGATTGTGGGTCTTGCTGTTGACCAGATCTTCCCAAAGTAAATTCAGCTCCAGCCGTCGCCGCGACAACAAAATCTGCCCATCCGCATCCTGCCCCCGGATCACCAAAAACTCATGCTGGGATCCCTCGGGCAGGGCTACAGCCGGGTCGGCCACTGCATACAGGGACACCTCTTGGGGGGGGACAATGCCTAGATTTTTGCCACCGCAATCCACAAAGACTCCCTGGAGGGTATCGTGGCTAACGACTTTTCCCTGGACCACCTGTCCTGGCTCAAAGCTGTAGGTTTGCTGATCGAGGAGTTTGGCGAAGTCTTCACTGGAAAACGTCTGACTGACACGGCGGGGAGGACGATTGGACATGGGAGCATCAAGACAACAAAAGCACCGATCGATCTTAACCCCCTTGCTTGGGGGGACAAAACCGGATCACAGGCAATAAAATCCCAGCACCGGCTCGGGACTGATGGGCAGACCATAGCTAGTGCGGTCTTCGATGGGAATGCTGTCCCAAGGGGGCTGCAGCAAACCGTTGGCGGTCAACAGCACCACCTGCCGCTCCGTATCCGCCTTGTGGATCCCCAGCAAGGTGTCACCCGTTCGGCAAAACAACATACCTTGGGTTCCCACGGATCCCCGTTTTTGTATGGGCAGCCTGGCCACGGGCAAACGCTTGCCATATCCCTGCCGGGTCACCAATAGCAGGGTGTCGCTCTCCTGAACCGTGAGGATCCCCACCAGGGTTTCCTGCTTGCGGGTGGCCAACACCTGATAGCCCGCTGCCACCCGTCCCAAGCTAGGGATCTCCGCTTCTTCCCAGGGCAAGCGCAGTAGGCGTCCCCCGGAAGTGGCCACCACCACCGACTCCCCCCGGGTTGGCCCCAGCACCACCCAGCCCAGTTCATCCCCGGCTTTCAGCTTCAGAACCGTTGCCCCCCGACTCAGATCCAAAAGCTCCTGAGCCGGCATCCGCTTCAGTCGTCCTTGGCGGGTCAGCAGCAGCAGATCCGGCACCCCACTTACCTGCTCAGGGGTCAACACCGCACACACCGGATCAGGACTGTTGATCAGGGCAGTGATGGGGCTGCCGCGGTTGTGCCCACTGGCCACGGGGATAGATTCCACCTTGAGGGGGATTGCCCTGCCACTGGTGGTCACTACCCACAGGGACTGATCCAAGGTGGTGGTGAGGGTAGCAATCAGCAGATCCTCCCCCCCCAAACTGACAATCCCTTTGGGACTACGCTGGCTCTGGTAACGGCGAATGTAGCCCCGATGCCAGAGATGCACCGTCACCGGCACAGCCTCTGCCACCGCCCCTGCCTCCCCCAGCCCATCCCCGGCCAAGGCCAAGCGGGTCCGACGGGGATCCCCATGCTGTTTTTTCAGGCTGCGCAGTTCTTTTTTCAGATAGTTGAGGAGTTTGCGGCGGTCCTGGAGGAGTTCTTGGGTTTCCTGGATTTTTTGGGCTAGGGTTTGGGCGTTGCTGTGCAGCCGTTCCTGCTCCAAACTGGTGAGGCGACGCAGGGGCATGCCCAAAATCGTATCGGCCTGTTCACGGCTGCAGTTGAGAGCCTGCATCAGTCGTTCCCGGGCTATGGTCCCATCGGCAGCCTGGCGAATAATCCCAATCACCTCCTCCAAATGCCCTAAAGCCAGTAACATCCCCTCCACCTCCCCTGCCTGCTGGGTCAGGGCTGCCAATTGGGTGGTGAGGACACGGGTGAGGGTCTGGAGGCGAAACTCCAGAAAAGCTTCCAAAATAGCCTTAAGGCCTAGTTGCCGGGGTTCGTGGTTGACGAGGGTGAGCAGGATGGCCCCAAAGGTGGTTTGCAGGGGGGTGAGTTTGTAGAGTTGTTGGCGGACATCCTCCAGATTGGCTTCCTTGCGGCATTCCACCACCACCCGGATCCCGGATCGATCTGATTCATCCCGCAAATCCATAATGTCGCTGAGTTTGCCCTGGTTGATGAGCTCAGCCACTTTTTCCAGCCAGGCGGCCTTGTTGACCTGATAGGGAAACTCCGTAATCACCAAAGCCGAGCGAGCGCGGCGACCCTTGCTGGCAGGGATCTCTTCCACATGGCTGATCCCCCGTACCACTAGCGTCCCTCGCCCTTTGTTGTAGGTGTCTCGGATCCCCTCGCTGCCTAGGATCATGCCGCCGGTGGGGAAATCCGGTCCGGGCAGCACCTGCAAGAGGTCCTCCAGCTCACAGTCAGGGCGATCGATCAAAAGCAACAGGGCATCTACTACCTCCCCCAGATTGTGGGGGGGGATATTGGTGGCCATGCCCACGGCAATCCCAGAGGAGCCATTTAGGAGCAAAAACGGCAACCGCGCCGGCAAAACACTGGGTTCCGCTTGGGATCCATCAAAGGTGGGCAGGAAGGGGACGCTGTTGTCGCCGATTTCCGCCAGCAGTCCCTCATTGCCAACACTAGACAGGCGGCACTCGGTGTAGCGCATGGCAGCCGGTGGGTCATCATCCACGGAGCCAAAGTTGCCGTGCCCACTCAACAGGGGGTAGCGACTACTGAAGGGCTGCACCAACCGCACCAAAGCCTCATACACCGCCTGATCCCCGTGGGGATGGTATTTCCCCAGAACATCCCCCACCACCCGGGCGCACTTGCGAAAGGGTCGATCCGGTGTCAGCCCCAGCTCATGCATGGCAAAGATAATCCGCCGGTGCACCGGCTTGAGGCCATCCCGCACATCCGGCAACGCCCGCCCCACAATCACGCTCATGGCATATTCCAGGTAGGAGCGCTGCATTTCCTCGTGCAGGGCCGTTGGAATAATCTGCCCGGCAAGGGTCCTGGAACGGGAGGAACGACTCATGATCAGGCAAGTCTCGTCAGCACCGGCAATCATCCCACAAGGGTACTGCCACTATAACGTTGTTTGGGAACTGGGGAGGAAAGCCCCTACCACTCTAGCCGTAATCCCTGAGCAACCAGGTACCGTTGCAGGGCAGCCATATGCCCCCCGGGCACAATCTCGGCAGGGGTAAGATTGGGCCGTTGGCGCAACCAGGCAGCCACCGCTCCCGCCGCCGAGCCGATGGTCCACTCCCCGTGGTGGACACGGGTGGCCGCATTGACAATACTCGTAACCGCAATCCCCTTACCACCGATCAGGAGGTTATCCAGCCGCTGTGGGATCAACGCCTCCAGGGGAATGTAGATGGGATCCACATACAGTTCACTTTTGGGAGCGGAATTGGCCGAACCCGAAGGTTCCCAGTTGCGGTAGCGGCAGCCGTGGATATCAATGGCGTAGTGGGTCACCCCAACGGCGGTGGCCCGAAAGTCCCGCCCCCCAGCTTTGTCCCGGCGGATGTCTTGTTCGCGGATCTGAAAGGCCGTCTCTCCGTAGGCAGCCCGCCCCAAAATCCGCCGCCCCTCCCGGATGTAGGGCACCATACTCAAGCCACTGTGGGTGCCCATGGGCCCCTCTGGACCCGTGATCAAGGCCAGGGGAAATCCAGGGCGAGCCTGGGTCTGCATCAGCCACTCCGCAAATAACAGGGCATGGTTCTCCCCATCCTTGAGGGCATTAAAGTGCATCCCCCCCTGCCAGTTCTGCTGCTGACCGGCAGATTCCAGTTGCTCCAGGGTCATCAGCAGGGGCGGATTCATGATCCCCCAGTCGTTACCCCGGTTCCAGTTCACCAGGGTCATATCCCCCCGAGCTGGGGTGCCGGTGAAGGGGTCATTGCGGGTGAGGCTGACCATGCGGCGATAGTGGAAGAAACTCTGCCCACTAAACATGGGAAAGCCCTCCATATCGAAGGCGCGGCGGTGCTCAGCTTTGCTATAGCCCGTTTGCAAATCCGCCAAAGCAGCCAAAGACCGCCCCTGATCATCCTTGATGGCCAACACAAAGGGGTAGGTGAAGGCCTGGGTGCATTCGGGATTGTCAAAGGGAGCCCCATGGGGTTCCCCAGAGGTCTGCCGGCTCTCCGTGCCCAAACGATGGGGGATCCCGGCCCAGCCCACCAGTTCGCCCGTATCGGTGGCATCAATGACCAGCATGGTTTTGCCGGGGGGGGCTTGCAGGCGGATGGGGATTTTCCGGAAAGTTTCATCTTCGCTCCAGCGGTACCAAGCGGCAAATTCCCTGGAAAAGCGCCCCAAAGGTGCATAGCTGGGGTCTTTGGGCAGGCGCTGCACAGCGTAGATCGCCGTGATCAGCCGCCCACTGGGATCAAATTCTGCCCCCTTAAAGGCGGTCCCCGTACTCCAGCGACTGCCGGGAGCCTGGGGCAAACGCTGCTGCAAAAGCTGCTCCGCCGCCCGTGCCCCCACATCCGGCGGAAAACACAAAAAACCCACCCAACAACTGTTCAACTGCCAAACCAATCGGGATCCCTTGACCCCTGTCCAGGGGGGCAGGTGCACTGGCTGTTGTTCAATCAGACGCTTAAACTGGGCCCAACTGGGGGCGTAGCGGCGGTGCTGCCGCATCACCAGGGATTCATCTAGCGCCGAAACCCCCTGACTGCTAATCTGGCCCCCCAACCAAGGGGTCAGTTCAATTAGACAAGTTTGGGATCCCCCCTGCATGGCATGGGCTGCCGCTGCAATCCCCCCCAAGGTGCCGCCGATGATGGCAACTTCGCATTCCCAGATCTCCTGGGGGGTGGGGAGGGGATCTAGGATGGGCCAGCCTTGGGGGGTGAAGCGAGGTGGGGGTTCTAGGGCGACCGCTTGGGACACTTGGGCAGGGGTGGCAGGGCGCCACAGGCCGCTGCTGCCTAGCAGCCCCCCGGCAAGGAAACTCAATAAGGGCAAAAGCCATAGCCGCCGAGGGAGCGGTCGCCGCTGTGGTCGTTGTCGTTCCATCCTCATCACCCCCACCTGCTTTTTAGTATGGCGGAGGAATGGGCCGGCTCCGATGACCGCAAACGCAATTTCCCTGGGCTTGCTGAAGAAAGATTACAGTTCTTCACCCCCCTGCCAAGGCAACAAAACCCCGATGGTAGGATGCCTTACTAGCAACACCATCATCGGGAGATAACGAATTATGGTGCAACTGAAGGAAGGGGATCCCCGTTTGGGCGCCGCCACCCCGATTTTTGGGGGATCCACCGGCGGTTTGCTCAGGAAAGCAGAGGTGGAGGAGAAGTATTTGATTACCTGGACGGGTAAGGAAGGGCAAGTGTTCGAGATGCCCACCGGTGGGGCTGCAACCATGGTTGCGGGGACAAATGTGCTGACCTTGGCCCGCAAAGAGCAGTGTTTGGCGCTGGCGACCCAGTTGTCCAGCAATTTTAAGATCCGGGACTGCAAGATCTATCGGGTGTTGCCGGGGGCAGATCCGGTGTTGATCTATCCCAAGGATGGGGTACCTTCGGAGAAAGCCAATGCTGGCCGGGAACCTGTCAATAAGGTGGATCGCAACATCGGCGCCAACCCTGAGCCCATCACAGTTAAGTTCACCACCAAGAAAACCTACGACCCCTAGGATTAATTTTTTATTTTTTAATAAAGTTCTTGAGGATAACACCATGGTACAACGCGGTTCTAAGGTGCGGATTTTGCGCAAGGAATCCTACTGGTATCAGGATGTGGGGACGGTGGCAGCTATTGTCCCCGATATTCTTTACCCGGTGACGGTGCGGTTTGACAAGATTAATTACTACAACATCAATACCAATAATTTCCGCATGGATGAGGTGGAAGAAATCGAACCCCCCAAAAAGGCAGCTAAGTAATCTCGGTGCCAGAACTGCCGGAGGTCGAAACGGTCTGCCGTGACCTAAATCAAGTTTTGCCAGGTCAGCAGATCCGTTCGGTGCTGATCCTTCGTCCCCAAACGGTGGCCTACCCCGACCCTGGGGGTTTTGTCCGGGGGTTGGTGGGTCGGCGGTTTTGTCTTTGGCGCCGCCGGGGCAAGTATCTGTTGGCATCCCTAGATGACGGCAGTTGTCTGGGGGTGCATTTGCGCATGACGGGGCAATTGCTGTGGCTGGTGGCAGATGAGCCCCTATCCGCCCACACCCGCCTCCGCTGGCTGTGCGAGGGGGGGGAATGCCGGTTTGTGGATCAGCGCACCTTCGGACAGGTGTGGTGGGTGCCTGGGGGGCAGCAGCCGGAACAGGTCATTTCAGGGTTGGGAAGCTTGGGACCAGAGCCTTTTGACCCCCAGTTCTCCCCTGCCTACCTCCAGAAACGCCTGCAGGGATCCCGGCGCCCGATTAAGTCGGCCCTCTTGGATCAAACCTTGGTGGCCGGGATCGGCAACATCTATGCGGATGAGTCTTTATTTTTGAGTGGGATTCATCCCCTGACTCCGGCTCTGCACCTGAGCTTAGGGGAGCTAGAAACCTTGCATCGGGTGATTGGGGAGGTGCTCAGGGCTGGCATCCGCGAGCGCGGGACGACCTTTAGCAACTACCGGGATCTGCAGGGGGTTAACGGCAATTACCAGGGACAAGCCTGGGTCTATGACCGGGCCGGGGATCCCTGTCGGGTCTGTGGTACAGGGATTGTCCGGATCAAGATTGGCGGTCGTTCCGCCCATTTTTGTCCCACCTGTCAGGCACAGCGGGATAGGGTCTGAGAAAGGTAGTGGGTGGTGGCTTGCACCGAGGAAAGGGCCTGCTCATAGACCATGCGGGTCGGCCCCAGCACGGCCACACTGCCCAACGGTTGGGATCCCTGGGTGTAGCTGGCGGTGATCAGGGTGCAGTGGCGCATGGGTTCGAGGGGATTTTCCGTGCCGATGTAGACGACCAACTCCGGCTGGGGATCCAGGACAGTGCCGAGGGCTTCGGGGGTTTCTTCCAGCAGGTGGAGGATGGCTTGCAATTGCTGGACCTGGGCAAACTCCGGCTGCCGGGTCAGTTCCGTCATGCCGGCGGTGTAGACTTGTCCGAGGCGGGGCTTGAGATAGCGCTGGGCCAGCATCGCCAGCAGGTCCGCCAGCCAAGAAGCATAGGAGCGAAACTCTTGGTCAAGCTGGAGCCAACCCAGGTCTTGCAGGTCGGCAAAGGTTTTGCCCCGCAGCTTATAGTTGAGGAAATTGCTCAGCACCGGCAAATCCCTGGCCCAGTTTTCCTCCTGGGGCACATCCACCAAAATGGAATAGGTCTGGTAGGAATCCGTCACCACCACCACCATAATCCGGTGGGCAGCCACTTCCAGCAACTGCAGATGTCGAATCGCCACCATGGCTGCCTGGGGAGCTGTCACCACCGCCAAACAACCACTCAAACCCGCCAACAACTGGGCTGCTTTGCGCAATAAACTATCCAAGTTCCAGGACGGCTGCTCCTCCAAAATTGGCACTGGCCGTGGCTCAATCTCCCCCTGAGCCAACAAATCATCCACATAAACCCGATAGCCCAAATCCGACGGGATCCGCCCAGCGGAGGTGTGGGGCTGAAACAAAAACCCATGCTGCTCCAGGGTGGCTAAAATATTGCGAATGGTAGCTGAACTCACCCCCAAGTTGTAATTCTCCGCCAAAGCCTTTGACCCCACCGGCTCAGCGGTCTCAATGTAGCTGCGCACCGTCGCCCAGAGGATCTGATGTTGCCGAGCAGTTAGAGGGGGTTTCGCCATCCTTTGTCACTCCCAAGGTAACCGCTTGTGAAGACCTGATACGAAATTTTCTACACTCTACACCACTCTTTCTGGGATTGTCAGACTCCCCAACGGGCACTAGGCTAAGAATGGCGTCAATGGCACGAGCATGGGATCCCGGACCCACTTTTGGGGGCTGATTTTGGCAATGTTGGCGGTCAGCAGTCTGTTTGTGGCGCCCCAGATCCCCGTTCCCAGTCGTTCCCAGCCTTCCCCTTGGACGGAACCCTCCCCATGACCACTCGCCTGCTGTTTGTCTGTTTGGGCAACATCTGTCGCTCCCCGGCGGCCGAAAATATCATGCGCCATCTCGTCAGCCAAGCTGGCCTCGCACAGCAGATCCTCTGCGACTCCGCCGGCACCTCCAACTACCACCCCGGCGAACCCCCCGACCGCCGCATGCAAAAAGTCCTAGCCAGCTACGGGATCCCGGTGCAGGGAAGGGCACGGCAAATTCGTGCGGCGGATCTGGCTCAATTTGATTTGATTCTAGCTATGGATCGGGACAATTTTGAGGATATTTGTGCCCTCGATCCCAAAGGTCTCTACCACAGCAAAGTCCATCTGATGGGCAAGTACTGCCGGGATCCCCGTTGGCACAATCGGGATGTGCCCGATCCCTATTATGGTGGGGAAGCGATCTTTCATGAGGTGGTGAAGATGCTGTGGGATGGCTGCGAGAATCTCTTGGCAGAACTGAGGCAGACCTTGGAAAGTTAAGGGGCTAGTAAAACTTGAGTTTTTGGGCGGCAAACCAGCACATTTTCAGCAGGATCAAGCCTTCTTTGACATGGGCGATATTGGAGCGGCCATACTGGCGAGGTTGGTAGCGCACCGGCAGATCCACAATATGTAAGCCCAGGCGAGCTGCCCCAAACAAGAGGTCAAAATCCCCAAAGGGATCAAAATCCCCAAAGTAAGCACGCCCGGCGGCAATCCTTTCGTAATCTCGCTTCCATAACACCTTGGTGCCACAGAGGGTATCTTTGATGGGGCGACCGAGCAAATAAGAAAACAAAAAGGCAAAAAACTTGTTGGCTAAGCGATTGATAAATGGCATTGCTACTTGAGAATGGGGATAGACCAATCGGGATCCGTTGATAAACTCCCCCCGGCCGCTCACGATGACGTCCCAAAAATGAACTAAGTCTTCTGGCTGTACGGTCAAATCAGCATCCAAAATCATCAATACATCCCCGGTTGCCTCGGCAAATCCTAAGCGCACCGCATCCCCTTTGCCAATGCCTTTTTGTTGCATTGTCAGGATCTGAAATCGTTCTGACTGAGGGGTTTTATTTTTAATAGCTTGGATGGTTTCCCAGGTGCGATCCCGAGAATGCCCCTCGACAAAAATCAACTCGGTTCGGCAACCCAACATCGGACAGCGCGCCACTAAAGGAGCAATGTTGCCGGCTTCGTTACGGGCCGGCACCACAATCGAACAGCTCAAACTGGCGGGATCCCGTGGGGTAGGGGTTTTGCGGGCGAGGATATATTGGGTGAGGCAAAGATGATTGATCAGCGGTAAGGGAGCAATCCAACGATTGAGTATTTCTGAGAGGATGGGGATGCGTTTGGGGGCTAGAAAACGTTGTCCTCGGTGGACAGGAATATAGCCTGTGATCTGCAAAAGATTAAGGGTATCTTGCATGGAGAGCCAATTTTGCGGGGGCTGGGGGCGGCGCTGCCCGATCCGTTCTGCCAAATGGAGCAAGGGTTCCCAGAGAAAATTGTGAAAGGTGAATAAAAGCCGGGTGTGATCCTGACAAAACGCCTGTAAATTGCTCAACAATTGCTGAATATCCGTGATATAACCCAAGACATCCGCCAAAACAATAACATCGAATTGCCGCTGATCCGCCGGCAAATCTAGTGGGGAGCAGGTGGTGGCATCTAAACAATAAAAGTGATACTGGGGATAATGTTTGCCGGCCAGGGTTACCATCGGTTCTGCCCAGTCAATCCCCACTCCTAAACTGGGTTCTAGGGCGGCTAGCAAATGTCCCGTCGCCGCGCCAATCTCCAAAACCCGCAAACCCGGAGGGATGTAAAACCGACATAACTTGATCAAATCCTGATGGTAAAACGGATTGCGCTGGCGCCAGCGATCGTAGCCAGGGGCAGCGGCGGCAAAATGAGACTGGATAACCTGGGGATCCATGCAGGAATCAGCCACTAAACTAAAGCAGCATAAAGGAGAAAACCATGGCACGACAATGGGCAGAACGACTGGCTCACCTGGGCACTAATGTGTTTGCCGCCATGGACACCGCTAAGTCCCAAGCCCGCCACGCCGGCCTGGAGGTGATCGATCTGTCCCTGGGATCGTCGGATCTAGCTCCGCCCCCGCGGGTCCTGGCCGCTATCCAGGAGGCCCTCCGGGATCCCGCTACCTATGGCTACAATTTGTTTGCCAGTACGGCTCCCTTTCGTCAAGCAGCGGCCCGTTGGTATGAGCGCAAGTTTGGTTTGGCGATTGATCCGGAAAGGGAGGTCTTGCCGTTGATTGGCTCCCAGGAGGGGACAGGGCATTTGCCCTTGGCTGTGCTCAATCCCGGGGATTACGCCCTGTTGGCCGACCCCGGCTATCCTTCCCATCTGGGGGGGGTGGCCCTAGCGGGGGGGATCCCTTATTTTTTGCCCTTGCGTCGGGAGCGGGGGTTTTTGCCGGATTTGGCCGAGGTGCCGGCGGCGGTGGCCCGGGCTAGCCGTCTGTTGGTGCTGAGCTATCCCCATAATCCCACGACGGCGACGGCATCTTTGGGGTTTTGGCGGGAGGCGGTGGCGTTTTGCCGGGAGTATGATTTGGTGCTGGTGCATGATTTTCCCTATGTGGACTGGGTGTTTGATGGGGAATTGCCCCCTTCGGTGCTCCAGGCGGATGTGGATAAACAACTGAGCCTGGAGTTTTTTAGTTTGTCCAAGTCTTTTCATATGGGTGGGTTTCGGGTGGGCTATGCCATCGGCAATGCTGAGCTGATCCAAGCCCTGCGCCAGGTGAAAGCGGCCATTGATTTCAATCAGTACCAGGGGATTTTGCGGGGGGCAATGGTGGCTTTAGAACAGGAGTGGGAGTTTCCCCAACGGTCGTTGCAGGTGTACCGAGAGCGGCGGGATGTGGCGGTGGCGGCGCTGCAGCGGATTGGTTGGTCGGTGCCCACCCCCAAGGCGACGATGTATTTGTGGATGCCCTTGCCGGCGGTGGGCTGGAGCAGTATGGACTTTTGCCTGGAGTTGGTGCGGCAGACGGGGGTGGCTCTGGCACCAGGGTCGGGATTCGGCTCCCAGGGGGAAGGCTATGTGCGCCTCGCCCTGGTGGAAGATCCCCCCACTTTGGAACGGGCCATTGCCCGCATCGGCACTTTCCTGCAGAGGGCATCGGTGGCTGTCTTCTAAGATAGGGGAGTATGCCTAGCCACTTTTATGTTGCAGCGCCTGCGTTTGGAAAATTTCATCCTGGTAGCTCACCTGGATCTGGAACTAGGACCCGGACTGACGGTGCTGACCGGAGAAACCGGAGCCGGTAAATCCATTGTGCTCGATGCCATTGACTGTGTCCTGGGAGGAGAAGCCGGGAAACACCTGATCCGACCGGGATCCCCAAAGGCGGTGTTGGAGGCAACGTTTCTGGCTTCCCAGGCGGTGCAGGGGTGGTTGGCGGCGGCGGAGATTGAGGCTTGGGAGGGGGAGGTGATCTGTAGCCGGGAAATCACCCCCAAGCAGAGCCGCTGCCGGGTCAATGGGGTGGTGGTGAGCAAGCAGCAGATGCAGTCGTTGCGGCGATTGCTGCTGGAGATGACCGTGCAGGGACAGACGTGGCAGTTGCAGGATGGGACGACCCAGCGGCGCTGGCTGGACAGTTTTGGCGGTCAGGAGCTGCTGGCTGCCCGGCAACAGGTGCAGTTGGCCTATCAGCGCTGGTGGCAGTGCCAACAAGCCTATGAACAACAGCAGCGCGCCCAGCAGGAACGGCGGCAACGCCAAGATCTGATCCAGTTTCAAGCCCAAGAACTCAACCAAGCCCGCCTCCACGATCCCCAGGAGTTGGATCGGTTGCTGCGGGAGCGGGAGCGCCTCTCCCATGTGGTGGACCTGCAGCAGCATAGCCTGGCCATCTTGACAACCCTCGATCAAGGGGAAGGGGAAATCCCCTCGGTAAGTGAGTTGCTGGCCCAGGTGGAAAAACGGCTGCTGACCATGAATGAATGCGACCCAGCAGTCGCCCCCATCCTGGAAATGATCCAATCTGCCCTGATCCAAGTGGAAGAATCCAGCCGCCAACTGCAAGACTACTTAGAAACCCTGGAAGCTGACCCCCAGCGCCTGGACAAAATCGAACGGCGCATCCATAGCCTCAAACAACTCTGCCGCAAATATGGCCCCACCCTGGCCGATGTCCTTCAGCACGCCGAGCAAGTCAACCAGGAACTCGCCGCCCTGGAAACCGATTCGGGATCCCTAGAGCGCTTAGGGGTGGAACTGGCGGCAGCAGCACAAGCCCTGACCCACCACTGCCAAATCCTGAGCCAACGGCGGCAGCAGGCCGCTCAACGCCTGGAAACAGCCCTGATTCAAGCCCTGCAGCCCCTAGGCATGGCTAACGTCCAGTTTCAAGTGCGCCTCCAGCCGGGATCCCTTGGCCCCGAGGGGACAGATCAGATCAGCTATTGGCTCAGTCCCAATCCGGGACAGCCGTTGCAGCCTTTGGCTGCCATTGCCTCGGGGGGGGAGATGAGCCGGATTTTGTTGGCCCTGAAGCTGGTGTTTAGCCAGGTGGATCCCGTGCCTACTTTGGTCTTCGATGAAATTGACACGGGGGTTTCCGGGAAAGTGGCCCAAGCCATCGCCAATACCCTGCACCATGTCGCCCAACAACGGCAAGTCCTGGTGGTCACCCATCAACCCCTGATCGCTGCCGTCGCCCAGCACCATTGGCGGGTGGAAAAAGTCGTCCGTGATGGACAAACCTATGTGCAGGTGCAGGTGCTTGAGGGATCCCAGCGGCGGCAGGAATTGGCCCAGTTGGCGGGGGGGGATGCGGCGGCTTTGGCTCTGGCTTTTGTGGATTCCTTGCTGGCTCAGGTGGGTCAGTAGCCGATAATAAACTCATCACAGCGATTGGGGATCCCCATGCTTGCCGGTGATTTTTTCTTGTCCCCCCAGGACAGTGTGTTGTTGACGGATCTGTATCAATTGACGATGGCGGCGGGCTACGTTGGGGAGGGGGTGGAGAGGACCCCAGCTGCCTTTGAGGTGTTTGTGCGGCGCTTGCCGGCCGGCTATGGCTATGGGGTGGCGATGGGTTTGCCGCAGGTGGTGGAGTATTTACAGAGCTTGCAGTTTCGGGAAGAACATCTGCAGGCCTTGCGGGAAACAGGGATCTTTCGGGAGGCACCGGCGCGGTTTTGGCAGGTGCTGGCGGAGGCTCGTTTTGAGGGGGATGTGTGGGCGCTGCCGGAGGGGACGGTGTTTTTTCCCCAGGAGCCGATTCTGCGGGTGGAAGCCCCCCTGTGGTTGGCCCAGTTGGTGGAAACCTATATCCTGACGACGATCAACTACCAGAGTTTGATTGCCACCAAAGCGGCGCGGATGCGGGATGCGGCCGGGGATCAGGTGACCCTGTTGGAGTTTGGTACCCGCCGCGCCTTTAGTCCCCAGGGGGGGCTATGGGCTGCCCGGGCTGCCTTGGGGGCCGGTTTTGATGCCACCTCCAATGTGCTGGCCGCCCTGAAATTGGGACGTAAACCCGCCGGCACCATGGCCCATGCCTTTGTGATGGCCATGGCCACCCTGTTGGGGGATGAACCCCAGGCCTTTGAATCCTTCCGCCGCTATTTTCCCCAGTCAGCCCTGTTGATTGATACCTACGACTGTTTGCAGGGAGCCCGCACCGCCGCCGCCCTCATGGCCAGAAGCGGCGAATTGGGGGGGGTGCGCATTGATTCCGGTAACCTCGGCGACCTGGCCCGGCAAGTCCACGCCATCCTGCCCCAGGGATCCCCGATTTTTGTCAGTGGGGATTTGGATGAGTACGAAATTGAGCGTTTGCAGCAGTCCCAAGCCCCCATTGCCGGTTTTGGGGTGGGCACCCGTCTGGTCACAGGGGAAGGCATCAACGGTGTCTACAAGCTGGTGGAAATCAAAGGGATCCCGGTGGCCAAGGCTTCGGTGGCTAAAGCCACGCTCCCTGGACGCAAGCAGATTTTTCGCGGCCCCGATGGGGATGCCCTCGGTCTTGCCGGCGAGACCCCCCAGGATAACCAAACCCCCCTTTTGCAACTCATTCTGAAGCAGGGACAACTGCTCGCCCCCTTGCCCACCCTAGAACAAACCGCTGCCCGCACCCGACAACAGGTGCAGGCCCTACCCGCTGCCGTGCGCCACTTGCAAACTCCCCAGCCCTACCCCGTCCACCTCACCCCAGCCCTACAAGCCCTGCAGGGATCCCGAGAGCAATCTATGCTAGCTTAATGAGGATTGTTCTCAAGTTGAGCCATGAAACTGGTGACATCCTTTGCCATTACCGGGCAGGTTCAGGGGGTGGAGTTACCCAAATATCTGCAGATTGGGCATCAGGGATCCCGGGTGCGGGTGAAATTGGCCAAGCATTTGCGGCCGCTGTTGTTGCAGGTGCAGGTAGGGCAATGGATTCACCTAGGTGGGCAACAGGAAATCAAACTAGAAGGTCAAGAGAAAATTATTCGCTACAAAGCCACCGATTTAATGCTGCTGCAAGCGGATCAGCCCCCTGCCCAGCCCCAGCCCGCCCAGATCATTCAGATTTGCACCAAAGGGTCCTGCCGCAAACAGGGATCCCTCGATCTTTTGGCGGCCTTGAGTCAGTCCTGTCCCGCCGGCGTGGAGGTAGTGCCCAGCGGCTGTTTGAAAAACTGCAAAGCCGGCCCGAACGTAGCTTTGGGATCCCGGCAGATTGTTAGTCGGGCTACGCCGGAGCGGGTGTGGCAGTGTTTGCAGAGCTAACGCTCCTTGACTCCCCTCTCCCGCTTTGCCAGAGAGGTTCTGGTGCCACCCTGCGCGAAGGGAGTGAGGGATCTGTTGCAGCCTGAATGGAAAGGACTGTGAGAGCTGAGATAAGCTAATGGGATCCCAGTAGTCGCTGTCGCAGTTTTTTGATTTTATCTCGCAGGTCGGCGGCGGTTTCGTATTCCAGTTTCCGGGCAGCTTCCTTCATTTTCAGTTCTAGATCTTGGATGAGTTCTGGAATCGTATCTAGGGGGATCTCTTCGCTATTCAGGAACAATTTTTCCACATCTTGTTGACTGAGTTTACGTGAAATAGATAAAAATGAAAGGATAGCATTATTAGCTTTTTTGACAATGGGCTTGGGCACGATCCCATAGCGTTGATTATAGGCAAGCTGGATTTGGCGGCGGCGCTGGGTTTCGGCAATAGCCCGCTCCATACTTCCAGTTATTGTATCCGCATACATAATCACTTGGCCGCGGACATTACGGGCTGCCCGCCCAATAATCTGAATCAGAGAGCGATCCGCCCGCAAAAAACCTTCCTTATCCGCATCCAAAATGGCCACCAAAGACACCTCTGGCAAATCTAGCCCTTCCCGCAGTAGATTCACCCCCACCAAAACATCAAAAGCCCCCTCCCGAAAATCCTGCAAAATCTCAATCCGCTCAATGGAGGTGATCTCCGAATGCAAATAACGCACCCGGATCCCCCGCTCCTGCAAATATTCCGTCAGATCCTCAGCCATTTTTTTAGTCAGGGTTGTAATGATCACCCGTTCTGCCGGCCCGGTTTTAGAACGCTGCAAACGCTCATCAATTTCTGCCAACAGATCATCCACCTGCCCGCGAGTTGGACGCACAAAAACCTCCGGATCCACCACCCCCGTTGGGCGAATCACCTGCTCCACCACCCTGCCAGTTCCCGAAACATAAACCTTCACTTCTTGAGCCTTCTTCTTCCCGGGATCCCTTTCCCAGCGGATGTTAAACTCTGCCCCCGACTGCTCCAATTCCCAGGTACCAGGGGTTGCCGAAACAAAAACAACTTGGTCCACCTTTTGCCAAAACTCCTCCGCCTTCAAAGGACGATTATCCATAGCACTTGGCAAACGAAAACCATGATCCACCAACACCTGTTTGCGGGAGCGATCCCCATTGTACATCCCCTGGATTTGCGGCACCGCCACATGGGACTCATCCACCACCAACAACCAATCCCCCGCTGGAAAATAATCCACCAAACAAGAAGGGGGATCCCCAGGTTGGCGACCGGTGAGGTGGCGAGAGTAATTTTCAATGCCATTGCAATATCCCACTTCCCGCAGCATTTCCAGATCGTATTTAGTGCGTTGTTCTAGCCGCTGCGCCTCCAAGAGTTTTCCTTCCCGTTGCAGTTCTTCCACCCGTTCCTCCAACTCTGCTTGAATAGCAGCAATAGCTTTTTGCAGATGTTCCTCCGGCGTAACAAAGTGACGAGCCGGATATAATCTCAAAGATCCCAAGCTTTGCAGGATCTCGCCGGTGACGGGATCGAGGAGGCGAATGGCATCAATTTCATCGCCGAAAAACTCAACTCGAATCACCCGATCTTCATAGGCTGGCACAATCTCAAGGACATCTCCCTTGAGGCGAAAACGGCCGCGGAGCAGTTCTAGGTCATTACGTTCATACTGGACACTGGCCAATTGCCGTAAAACTTCCCGCTGATTGAGGGTTTGTCCTACCTGAAAGGGGATGGAAGCCTTCAGGTATTCCTCCGGCATTCCCAGGCCATAAATGCAACTGACCGAAGCCACCACAATTACATCTCGCCGCTCAAACAGAGAGCGAGTAGCGGAGTGGCGCAGCATATCAATTTCATCATTAATCGAGGCTGACTTAGCAATATAAGTATCGGTTTTGGGGACATAGGCTTCCGGCTGGTAATAATCGTAATAACTGATGAAATATTCAACGGCATTTTCAGGAAATAACTCCCGTAACTCATTACATAATTGAGCTGCCAAAGTCTTATTAGGAGCCATCACCAACGTTGGCTTATTCACCTGGGCAATCACATGGGCCATGGTAAAAGTTTTACCCGTGCCCGTAGCCCCTAGCAGGGTCTGATAGCGATTGCCCGCCTGCAAGGAAGCCACCAACTGAGCAATGGCTTGGGGCTGATCCCCAGTCGGCTGATAGGGGGAACGAATCTGAAACACACGGGATCCCGAACGCACCGCCGTGATCTTAGCTTGGGGAGGGTACTAGCTGAGGAATGGGCGGGCTGCTTCTGTGCTGGCGCCGGGGGTGAAGTTGGTGTAGCCCAGTTGCTGCAAAGCTACCTCCAAACAGGCCAAGGTCATGAGAATATCCCGGCCACTGACAAAGCCTAAGTGCCCAATGCGAAAGATTTTGCCCTTGAGGTGATCTTGTCCTGCGGCGGTGGCAATATCGAACTGCTTTTTGAGGATGCTGCGGATTTTGTCCGCATCCATGCCCTCGGGAGCTAGAACCGCTGTTACCGCCTCACTGGCAGAGGTTTCTGGGGCTAAAAGCTGCAGATTCAAGGCTTTGATCCCCGCCCGGGTGGCTGCCCCCAGCCGCCGATGCCGCTCAAAAATCGCCTCCAAACCTTCCTTTTGCATCATCTCCAGCGCCACCCGCAGCCCATAGATGAGATTCACCGACGGCGTAAAAGGGGTCGTGCCCTTAGCCAAATCCTTGCGAGCCTGTGCAAAACTCCAATAATACTTAGGGAACCGGGAACGTTTGCATGCTTCTTGGGCCCGCTCACTCACCGCCACAAACCCCAACCCCGGCGGCATCATGTACCCCTTTTGGGATCCCGAGGCGACAATATCGACCCCCCATTCATCCATGGGCAGGTTCATGCAGCCGACACTGGTCACCCCATCCACGATCACCAGGGCTTCCCCGTGCTCCTGGGCCAGCTTGCTTAGCGTCTGGACATCATTGGCTACAGCGCTGGAGGTTTCACTGTGGGTGAGGATAATGGCTTTAATGGTTTTGTCCTTATCCGCTGCCAATTTCTCGGCAAAAACCTCCACCGGATAGGGCTGTCCCCAAGGGGTTTCGATGCGTTCGCACTGCAAGCCAAACGTATCGGACAGATCCGCCCAGCGCTCCCCAAACTTGCCGTTCACGCCGCACAAAACCCGATCCCCAGGGCTGAGGACATTGATAATGCCAGCCTCCATCGCCCCTGTGCCGCTCGCAGAAAAAATATAGACATCCTGACGGGTTTGGTGCAGCCAACGCAATCCCTCCGTCACCTCCAACAAAATCGAGGTGAACTCCTTGCTGCGATGCTCCATCGGTCCCCGAGCCATCGCCTGCAACACCCGCTCCGGCACCGGTGTCGGACCCGGGATCATCAACAGCAACTTGTCGTCCATACCACTGACAACGAACGTCCAGTCCTCATAGTGTAGCAGGACAGCTATTTCTTGTGAAAAACAGGGATCTGCGACTGTGGGGGCTGGCATTGGGTTGGGGATCCCTGGAAGGCTTGTGGGGTGAGGGTTTGGGGGGGATGGAGCTGGTTTGGAGGTGCCTGCAAAACTGCAAAACCTTGCCCGATGGGGGTTTGGGGTTTTGGTGGGGCTGCAGATCTTGCGGATTTGGGGTTTTTGGAGCAGAATGTGGGGAGGTTCCTGCAAAATGGAGCCTGACCCCAGACAGCACAAGAGCTTCCGGGCTCGCCGGTGCTTTTCCTTATGATTGCTGCAAGGTGTTGAGCACAA
>JAUQVP010000026.1:0-31224 GCA_039794745.1 Thermostichales cyanobacterium HHBFW_bins_127 | reverse complement strand
TATCTGGGGCTGCTAGCCAAGCATTCAAAAAAGCAGCCAAGCGGGAGCGGGGGACATAATAGGCGGGAAAACTTTCTCCACTGCTGCTCACCTGAGGGGCGGTGGTACTGCAGACCACAACCCCCCTCTCCCCCTGAGTGTAGCCCAGCCAAGCGTTGTAACCTAGGGGAACAAGATTGCTGGCGATCCAAGTAGCCTGCCAATCCGCCTGACTTTTGGGTTCCGCCTGTTCCAGATTAGGGTTGAGGGGCATGGATTTCCTCCCGCAGGATTTTTGCTGCTGCCACCATATTTTTCAGAGCTGGGATCACCTCTTCCCAGCGGCGGGTTTTCAGTCCACAATCGGGATTGACCCAGATTTGCTGCACCGGCAGATTGGCAATCCCTGTTCTTAACTGCTCAGTGATTTGGGCTGTGGTGGGAACAACCGGCGTGTGGACATCATAAACGCCATTGCCCACTTGATGGTGATAGCCGGCCTCAATAATTTCCAACAAGGTTTTGTTATTACTGCGGCTATTTTCGATGGAAAGAACATCCGCATCTAAACGTTCAATAGACTCAATAATATCTCCAAACTCGGAATAGCACATGTGGGTATGGATCTGGGTTTCTGGTCGGGCTATAGCTGCTGCTAGGCGAAACGCATCCACCGCCCAATCTAAGTATTCCTGCCAGCGATCCCGTTTTAGGGGCAGCCCCTCCCGCAGGGCTGGTTCATCAATTTGGATGATTTTGGCACCGGCTGCCTGCAAATCGGCAACCTCATCTCGCAAGGCCAGGGCGATTTGCATGGCCTGTTGCCGACGGGAAATATCCGGACGGGGGAAGGACCAATTCAACATCGTCACTGGGCCAGTCAACATGCCCTTGACCATTTTGGGGGTGAGGGATTGGGCCACCTTAAACTCGCGAATGGTCATGGGTTGTGGACGGGCAATATCCCCATAAATAATCGGCGGGCGGACACAGCGACTGCCATAACTCTGCACCCAACCGTGCTCCGTAAAAGCAAATCCAGCCAACTGCTGCCCAAAAAACTCCACCATATCCGTGCGCTCAAACTCCCCATGCACCAGAACATCCAAGCCAAGGTCTTCCTGGATCTGAATACATTTGGCAATCTCGGCATCGATGGCTGCTTCATAGTCTGCCTGGGAAATTTCCCCCCGCTTGAGTTGAACCCGCAACCGCCGCACTGCAGCAGTTTGGGGGAAAGAGCCGATGGTGGTGGTGGGCAAAATCGGCAGGGCTGGCTGCAGCTTTTGCCGTTCCTCATAGGGCAAAGGACGCTGGAAATCCTCAGGGCTGAGCTGCTGCAAACGTTGCTGAACCAAGGGATTAGCAGGACTGAAAGCTTGAAAAGTTTGCCATTCTTGCTGCCATTGAGCTAGTTGCTGCGGCAGTTGACCTGCCCCTAAAGCTTGGGCTAAAACCCCTAGTTCCTCTAGCTTCTGTTCAGCAAAACTCAGGACATTCCTGAGGGGATCGGGCAATTTTGTTTCCTGGCGGACATCGTAGGGAACAAACTGCAAAGGGGCAGAGGGTTGAATCCGAATGGCGGTGGTGATGTGACCAATTTGCTCTAAAACCTGCTGCACAAAATTAGGGCGCAGCTTCCAAACATTACGAGCATCAACAATCCCCACTCCCAAAATCTTATCCTGGGGAAAACCATACTGCTGCAGCAAATCTAGGTTATAACCACGGGTGAAGTCCAAGCTAATCCCTGCCACCGGCAGCTCCACCACCCAAGGATAGGCTGCTCCCAAATCATCAAAGTAGGTGACAAGCTGAATCGGTAAACCCACTTGGGCAAAACTTTGGTAAGTACTCTGATAAAGCTCTTGATCCCCTGGAGCAGAATCCAAAACTAAGGCAGGTTCATGAACTTGCACCTCCCTCACCCCCAGCCCCTGCAGAGCCGTCAGTAAAATCAAATAGCGATTTTGGATTTCAGGCAGCACCTCGGCCAAGGGCAGACTCAAACGGCTCAGCCGCAACAACGTCAGCGGTCCCAACAGAATCGGTGTCGCCCGTTCTGCCAAAACCAACTGCGATCGCCTGACCGTTTCCAAAAAGTCGGCGAAATTCACCGGCTGCAGGGAGGAACCCACCTCCGGCACCAAATAGTGGTAATTGGTGTCAAACCACTTGGTCATTTCTAAAGCCGGGATCCCGTCTTGGCCCCGGGCCATGGCAAAGTAGCGGTTCAGTCCCGTGAGGGCTAAAAATCGCTCTGGTACCAGTCCTAGGCGCAGGGCCCAATCCAAAACATGGTCGTAGAGGCTGCTCTCACCGATGCCAATGTGATCAATACCGGCCTGCTGCTGGGCCCGCCAGTTTTCCTGCTCAATGGTGTATTGAGTTTCGATCAGGGCTTGGGCATGGAGTTGACCCAGCCAAAATCCCTCCAAGGCTTTTTTGAGTTCACGATGCTTGCCGATGCGGGGGTAACCCAAGGTAGCCGTTTGTACTGCCATAAATACCCTATGAAAAACAGATAGCAACACAACTAACTGGCCAGCTCAAAAAGTAGCTAACCTCAACTCAAATCTTGCCAACCCATCCCTTGACATCCCTCGTCAAGGGAAAAGTCTCTTCAGGGCCGGATTGAACAACGCCCTCGACAATGCCGCTGTCGAATTAAGGCTGACCGTAGCCAGGCAGACAAACCTGTACAAAACATCATCCGTACCTCGCAGATGGTTGCAGTTGAGCTGAACTTTCGGCGGGCATTCTGACTGGGAGAGCACAACCTCTCGTCACAGCTGCGGGACAGCGGCAGATTCACACTGCTCTTTCCCCCTTGCGTTTGATGGCTGATCCCCATCAAAACCGATAGCTCTCTGACCATAGCACAACTGCAAGGGGATCCTCAGGGGTGTGAAGGACAATGAAGATCGGTTAACCTAAAACGAGCGATCGCCGGGATTGGCTATGGGTCAGGAAATTGCCTCCCATCACTTTCAGCCGCAGGATTTCCAGCGCTTTCAGCAGGCCCTGCGGCAAGAAACCTTGGATCTGATTGCCGCTATTCCCGGCATGAGTCGGGGTGGGTTTACTGCCGGGCTGGAGCTGGAAACCTGTCTGATCAATGCCCAAGCCGGTCCCGATGCCATCAATCAAGCCTATCTCCAGCGCCTCAATCACCCCCAAGTGGTGCCGGAATTAGCCCAATTTAATGTGGAAATGAATGTCACCCCCCAGCCTTTGACGGGTTTAGGGCTGCGGCAACTCCACCAAGAACTGCAAACCACCTGGGATCACTGCCAAAAAGTAGCCCAAGAGTTGGGATCCCGATTGATTATGATTGGGATTTTGCCCACCCTGGAAAAGCAAGCGCTGACCTTGGAGCACATCTCGCCGTTGCAGCGGTATTTTGCCCTCAATGAACAACTGCTCAATTTGCGCGGTGGTATTCCTATCCAGCTGGATATTTGCGGGCAGGAGCACTTTTGCACTACCCATCCCGATGTGATGTTGGAAGCGGCAACAACATCCTTTCAGATTCATTTGCAAGTGCCACCGGAGCAGATGGTGCCGGTTTACAATGCAGCCCTGATGATCAGTGGGATAATGGTGGCAGTTACGGCCAATTCTCCCTATTTTTGTGGCTATGACCTCTGGCAAGAAACCCGTATCCCAGTCTTTGAACAGTCCATTGATGGGGTGAGGATTCCCACTAGCCATTATCAACCGCGAGTCACCTTTGGCCATGGCTATTTACAGGAATCGGTGGGGGAATATTTCCTGAGAAATCAGCAGCTTTACCCGGTGATTTTGCCGGTGGACCTGAGCCAAAGCCGGGATCCCTATCCCCATGTGCGGTTGCACAATGGCACCATCTGGCAGTGGAATCGCCCTTTGGTGGGGGTGAATGCCGCCGGGGATCCCCATTTGCGTTTGGAGCATCGTCCTTTGCCGGCGGGCCCGACGGTGGCGGATATGATGGCGAATGCGGCTTTGTTCTATGGGTTGGTGGTGAAGCTGGCGGAGGAGCCGGAGCGGCTGATCGGCTTTGAGCAGGCCCGGCAGAATTTTTACCGGGCAGCCCAACAGGGGATCCCCACCAGGATAGAATGGCTGGATAACAAATCGTTACCTGTGGATCAGTTGTTGTTGCGGGAATTGTTGCCGTTGGCAGAGGCAGGCTTGGGGCGTTTGGGGATTGACCCCCAAGACCGGCGCACCTATTTAGGGATTATGGCTGAGCGGGTGGCTTCCGGGCAGACGGGGGCGGTGTGGCAACGGCGCTTTGTGGCGGAACACGGTCGGGATCGGCGGCGGTTGACTGAGGTGTATTGGCGCTGGCAGGAAACGGGGGCACCGGTGCATACGTGGGGGATGGAGCCGCCATGCTAACGGTTTGGCAGGATTATCCGCCGGAGTTGCTGACGTTGGATGCTGGGGATCTTTATCAGGTGTTGCCGGGGCCGACGTTGATCCATTTGCCGGGGCGGCGGCAGCCACCTTTGTTTGTGTCGGTGTTGCTGCACGGCAACGAGGTGACGGGTTGGTTGGCGGTGCGCAAGCTGTTGCAGACCTACCAGGATCGGGAGTTGCCCCGTTCTTTGTTGGTGTTGATCGGCAATGTGGCGGCGGCGCGCTATGGGATGCGGCGCTTGCCGGATCAACCGGACTACAACCGCATTTGGCTGCCTGGGGATCAGCCGGAACATCGCTTGGCGGCGGCCGTGATCGCTATTCTCAAGCAGGAGGGGGTATTTGCCTGTGTGGATGTGCACAACAACACCGGCCGTAATCCCCACTATGCCTGTGTGGCCCAGCTCGATCCCCAAACCCTACAACTTGCCACCCTGTTTGGGCGCACGGTCCTCTATTTCACAGAAGCTAGCGGCGTGCAAACCATGGCCCTCAGCCAACTGGCCCCCTCGGTTACCCTGGAATGCGGCAAACCCGACCACCCCCACGGCATCCACCATGCCTATCAATATTTGCAAGATTGCCTACACCTGGACCACATCCCCAACCGCCCCGTGCCGGCCCAGGATCTGCACCTGCTGCACACCATCGCCACCCTCAAGATCCCTGAACACCTCAGCTTTGGCTTTGGCGCCGCCGCCGTCGATGTCATGGACCTGGCTTTTCCGGAAGATCTCGATGAACTCAACTTTCAGGAATGCCCCCCCCACACCCCCATCGCCCGCCTCCGCACCCCCCATGCCTACCTGGAAGTCCGGGATCCCCAGGGGCAGGAGGTGAGTGAGCGGTTTTTTTACACCGATGGGGATTATTTACTTACCCGCCAGACCCTGGTGCCGGCGATGCTCACCCTCAATAGCCGCATTATTCGCCAAGATTGTCTTGGCTATTTGCTAGAAGAATATCCCCTTGCCTGTTCCTGGCCCCATTCCGCCTGATGCCATGACTGCCCTGATCCATGCCCTGCAACAGCCTCAGATCTACCCTCATCCGGTGCAGGAGCCAATCCAGGTGATCCAGACCCATATTTCCTGGATTTTTTTGACGGGGGAGTTTGCCTACAAAATTAAAAAACCCATGGACTTTGGCTTTCTGGATTTTACGACCCTGGAAAAGCGCAGGCATTTTTGCCAGGAAGAACTACGGCTCAATCAACGGGGGGCAGCGGATCTCTATCTTGAGGTCGTGCCCATCACCCAAACGGGGGACCAATTTGCCTTCCAAGGCTCCGGCACTGTGGTGGAATATGCCCTGAAAATGCGGCAATTTCCCCAGGAAACCCTGCTAACCCGCTACTTTGAACGGGGGGAACTCACCCCCGATTTGATCCAACGCCTCGGCCGCCATGTTGCCGACTACCACCTGCACACCCCCACCAACGACTATGTCACCAGCTTTGGACGGGTAGCCCAGGTGCGCCAAGCCTTTGATGAAAATTATGCCCAAACCCGCACCTTCATCGGCAGGGCCCAAACTCAAGAGTATTTTGAGGCCACCCAAGCCTATACAGACCGGTTTTTTACTGAACAGGGATCCCTGTTGGAGGCACGGATGGTGACGGGCAAGATCCGCGAATGTCACGGGGATTTACACCTAGGCAATATTTGTTATTGGCAGGGTCGATTTTATTTATTTGACTGCATCGAGTTTAATGAGCCATTTCGCTTTGTCGATGTTATGTATGACATTGCCTATGGGGTGATGGATTTGCAGGTGCGTCACCGTCCAGATCTAGCCAATCTGTATCTCAATACCTATCTGGAATGGACGGGGGATTGGGCAGGGGTGCTGGTGCTGCGAATCTATTTGATCCGCCAAGCCTATGTGCGGGCCAAGGTCAATTCCTTTCTCCTCGATGACCCCCACGCCAGCTCCGACGAAAAAGCTGCCGCCGCCGCCCGGGCCCGCCCCTACTACCACCTCGCCTGGAGCTACACCCAACCCCAAGCGGGATCCCTGATAGTGATGGCTGGGTTATCGGGGAGTGGCAAGAGTACGGTGGCTCGCTATTTGGCTCAGCACTACCCGGCTCCCTTTGGGGCTATTCACATTCGCTCCGATGCCCTGCGCAAACATCTCGGCGGTATGCCCCTGCTGGAGCGGGGCCCGGCGTCCCTCTACAGTGCTGATATGACCGCCAAAACCTACAGCCAACTGCTAGAACTGGGGCTCGCCCTTGCCCAAGCCGGCTATGCGGTGATCCTAGACGGCAAATATGACCGCTACTCCCTGCGCCAGCAAGCCCGCCAAGCCGCCCAAGAAGCCGGGATCCCGATCCAGATCATCTATTGCCATGCTCCTGAAGGGGTAATTCACCAACGTTTGCAGCAGCGGCAGGGGGATGTGGCGGATGCTGGGGTAGAGCTAATGGAGCTGCAGCAGCAAGCTTGGGAGCCCTTCACAGCCCCAGAGCAGCCCTACGTCCTGTCTCTGGATACCAGTCAGGCCTGGGAGCAGGTTTTGGATCAATTTTTGCGTCAGTGGCTGACCACATAGGGAGCCACATCCAGCACCTTCATGTCGTCTTCTCCCAGATAGCTGCCGCTTTGCACCTCCACCATCTGCGCCGGCAAAATCCCCGGATTGACCAGCCGATGGGGCGCACAGGGGGGCACATAGGTAGAAGCCCCCGCCGTCACCAATAGGGGCTGCCCCTCACAAATCACCAACAGGGTGCCACTGACCACAATCCAATGCTCACTGCGGTGAAAATGCTGATGCAACGTCATCTGCCGCCCCGGCTCAATCACCACCCGCTTAATCCGGTAGTGCTCCCCCTCCTCCAAAATCGTCAGGGATCCCCAAGGGCGTTGGATGGTTTCGCCGACAGCAGCCAAACTAGTCCTCGTGCAGTTCGTAGGGATCCTCCAGGTCTTTGGCAGGGGGGCCAAAAGCCGTGTAGATGGCAAAGGCCGTGATGCAGATGGTTGCCACGGCGATTGCCACAATTAGGGAAGTTGCTTCCATGGTGGAGATGACTTTGCTGAGAATTTTCTTTATGATAGTTCACAAGCTGTCCCCTTGGCGAGGGCTCAGCGATGTCAAGCCACTTTGCCCTACACACTTTGCCCTACACTGATTGATGATGGCCTTTGATCTGCACTTTAGGAAGACGTGATATGCCGATTCGGACTCGTTTAGGCGATGTGCTGCGCCCCCTCAACTCGGAATACGGGAAAGTTGCTCCCGGCTGGGGAACGACCCCCCTGATGGCCGTATTTATGGCTTTGTTTTTGGTATTTTTACTAATTATTTTGCAACTTTACAACCGCTCTCTGATTTTGGAAGATGTTCAAGTTTCTTGGGAAAGCCTAGGTTTGTAGAGTTGGCTTCGTACCTCCGGCAACCGCTGGGGGCTTGTGCTCAGGAAGCAAGGAAGAGGCAAGGGGAATGAACTTTTTTGGCATTGGGCTACCAGAAATGCTGGTCATCTTGACGGTGGCCCTTTTGGTTTTTGGTCCGAGGAAATTGCCGGAAATCAGTCGCACCCTTGCCAAAACTATCAAAAGTTTGCAACAGGCTTCCCGGGATTTCGAGCGAGAAATGAATCGGGAACTGCAGGCGATGGAAACCCCCCCAACTATGACTGTCTCTGAGTCTGCCGCCGTGCCTGCGGCCGCTGAGGAGGGCAGCGACGGCCATCCCCCGGCCGACCCAGTCCTCACCTCCACCCCTGAGTCCCCCTGAAGATCTGGGGGCAGTTTTGGACTTGGCAAGGGAGCACGGCAGCTTCACTGCTCCCCAGGGAATGCTTTGGCAGGAATGGGTGGGCAACGCGGAAGGGACAGATAGCTAACAATCTTGGCTGTATTCTTTCCCCTATGGCCAAACTTGACTCTCCCTGAAGATTGACAGGGTGTTTCTCCCTAGGGCTCCCACCCTTTGCTAGACCACCTAAAGCAGCTATACCCAGCAGTACCCCAGACGGATTGGCAACTTCGTTCACTACCCCGCCCTCTCCCCCACCTGCTCACCCCTTGGGGAAGGGTAGGTGCTAATTTTGTTCAATTGAGGTTCAGTGTTGTCTAGAAAACCTGGCGCTCAAGAAAGGCGGTGCTACCCTAGAGGCGTGGATGTTCAACGGATTGTATGGCTAGTGGTGGGCCGCCGCCAATCGTGTACATTCTCCTCCTCGCTGGGCTAGGGGGAGGGGGCTACTATGCTTACCGGCAAGGCTGGATCCCCGGATTGGGATCCCAGGCTCAAGCCCCTGTTGTGGATAGCCTGCAACAGCCCCCTGCCCCTATTGCTGTGGCTCCTGCCCCAGGGATCAATAACCCCGGTGCCCCAGCGGCGCCCCCCACAGCACTCATCCCCGCAGATATTGAGTTCACAGCTCCTAATCCGGCGGTGCTGCAACTCGATGGCAGCGTCACCATGGTGAAGTTTGTCCAAGGGGTACGCGCCCTCTACAACCAGCAGTTCCCCAATCTCCCCGCTACCTACGGGATCCCGGATGGGAAGCCGCGGGGGTCGAACCGGGGTTTGCAGGGCTTGTTGGATGGTAGCGTTCACATTGCTGCCACCTCCCGACCCCTCAATACCCAAGAAATTCAAGCCGGGATCCGGGCGATCCCGGTGGCACGGGATGCTTTGGCGGTGGTGGTAGGGATCAACAATCCCTTCAAAGGGGGGCTGACCATGGCTGA
The DNA here is from genome assembly GCA_039794745.1 of Thermostichales cyanobacterium HHBFW_bins_127. GTDB lineage: Bacteria > Cyanobacteriota > Cyanobacteriia > Thermostichales > Thermostichaceae > JAUQVP01. Next base: position 22,129 of record JAUQVP010000026.1, on the reverse strand, counting down.
ATTGGCAGGGATCTTCCAGGGGCGGATCACCAACTGGTCGCAGGTGGGTGGCCCCAATGTGCCGATCAAGGTGATCAACCGCTCCCGGGACAGTGGTACCCATGATTTGTTCAAAAGCCTTGTCTTGCTGGGGCAAGACTTCGCCCCTGACAGTAGCAATTTCACCACCTTTCCCCAGGATGTCACCACCCCGATTTTGCGAGCCCTAGGAACCGATGGCATTAGCTATACCACCGTTGCCCAGGCGGCCAATCAGCAGACCATTCGCATTGTCCCCATTGACGGCATTTCCCCCACGGATGTGGCGGCGGTGCGGGCCGGGCGCTATCCCATCAGTCGCCAGGTATTTTTGGCGGTACCGCGGCGCACCAGCCCCGCTGCCAAAGCCTTTATTGATCTGGCCCTGTCCCCCCAGGGGCAGGAAATCGCCGGCCGCTCTGACTTTTTGCCCCTCTAACGCTGGGTCAGACGGGTCAGCAACTCGTTGGAGCGCTGGATAAAGGCCCGGGTTGTGGCCGGATCGGGGTTCTTTTGCGCCATCAAGGCCAAATCGTAAATCTGCTGGCAAATCAAATCCACCAAACCGGGATCCCCGGCGGTATTTTGCAGGGTTTGTAAGTTTTTGATCAGGGGATGGTTGGTGTTGATTACCAGGGTTTGTTCTTCTAGTAGGTTGGGCAATTTTTGCTGCATAATGGCGCTCATTTCCTGAATGCGGCGCATCATTTCCGGCAGCAGAATGATGGCAGGAACCGACTCGGATTTCAGGGCTTGGGCCTGGATTTTCAGCTTGGGTTTATTCAAGACCCGCTGAAAGGTTTCCACCAACAGCTGGCTACGGGTTTTGTTAGTGACCGGGTCTACCAATTCTGGGCCTTGATTGCTATCAATCAGACTGGCATCGAGGTCGGCATCAACGCGCCGGAACTTAATATCTTTGTATTCTTGTTCCAGGGCACTGATAAAGTGAGTGTCAATCCAGCTATCCAACAGCAGCACCTCTAACCCTTGCCCATGGTGGAGGTCGATATAAGCTGCCTGGGAAGCACTATCCGTTGCGTAATAAACCTGCTTTGCTTGCTTCTCATGGTTACGCTCCAGATAGGTCTGCAGGGTAATATACTCGGGTTTTTCCGCTGCCGGGTCAGCCACTTGGAAAATAATATAATCCTTGATTTGTTCCCGGAACTTATCGCTGTTCATGAAGCCAAACTTAATAAATAAGCTCAGATCCGGCCAAATGCGCACATATTCCTCAAAGTTTTCCTTAAATAACTCCTTGAGACGGTCAGCAACTTTTTTACTGATGTGATCGCCAATGCGGCGCACCGTGCGATCCCCCTGCAGAAAGCTGCGGGAAACATTCAGAGGAATATCGGGACTGTCAATCACCCCCCGCAGCGGCAGCAAAAACTTAGGAATGACTTCTTCGCAGTTATCACTGACGAAAACTTGGTTACAGTAGAGCTTAATCTGGCTCTTGTTAGGGTCAATATCCGGCTGCAATTTGGGAAAATAAAGGATCCCCTGCACATTAAAGGGATAGTCCGTGTTGACATGGATCCAGAATAGGGGGGGATCCTGAAAAGGATAAAGATAGCTGTAGAAATCCCGATAATCCTGCTCAGTCAGGCTAGAAGGGCTACTTTTCCAGGGAGCAACTTGCTTGTTGATCACTTCCCCATCGAGCTTAATGGGGATGGGAATAAAATCACAGTAACGACGCACCAACTCCTTGATCCGATAGGGCTCGAGATACTCCTCCTCCCCATCCATCAACGTCAGGGTCACGGTGGTACCCACCTCAGTCCGATCCGATGGAGATAAACTAAAGGCCGTTGTACCATCACAGAACCAATGCACCGCCTCACTGCCAGGGCGATAGGACAGGGTGTCAATTTCTACGGTCTTGGCCACAATAAAGGAAGAATAAAACCCTAAACCAAAATGACCAATAATCTGCTGACCAGGATCTTGATTGCCATACTTCTGAATAAACTCCTCCGCACTGGAAAATGCCACCTGGTTAATGTATTTTTTTACCTCCTCGGCAGTCATGCCAATGCCATTGTCCCAAATCGCTATCTGCTTCTTATCTTTGTCTAGGGTGATGCGAATTTCGGGATCCCCAACGGTTACGCCTTCTTCTCGAAAACTAACCATGCGCAGCTTGGTGATGGCATCGGCACTGTTGGAGATCAATTCCCGCAGAAAGATTTCTCGTTCGGAGTAGAGGGATTTTTTGATAATTGGGAAAATATTTTCTGTGTGGATGGTGATTTGCCCTTGTTCATTCATCACTGGCATAGCTACGGCAGGGAAAACAACCAAATCCTACTATAAGCTACTTTCCTGGCCCTCTTCCAGTCCCGCAGGTTGGATCCTTAGTAGTGGTTGCGGTCGTGGCGGATATCGGCTTTGAGATCACTGAGGGGTAGGTCGGCAAATAAAAGGGGGGCGAGGGCTGCTGCTTCATCGAGGGTGGTGTCTTGGTTGAGTTCGTAGCTGTAGAACTGATCGAGGCGTTGGCAAAAGGCCTCTGGATTCAGGGCCTGTACATGAGCGCTGGTAATATAACTCTGGGACGGGGAAGAGCGAAAGGCTAAAAATGCTTTCTCACAGTAGCTCAATCGCTCCGCTGCTGTTGCCCGCTGCCAAGCACTGCCATCGGCCCGCCCTAGCAAGGGCTGCCCCCAAACCGGGATCCCTAACATCCACAGGCAACAACATAGGGTCAGGACAAGCCAACGGTTCATGGGAATCTGGTCAGTAGCAGGTGTTTATCTATGTTAACAGATAAGTCAAGATCTTTGGCTTTGGGAGAGGGATCGATTTCTTGAAACTATATATTTTTTGGCCAAATAATTGAGCTTTTCTTGAGAATAGATAAGGCAAGCTTGGCTCTTCATTTCCTAACCATAAGGTAACATTAGAGGTGTCTATCAATATCTCAGACCTGGCTTAATCCTTCGGGATCCTTAAGTCCTAGGAAGCGATTAACTTGCTGCTGGTATTCTAGGAGTTCCTTGGGGAGAGACAAGTGTTCGCCGCTGGTCAGAACTGCTACCAGAGAATAGGTAGTATCCCCATCGGAGTCAGTACTTTCCCGCTTTTCTAAGCGCTGCAATTGGTAGAGGGGGTATTCGTGGCGGCGGTTGGTAAAAAGGGAAACCTCATGAATATAAAATTTTCCCTGAGATTTATCAAAGGTTATGGTTGTGGAGTTAAAAACTGGAAGGAGAAAAAGCAGACCAAATCCTGAAAACGAGCCACCTATCAGTACACCCATCCAGCGATCATCCTGGCTAATGTCCAGGTGGGGCTGGTTAGAGTTGATAAACTGGTCAACTTTATCTTTCAGGACTCGATGCTTTTGCAAGCCACTGGAGTAGTACTCTGTCAGCGGTACCCGCCCTGAGTCGGTCAAAAGCACAATCCGATAGGTACTATCCCCTTCATCGTCTTCAGACGCTTCCATCTCTGCCCCCCGCAATCCCCTTATCATTTGGGTTTGGGATCTCAACAAGAGGTCCTGCCGGGTAAGGGTGCAGGTGATGGGCTGTCCCTGGGTACAGATGAGGGTGATCAGTTGGGCAAAAGCAGCAAGGATGACCAACCCAAAGGAGGTAAATAGGAACCCCAACCAGAAAGTTCCCCAGGAGCGGCGGGTGCGCAGTCGCAATCGCGAGGATGTTTCCAGCACTTGCATGACTCAACTTCACTTTCCTCCTCTAGCCTAGTGACTGCTCCACCCCTTGACAATTTTCTGTATCCTGGATAACAGACTAGGGATCCCCTATGACAATTGCTCTTTATCCTGGCAGTTTTGATCCGATTACCTACGGGCATTTGGATGTGATTGCCCGGGCGGCGCAGTTGTTTGAGCGGGTGATTGTGGCGGTGTTGAAAAATCCCCAGAAAAATCCCTTGTTTAGCCCAGAGCAGCGGATCCGGCAGATTCAATTGGCAACGGCTGAGTTGGAGAATGTGGAGGTGGGCAGTTTTGTGGGCTTAACGGTGGATTATGCCCGCCACCGACAGGCTCAGGTGCTGATCCGGGGGCTACGGGTGCTGTCGGACTTTGAAGGGGAACTGCAAATGGCCCACACCAACAAACGCCTCGGACCAGAATTGGAAACCCTGTTTTTGGCTACCTCCAGTGAGTACAGTTTTCTCAGCAGCAGCCTTGTTAAAGAAGTGGCCCGCTTCGGGGGGGATGTCAGTCAAATGGTTCCCCCCCATGTGGCGGCGGACCTGGCAGCGGTGTTTCACAACCCTTAGGTTTTGGCTGAGGCCGCTTCCTCGGGGGTGATGCCAAGACGGGTGAGGTTGATGCGCCCGCGGCTGTCAATGCTGCGAATCTTGATCAACACTTCATCGCCAACGGCTAGTTCATCTTCCACTTTGCCCACCCGATGCTCGGCCAATTGGGAAATATGGATCATCCCTTCTTTGCCGGGCAAAAACTCCACAAAGGCGCCGATGGGAATAATGCGGGTGACTTTCCCCACATACACTTGCCCTTCTTCCACCCGCCGCACCAGGTTTTCGATCATCTGCTGGGCCAATTCGGCTTTGCTGGCTTGGTCGGCAGCAATGGTAATGGTGCCATCGTCGCTGATGTCAATTTTGGCCCCACTGGCATCGGTGATGGAGCGGATGGTCTTGCCCCCAGGGCCGATGATCTTGCCGATGGCTTCCGGATCCACCTTGAAGGAATAGAGCCGGGGGGCATTGCTGGCCACTTGGGGACGGGGAGCGGCGATGGTCTCCAGCATCTTTTGGAGGATAAATTGCCGCCCTGCCTGGGCCTGGCGAATGGCATCGGCGACCACATCCGTGGTGATGCCGCGAATTTTCATGTCCATCTGCAGGGCGGTGATCCCCTTTTCGGTGCCGGCCACTTTGAAGTCCATATCCCCTAGAAAGTCCTCAATTCCCTGAATGTCGGTGAGGATGCGCACCTGATCCCCTTCTTTGATCAGACCCATGGCCACGCCGCTGACGGGGGCTTTGATGGGGACTCCGGCATCCATCAGGGCCAAAGTCGAGCCACACACGGATCCCATGGACGTAGAACCGTTGGAGGAAAGCACCTCCGAAACAACCCGAATTACGTAGGAAAACTCCTCTTGGGAAGGCAAAACCGGCACCAAAGCCCGCTCCGCTAAAGCCCCATGCCCGATTTCCCGCCGCCCCGGAGAACGGGAAGGACGGGTCTCGCCAACAGAAAAGGCCGGGAAATTGTAGTGATGCAGGTAGCGTTTTTCCTCGCTGGGATGCAGGTCATCCAATTCCTGGGCATCACTGGGGGTACCGAGGGTGGCAATGGACAACACCTGGGTCAAGCCGCGGGTAAATAGGGCACTGCCGTGCACCCGCGGAATCAAGCCCACTTGACAGGTGATGGGACGGATTTCATCCAGCTTGCGTCCATCCACCCGCACCCCTTCTTCGATAATTTGGCGGCGCATGCACTTCTTCACCAGGGATTTGAAGGTGCTGTCCAGTAAGCCGGGATTAGCCTCCAACTGCACCCGCAAGGGATCCCCTTCTGGCAGTTGGGGGAGGGTGGTTTTCAGGGCATCAAGCTTGCTGTCCCGTTCTTTTTTGGGGAGAAATTCTTTGAGGATGCTTTCGATGGCACTTTGACAGTGTTTTTGCATCCACTCAAACAGGGCGGGATCCTCGGGGGGAGGAGTGCCTTCTACGCGGGGTAGGTTGAGTTCGGTGAAGATTTCGTTTTGAGCTGCTAGGGAGGCTTGGATAGCCTCGTAGCCAAACTCAATGGCTTCAATCACATCCTGTTCAGGCAGTTGATTGGCACCAGCCTCCACCATGATAATTCCGTCGGCAGTGCCGGCCACCACCAGATCCAATTCACCGTTGCTGATTTCCCCGTAGGTGGGGTCAATAATAAACTCATCGTTGAAGAGTCCCACCCGCACCGCTGCCACCGGCCCCAAGAAGGGAATCTGGGCAACGCGAATGGCAATGGAAGCCCCCAAAATACAGAGAATATCGGGGGGAATGGTCTCGTCTACGGAGAGGGTGGTGGCAACAATCTGGACATCGTCCCGCAGCCACTCCGGAAACAGGGGACGTAAGGGACGGTCAATCAAACGGGAAATTAAAGTGGCCCGCTCTGGGGGTTTGCCTTCCCGGCGTAAAAACCCACCGGGGATACGACCCGCCGCATAGAGACGCTCTTCGTAGTCCACCATCAAGGGCAGGAAATCAACCCCAGGACGCCCCGGCTGACTGGTGGCGGTCACCAGCACGGAGGTCTGCCCGGAACGTAGCCACACCGCTCCACCCGCCTGGGGAGCAAACAGTCCAATGCTAATTTCGATCTCCCTACCGTAAAAGGAAATCGTGCGCCGATATTCACTCATGTTGTCTCTGTTACCTTTTTTTGCGTTGCCGCCATGCTAGCACTCCCAGAGCAGCTAGGAGAGGGGTTTCCCGAATCCTTCCAGTTCTTTGTCATCCCTCTGCTGATGCAACTGCCGCCGGGACGGCTGCCGATAACGACTGGCTAAACGCGGGATCGCTCCCCGCCCACTGATGATTTTGACGCTAGCTTCCTCTCCACCAGCTGGGGATCCCTGGTTTTCCAACTCCTGCAGATAGTCCAGATAGTACTGATAGCGTTCCCAGGGGTAGGGACGGACGACGCAACCGGGTTCTTGGCGGTGCCGGCAGTCGGGAAATTGACACTGGCCCTGCAAATGCCGCACCTCCGGGAAATAACTCAGCAAATGCTGGGGATCCCCGGGGAGGGTGTCGATGTGGTTGAAGCCGGGGGTATCGGCGATCCAGCCGCCACCGGGCAAGGGAAAGAGTTCCACATGGCGGGTGGTGTGGCGACCGTGGCGAAGCCGACCGGAGACGGCATTGGTTTGCAGGTGCAGACCGGGGATGAGGTGGTTGATCAGGGTGGATTTGCCCACCCCGGATACCCCAGCCACCACGGAAAGGCAGCCGCCACAGTGAGCCGCCAACTCCTCTAGCCCTTCCCCCGTTTTGGCGCTCACCAGCAGCGGTCGATACCCCCAGCCCTGTAGCCGCTCCTGCCAGGTAGCTCTTGCCGCCGCCCCCACTAAATCGGTTTTGTTCAACACCAGGAGCACCCGCAGGCCGCTGGCCTCCACCTGCACCAAAAACCGGCTCAACACCGCCGCCTCTAAAGGGGGATCGGCCAAGGCAAAAATCACCAAAGCCTGCTCCACATTGGCCACCGCCGGGCGACTCAGGCAGGACTGCCGCGGCAACACAGCCTCAATCACCCCCTGGGATCCCAGGCGGGAAAAGTAAACTTGATCCCCCACCAGCACGGTTTGGCCGAGTTTTTTCAGGCGGGCCCGCCGGGTACAGAGGGTCTCCGCTCCATCCGGCTGCCAAACCCGATAAAAATTCGCCTGGGCCGCCCGCACCATCCCCTGTTGCCAGTCGGGATGCACCCCAATCAAGCCTTGACCTCCACCAGAATCTGGGCCGTGTCGGAATCTGGATAACGGGTCTCCAAAATCCGATGCCCCACCGCCGCCAAGCCCCCAGGCACCGAAGCCAAGGGATCCCCTTGATCCAACCAGATTAGCACCTGGGATCCCGGGGGTTGTTTTTGCAGGTAAAGACGGCTGCGCACCAGATTCACAGGACAGGGGACGTGGCGGAGGTCAAGCAGATTCATAGCTCACTCGTCCCGGTGGGCGAAGTTAAACAGTCCTCCTAGAAAGCCACCGCCGCGACCGGTTTTCTGCCCATGCAGTTCCGCCAGTTTTTCCAGCAGTTCTCGTTCTTCGTGGCTCAAGCGGGTGGGAATCTCCACCACCACCGTCACCTTGTGGTCACCCCGGGCCACAGGGTTACCCACCTTCGGCACCCCCTTCCCCTCCAACGTCAAAACCGTCCCCGGCTGGGATCCCGGGGGGATTTCTAGGGTGACTTCCGGTTCTAGGCCGGCGCGGGAGTCAACGGTGGGTACAGAGACCTTGCCGCCGAGGATCGCTTGCAGGTAGCTAATTTTGACTTCCGAGTGAATGGTGATCCCATCCCGCTGGAAGATTTTTTCCTTATCTGGTTCCACAAACAAATAGACATAGAGATCCCCTGCCGGTCCGCCCCGGCGTCCGGCATCCCCTTCCCCGCTCACCCGTAGCCGTGTGCCGCTGTCCACCCCCGCCGGAATGGTGATGCGCAGTTTTTTGGTGGTTTCCGCCAGCCCCTCGCCGCCGCAGCGGTTGCACACCTCCTCAATCACCTGACCGGTGCCACTGCAGGTGGGACACACCGACACTTGGGTGAAGCTGCCAAAAGGCGTGCGGGTAGCTCGCCGCACCTGCCCCATCCCCCCACAGGTGGGACAAGTTTTGACAGAGGTACCTGGCTTGGCTCCCGAGCCACCGCAGACCTCACAGGTTTCCAAATGTTTGATGCGAATCTGCTTATCCCCGCCAAAAATGGCTTCCAGAAAATCCAGGTTGAGGTCATAGCGCAGGTCATCCCCCCGCACCGGGCCAGTGCGGGTGCGCTGCTGCCCCATCCCCATGCCCCCGAAAAAGGTCTCAAAAATATCGGCAAAGCCACCGATGCCACTGGTATCAAAGCCCATCCCCCCAACCCCCGCTGCTCCAGGGTTGACTCCGGCTTCCCCATAGCGGTCAAAGCGGGCCCGCAACTCATCATCCGACAGCACCTCATAGGCGCGATTGATTTCCTTGAAACGTTCCTCTGCCCCCGGATCTTTGTTCACGTCCGGGTGGTACTTGCGGGCCAGGCGGCGGTAAGCCTGCTTGATTTCTTCTTTGGTGCTGTTGCGACTGACACCCAGGGTTTCGTAGTAGTCACGGGGCATAAGGCACCAGGAGCGATATTTACATACTTTAATCTATTATCCCAATCTAGCACCTCATCCCCTTTGCGCTAGGATCAAAAGTCACGGGTGGCTGGGGAACCATGGCTGATTTTGATCTGATTATCATCGGCGCTGGGGTGGGTGGGCACGGGGCGGCTCTGCACGCGGTGGCCTGCGGCCTAAAAACGGCGATTGTGGAAGCAGCAGAAATGGGGGGCACCTGCATCAACCGCGGCTGTATTCCCTCCAAAGCCCTGCTGGCTGTAGCCGGGCATGTGCGCCAACTCCAGCACCTGCATCCCCTCGGGATCAACGTGACGGGGGTGAGTTTCGACCGCGCCGCCATTGCTGCCCATGCCGCCAACGTCGTCAACAAAATCCGCAGCGACCTGACCAAGTCCCTAGAAAAACTGGGGGTGACAGTGATTGCCGGCCAGGGATCCCTGGAGCCGGGGCCGGCGGTGCGGGTGGGATCCCAGGTGTATAGGGCTAGGGATGTGATTGTGGCAACGGGGTCGCAGCCCTTTGTGCCGCCGGGGATCACGGTGGATGGGGAGACGGTGTTTACCAGTGACCAAGCAGTGCGTCTGGAGCAGTTGCCGCCGAAGCTGGCGATCATTGGCAGTGGCTATATCGGCTTGGAGTTTGCCGATGTTTACACGGCTTTGGGCTGCCAGGTGGTGATGATTGAGGCGATGAGCAGTTTGATGCCCGCCTTTGACCCGGATATTGCCCGCCTAGCCCAGCGGGTGTTTCTCAAGCCCCGCAATATCGAAACCCTAGTGGGGATCCTGGCCAAGCGGGTCACCCCAGGTAGCCCGGTGCGGATTGAGCTGTCCAATGACACAGTTTTGCAGGTGGATGCCTGTTTGGTGGCTACAGGGCGGGTGCCGGTGACGGAGGCTTTGAATCTGGGGGCCTTGGGGATTGACACCGGTCGGCGCAAGTTCATTCCGGTGGACAGTCGCATGGCGACGGACTATCCCCATCTGTGGGCGATTGGGGATGCCACCGGGCAGATGATGCTGGCCCATGCGGCGGCGGCTCAGGGGATCACCGCTGTGGAAAATATCTGTGGTCGCACCGCCCACATTGATTACCGCAGTATTCCGGCGGCGGTCTTTACCCACCCGGAAATGGGGTTTGTGGGCTTGACGGAACCCCAGGCTAAGCAGGAAGGCTATAGTGTCGGCACGGTGCGGACCTACTACGGGGGCAATTCCAAGGCCATTGCCGCCCAAGCAACCGATGGCCTCGTCAAGCTGGTCTTCGACAAAGAACAAGGGGAGCTCCTCGGTGCCCATATTTTAGGAGCCCACGCGGCAGATCTGATCCATGAAGCTTCCCAGGCGATTGCCCGGCGAGCCAAGGTGCAGGAGTTAGCCCAGTTGGTGCATGTGCACCCCACCTATGCGGAAACCTTGGACGAAGCCTTCAAACGAGCCGCTGCCGCCTGCCACCCCTAGACCTGCAATAATAAAAGCTAAGCTTTTGGGTAAGCCCATGTCCAGCCTTGCTACCGAACTCCAGGCTCAGGTAGAGCAACTACGCTTTAATGAGCAGGGGTTAATCCCGGCGATTGTCCAGGATTACCTGGATGGCACGGTGTTGATGTTAGCTTGGATGAACCGGGAAGCGATTGAAAAAACCCTCACCACTGGGCATACCTGGTTTTGGAGCCGTTCCCGCCAGCAACTCTGGCCCAAAGGCGCTACCTCCGGCCACTGGCAGTATGTGCGGGAGTTTGCCTACGATTGCGACCACGATACCCTGCTGCTGCGGGTGGAACAGGTAGGGGATCGAGCCTGCCACACGGGATCCCGCAGTTGTTTTTTTCGCACCTTTTCCGGGCGCGAGCTTGAGCCTGCCGACACCCTCTCCCAAGTGGAAGCGGTGATCCAGAGTCGGATTCGCCAACCTTTGCCGGATTCGTATACCAATAAACTCCTTAGCAAGGGGGACAATGGCATCCTGAAAAAGCTTGGGGAAGAGACGGTGGAGCTTGTCATGGCGATCAAGGACAATCAGCCCCAGGCAATCTCTGCCGAATTAGCCGACCTTTGGTATCACTGTTTGGTTGCTTTGGCCTATCATGGGGTGGAACTGAAAGATGTCTACCGTCAACTCCAAGCCCGCCGCCGCCCCTGATCCCAGTACGGATCCGGCTGTGCATTTGGTCACGGGTCGCCGGGGCGAGGTGGATCTGGAAACCCCTGTGGAAGAGCTGGCGGGTTATCTGCGCCATCACCAGGAGTGGATCCATCGCTGTTTTAAGCCCCTGAAGGTCCAGCCCCTGGGAAACGCCGATTACCGCTTGCAGTTTTTTCGCATTGGCGGTTTGGGCTTCGAGCTGGAACCCCACTTTGCCATCACCATCTGGGAAGACCCACTGCACTGCTTTCGCCTCACTTCCCTGGCTTTGCCGGAAGATGCCTCCCTGCCCTACCAGGTGGACTGTCAGGCCAGTTTTCGCATTGAACAGCACAGCAGCGATCCCCAACCTTTGACCCGGGTGTACTGGGACTTGACCCTCAAGATTGACCTGGAGTTGCCGGGATTTTTACAGGTGCTGCCGCGCCCCCTGGTTCAGAAGGTGGGCATCAAAGTCGTCAACCAGGTCACCCGCTCCATGAGTGACCGACTCACCCACAATGTCTGCACGGACTTTTACCGCTCCGTAGGTAAGGCCGGCCGCCGCTACTACATCCAACGGGTGCTCGACGGGGATCCCAAACAACCTGCTGCGGGCAGCTAGATCCCCATCCCAATCGGTTAGAATTCTTTACAAAATGGTGATTCCTGGGGAGTTTGTGGGCATGGCGTTTTTGAAAGAGGCGTTTACATCCATTTGGCAAGGCCTTGGTTTAGCCACCTGGTTGAAGATCACAACCAGTCAGCCCCCCTGCACCTATTACTTTGGCCCCTTTCTGAATCAGGCAGAAGCGGAGCGGCACAAGCATGCCTACATTCAGGATCTGGAGAAGGAAGGGGCAGTTGGGATCACGGTGACCATTGAACGGGGACATACCCCCAAGGACTTGACCCAGGAGGGCTAGGCGGGTTCGAGGGGGGCCATGGTCAGCCCTTCCCGGCTCAATTGCTGGTGGTAAAGCTCGGCCATCTCTAGGGGGCCGACCCAGACGATGGCTTGCCCTTCGGCGTCCACCTGGATGGTCAGTTGCCGGGCTAGGGGCTCCGTCATGCCGGGGATGTACTTCAGCAAGCAACGGGTAACATGCTCAAAGGTGTTAAAGTCGTCATCCAAGACGATCACTTTGAAATGGGGGTAGGGCTTGGGGGGGCTAAGCACCGCCCGCCGCTCTGTTGTCGTTGCTGCAGTGGGCATAGACTCACTCCAACTGGACTTTATTTATTCTTTTCTACCCCAGAACCTAGGGGCTAGGGGGCAACCCCCAGCAGTTCTTGGGCCCGACTGACCAGGGCCGCCGCCGTCAAACCGTTGTAGTCCAATAGCTGGGCCGGACTGGCGGCAGTTTCCCCCCGCTTCCACCCCAAACTGTCCCTGGGGACACGACTGCGCAGCATCAATGCCTCCAACACGAGGGGGGATCCCCCACTGACGGCAATCAGGGCATCCCCGCCAAAAAACTGCTCAAACTGCTGATCCCCGAGGAACTCCCCGTCCGGCTGGGCAGCACTAGCCCAGGCCACATCACTAGGACGATAGAGGCGGCGGGGGTTGACCACGGCAACCACCCGTACCCCCAGCCCCTGTTCCTGCAAAGTTGCCGCGGCCTGCACAACCGGCTCCAGAATCATATCCCCGGCCACCGCAAAAACGACAACCCGGGATCCCGGAGTTTCCTGCAGGATCAGGGCCCCGCTGCTGAGGGCTTGGTGGGTTTGCTCCAGGGTGGTGCGAATAGGAACCGGGGTTTTGCTGCAGAGAATAACAATGCCCTTGTTCTGGGCGCGCACTGCCCAGTCGTAGCAGACCTGAGCGCTGTTGGCATCAGGAGGAAATAAAACATAGACATTGCCGTTGCGCATCATGGCTGCCAAATAGGCTTCGATTTCCGGGCGTTGGTGGGTCCAACCGTTGCGCCCTTGCTCCAGGGCGCCAGCGGTATAAAGACAAACAATGGCAGGGGTAGGACGGCGCAACTCCGCCATCGCCTGGGTCACCGTTTGCCAAATCGGCAGCCCATTGATGGCAAAGGACTCGTAGGAACACCACAGGGCCCGCCCCCCCAATAGGGCTAGACCCGCAGCCAAACCAGCACAGGCATCCTCACTCAAGGGCTCGTACACCCGCCCCTGGGGCTGCTGGTGGTAAAGGGGATCGGCGGTGGGGTGGATAATCCCCAGCCCCTTGTTGATGTTGGCAATCCCAGAAGCTTCGTTGCCATCCGCATTGGTCACCAAATAATCAGGATCCCGCTGCCCCACCTGCACCACCAACTCGCCAATGGCTGTGGTGCTTACCTGCTTGTCCCCAAGGGCAAACTCCTGTAACTGCAGGGATCCCAGGGCTGGCAGGGGGCGGATGGTTTCCGTGACGGCCACCTGGGCAGCGGGCCCCTTGCCGGCGGCTTGGGCATTGCGGCGCACCAGTTCCCACACTTGCGGTGCCAGGGCGCGGGCCTGCAAAGCCTTGACAATATCGGGATTATCCAGGGTGTGGTGTCCATAGAGGTTGTGGGATTTCGCCCCCTTGGCATGTACCCCTGCCCCTTTGAGTTGCTTGAAAATAAACACGGTGAGTTGCCCCTGTAGGGCTGCTTGGGCTGCCTTATGGGCTCCTGTCAGCACCGCCTGCATCAGCGCCAGCCGCTGCGGCCAGGAAAAGAGGGTGCTGTCCACATAGTCCCCAGGCTGGTTCTGGTCATCAAAAGCCTTGGCGTCAATCAGGATCACCTCCTGGAAGCCATTGCCCCGCCAAAACTGCTCCATGCGCTCGTTGCTAAAGGTGGAGATCATGCTGTGGTGTTCCTGGCTATAGCCGTTCCAGACCAAAATGGGCAGAAAATTCGTCCGCTGGGGAAAGGCCGTGTGGAAATGGACCATGGAACTGATCACATAGGGTTCCCCCAAGCCCCCATCCCCCAAGGTGAAGGGAAACAAAACCTCCGGGTAAAGCAACGCCCCAGCCATGGCAAAATGTTGTCCCTGCCCCAGGGGCCCTGCCGGGGCCAAAATCCCGGGAATGTAACCGGACAAGTGCCCCAACAGTCCGTGCATCTCCCGGAACCGCTGCCGCAACTCCGTCACCGTCTTGATCCCCATCCGCTCCAGGGAACCATCCAAAAACATGGCACTGTAAAACCCCGGCGCATGGTGCCCCACCTCCGTGGGGATATTCTTGTAGCCAAGCATCACAAAGGCAGCATAAGCCTCCGCCGAGCTGGCAAACCCACCCGGGTGACCCGAAGCTTTGCTAGCAGTCATCTGCAAAGTCAGGTAGCGCAAGGCATCCGCATACAGCAACGTCTGGTAGGCCGCCGCCGGATCCCCAAGCTCCCGGATAGCCCCCGTCTCAGGATCCACCACCGGCACCTGCCCATACTGCTGCCACAGGGCATCCGGCTCACCAAAATACTGAATACCCTCACAGAACGCCGCCACCATAGGGATCCCTCGCCGTTAAGTTGTTTTTCATTGTAGGGGGGAAATCTGCCCGCCTGAGTGCGCTACCCTGGATGACAGCAGCTTGCGGAGTCGCCGATGGATTGGTTGCCTCTCCTCTATCTCAGTGCCTTGGGCAGTTTGCTGGCGGTGGTGGGCTGGCTGGTGTTTCGGGAAATCCGCCGCAATCGCCGCCAAGAAGAAGTCATCCAACGCCTCCAACCCAAACTCAGCCGCACTAAGGGATCCCCGCGGGAACACTACGAGTTGGGCAGTGTTTATCTGGAGAAAAAGCTCTACGACCAAGCCATTGCCCAACTGAAAAAAGGGCTGGAAGCCGCCAACGGTGAACCCGTACCGCCCCTGGCCAATGCTCTGGGCTTTGCCTATTTCTGTCAGGAACAATACGACCTGGCCATCCGCTTCTACAAAGAAGCCCTAAAAGGGGATCCCGACTACGTCACAGCCTGGAACAATCTCGGTCATGCCTACGAGAAAAAAGGGCTCCTGCAACCGGCCATCGAGGCCTACGAAGCTTCCCTCAGCCGGGATCCCGACAATGCCATTGCCAAGCGCCGTCTCAGTTCTTTGCAAAAGCGCCTCAGCCCCAAAGCTGCAGAACAGGGATCCCAAAGTTAGTGTGCTAAGAATTGCTTAATTTTTCTTTGTTGGCAGCTAGGCCGCTAAGCTGAAGGTACCGAGTGGGGATAGGCGGTTGATGACGGATATTCTCATCGCTAGCAGTGTTTGGATCCCGGTGTATGGGGTGCTAGGGGCAGTGCTGACGTTGCCTTGGGCGATGGGGTGGGTGAAGCGTACGGGTCCCCGTCCGGCTGCCTATATCAATCTTCTGATGACGGTGCTGGCCTTCGGGCATGGTTTGGCATTGCTGGGGGTGGTGCGGGAGCAGCCGGTGATTGAGCTGACCTTACCTTGGCTGCAGGTGTTGGATCTGCGGCTGGATTTGGCTTTTGCTCTGACACCGGTGACCGTGACCGGGGTGGTGGTGGTGACGGGTTTGAGCTTAGTGGCCCAGGTGTATGCTTTGGGCTATTTGGAGAAGGACTGGGGCTTGGCCCGGTTTTATGGGTTGATGGGTTTTTTTGAAGGGGCAATGTCGGGCATTGCCCTGAGTGATTCTCTGTTGCTCAGCTATGCCTTGCTGGAGATGCTCACCCTTTCCACCTATTTGCTGGTGGGCTTTTGGTATGCTCAGCCTTTGGTGGTCAAAGCGGCTCGGGATGCTTTTTTGACCAAGCGGGTGGGGGATTTGTTTTTGCTGATGGGGGTGGTGGCCGTGGTCACCCTTTCCGGACAAACGAAGTTTTCGGATCTGGCTGACTGGGCGGCCACGGCAACCTTGCCGACATGGGCAGCAACCCTGGTGGGGCTGGCGCTGATCGCCGGGCCAATCGGCAAATGTGCCCAATTCCCTCTGCATCTGTGGCTGGATGAAGCCATGGAAGGCCCCAATCCCGCTTCCATCCTGCGCAATTCCGTGGTGGTGGGCTGCGGGGCTTGGGTGCTGATCAAACTGCAACCGGTTCTCGCCCTCTCTCCTGTGGTGCAAACGGTCTTGATCGCAATCGGTTCGGTCACAGCGGTCGGGGCGTCTTTGATGGCCATTGCCCAAATCGATCTCAAACGGGCTTTGTCCCACACCACCAGTGCCTACCTGGGTTTGGTGTTCCTGGCGGTGGGCCTCAACCAGGGGGAGTTGGCCCTGCAGATCCTCCTCGCCCACGGGCTTGCCAAAGCCAGCCTGTTTATGGCCGCGGGATCCCTGATCCTCACTACGGTCACCCAAGATATTCGCCGTATGGGGGGGCTGCGGCGGCGGATGCCGGCCACGGTGGTCTCCTTTGTGGTTGGGGCTTTGGGGATGGTCAGCCTGGGGGCGTTGCCGGTGCTCGGCCGCCTGTTCCTGGCCCTGCCCTGGAGCGAGCGCCCAATCCTACTGCTGGTGCTGGCCATGACTGCCATGAATCTGATGCGGGTCTACTGGCGCGTCTTTGAGGGATCCCCATCCCCCCAGAGCCGGCGTGCCCCGGAGGTGGCTTGGCCGATGGCCGTGCCGATGGTGGCAGGGATCATCCTCAATCTGTTGACCCCCTGGTGGCTGGCCGGGGATCCCCTGCCGGTTGGGGTGGGGGTGGGGTTGGTGCTCAGTCCCCTAGCGGGGGCGGCGGTGGGCTATGCCTATGGGCGGCAACCAGCCTGGCAAACCTGGATCGATACCCACTGGCGGGGGCTACAGCGGTTTTTAGCCTACGACTTCTACATTGAGGCTCTCTATAAGCTGCTGATCCTCCAGCCCTTCGCCTGGGGATCCCGGTTGGTGAGTTGGGTGGATCGCTATGTCGTGGATGGGCTGGTGAATGGGGTGAGTTTGGTGTTGCTGATGGGCAGCGAAAGTCTCAAGTACAGCAGTTCTGGGCGTTCCCAGCTTTATTTATTAACGATTTTGGTGGGGGTGCTGCTGCTGGGATCCCTGCTGCTGCCGACGTTGTGGGGTGGGACATGATCTTAAGTGGCTTGGTGTGGCTACCGGTGCTGGGGGCATTGGGTTTGCTGCTGCTGCCGGCGGAGGGGCAGTTGCTGCATCGTTTTAGTGTGGCGGTGGCGGGGCTGGTGGGGCTGCTGGCGCTGGGGTTGCTGGGGCAATTTGATCCCAATCTGGCGGGGGTGCAGTTGCTGGAGCGCTGGGATTGGCTGCCGATGCTGAGCCTGCGCTACGAACTGGGGGTGGATGGGATTGCTTTGCCCTTGGTGGTGATGTCGGCCGCATTGGTGCTGGTGGCGATTGCCGCTAGCCCCCGGCAGATCCAGCGTCCACGCCTGTATTTTGCCCTGCTGCTGATTTTGGAGGCGGGGGTTTTTGGGGTATTTTTGGCCCAAAATCTGCTTTTGTTTTTTCTGTTCTATGAAGTAGAACTGCTGCCCCTCTACCTGCTGATTGCCATCTGGGGCGGCTCCCGCCGTACCTATGCCGCCACTAAGTTTCTCCTCTACACGGCTTTATCGGGGGTATTGCTCCTGGGGGCCTTTTTTGTCTGGGGCTGGTTGGGGGGCAGCTTCAGCTATGGGGAATTGCTCGCCCATCCCTTACCCCCGGGATCCCAAGTGGGGTTATTGATTCCTTTGCTGCTGGGGTTGGGGATCAAGATTCCTCTGGTGCCCTTGCACACCTGGTTGCCCGATGCCCATGTGGAGGCCTCCACCCCGGTTTCCGTGTTGTTGGCGGGGGTGCTGCTGAAGCTGGGCACCTATGGGTTGGTGCGCTTTGGGGTGGAAATGTTGCCCCAGGGGTGGGGGGTACTGGCTCCTTGGCTGGCCTGGTTGGCGGTGCTGAATGTCCTCTACGGCTCCCTCAATGCCCTCAGCCAGGATGATATGAAAAAAATGGTTGCCTACAGTTCCATCGCCCACATGGGTACAGTGTTGCTGGCGGCAGCGGCAGCCACCCCCTTGAGTCTGCTGGCAGCGGTGGTGCAGATGGTCAGCCATGGGCTGATCTCCGCTTTGCTCTTTTTGCTGGTCGGCGCCGTTTACACCAATACCGGCACCCGCGACATCAAACTGCTCACCGGCCTGCTCAATCCCGAACGGGGGCTACCGATTGTCGGCAGCCTGATGGTACTAGGGGTGATGGCCAGCGCCGGGATCCCGGGGATGATGGGGTTTGTGGCTGAGTTTTTGGTCTATCGCAGCAGTTTTGCGGTGGTGCCGCTGCCGACGTTGTTGTGTATTCTGGGCACTGGTTTGACGGCCTTTTATTTTGTGCGGTTGGTCAATCGAGTTTTCTTTGGGCGTTTGTCGGAGCGGGCTATCGCCATGCCCCGGCGTCAGTCCCAAGAGCGGCTCCCGGCCCTAGTGCTGGCGGGGCTGATTATCTACTTTGGCATCCAGCCCGCTTGGTTGTTGCACTGGAGCCAAGCCACCGTCAGCCACCTAGGCCTTACGGACGGGCGGCCTCCATGGCTGCTCGGGTAGCGGCGGCCAGACCACTTTCATTCAGTCGGGGAATGTGGAAGTATTTCCCCCCCGCCAACTGGGCCAGCTCCGCCCCAAAGCCATTGGCAACATATTTACTTTGGGAATCGATCAACAGAAAGTTCAGCCCCAAAGCCCGTATCTTCGTGGCAATCTCCCGCAGCTCCTGTTTCAGATCCGGCTTGCCCTGCTGCGGATCTGGCGCCGTCCCCAGGGAGCGACTGAGGGGAATATTCCCCCGCCCATCCGTAATTGCCACAATCATCACCTGCCCCACCTCACCGCTGCTCTGGGCATTCAGCCCCATGCGAATCGCCACCGTCAACCCATGGGCAAAAGGGGATCCCCCGCCGCAGGGCAGCCGTTCCAAGCGGCGCCGGGCCTGCTCAATGGATCGGGTTGGCGGCAGGATCACTTGGGCCGCTTCCCCCTGAAAGGCAATCAAAGCAATCCGATCCCGATTCTGGTAAGCATCCGTCAAAAGCCGCAGCACCGCCCCCTTCGCCGACTGCATCCGGTTTAGCGCCATCGACCCCGAGGCATCCACCACAAAAATCACCAAAGATCCCGCCTTGCGGGCGAGTTTTTTCGCCCGAATGTCCGTTGCTTCCACGATCACCCGCCGTTGGGGTTGCCGTTGGCGGCGGGCTTTTTGGTAAGGGGCGGCCGCCCGCAGGGTTGCATCCACCGCCACCCGGCTCACCTTCCCCTGGGGTAAGACCGGCTTGACATAGCGGCCCCGGTCCTGGCTAAACACCTGGGCGCGGGATCCCGCCTTCGTTTGTCGCCGCAGGGATTGCCCGAAAGCCAGCAGTTGTGGATCCAAAATCACCCCTTCCGGGGCAAACACAAACTCCGTCGGCACCTCCGGCACCTCCCCTTGTGGCTCCTGGGACTCAGGCTCTGTGGGATTGGTATCAGGGGTCTGTGGGGGGGGCGGGGGGGGCGGGGGAGGAGTCGCTTCCAACACCGGTAGGGAGCGTGGCACAATCACCAACCGCACCGCCTCCTGCAGATCCTCCGCCGTCAGATAATTGCGCCCATCTAGCGCCGCCAAAGCCCTTGCCACCCTCAGGGCATAGAGTTCCCCCCGATGTCCCTGCAATTGCCCCCGCAGACATTCCTGCACCACATAGGCAATTTGCTCCCGGCTGACCCGCACCTGCGGCAACCACTCCCGCGCCAAAATCAACTGCGTCCGCAGCTCCTCCAACGCCGGTGCATAAGCCGCACTGAACGCCAGCGCCTGATCCCCAAACTGAATCGCCCGGTTCACCACCTCCAACCGTTCCGGCAAACTCAACGGCTGATCCGCCGACAACACAATCGGGATCCGATCCAAAAGATGCTCCCGCACATTTCCCTCATCCGGGTTGTAGGTTGCCAGCAGAATCGTCCGACAGGGATGCTGCAAACTCAGCCCCTCCCGCTCCAAACGGTTTATCCCCTCGCTGGTGACACTCAACAGCAAATTACTGATCTGATCCTCGAGGAGGTTCAAATCATCCACATAGAGGATCCCCCGGTGGGCAGCCGCCAACAACCCCGGCTGAAAAACCGTCTCCCCCGCCTGCACCGACTGAACCACATCCACCGCCCCCAACAGGCGATCCTCCGTCACCCCCAAAGGGATCTGCACAAACGGAGCCGGGATCACCACCCCTGGCGCCTCCCCCGGTCGATAGCGGCGGCGGGCCCAATCCGACCACGTCTCCGGCGCCCCCGGGTCATCATTACAAGGGGATCCCGGGATCACCTCAATGGGGGGTAATAACGCCTGCAGTCCCCTGGCCAACACCGACTTGGCCGTCCCCCTGCGGCCGGCAATGGCAATCCCCCCCAAACCCGGATCCACCGCCGCCACCAACAGCGCCAGCTTAATCGCCTCCTGCCCCACCACTGCTGGCAGCGGAAACGTCGGTGCCATCACCATAACCACTTTTCCTCCCTTCTGGCTTTATTGTCGCACCCCCCTTGCCCATCAGCCTAATCAACCTGTCCCCGGAAGATAGGATTAAATCTCAGTAAAGTTTCAGTATTTTCCAGCATAAAAGCTTATATCCACCCCCATAGGCTTGTGATAGATTAGGCTAAATCGTTAAAAACACGTAGGTAGCGGCTATGCCACGTAACTTAACTAGTGTTTTGGAACAGCACATTGCCGGGTTACCGGGGGTGTTGGCGGTGGTGATCGGGCGCAGCACCGATGATGCCACCATTGCCGAAATCAACTACAGCGGCGCAGAACTGCCCAACAACCCCGAGTTCCGTTCCCTCACCGCCTATGCCGGTGACCTGTTGCGCGCCAACACCCGTTTTTGTCACCTGTTTGACAACCACGCCGTCACCGACAACCTGCTGGCGGGATCCCCGGAAGTGCGTTTGGTGATCAAAGCTTTTAGCAATTCCCCCTACTTTGCCATGATGGTGGTGCAGGCCAGCACCGACATCAAGTTGGTGATTGAGCGGCTGCGGGCGATTTTGAAAGATGCCCGTCCCCTGTTGCCGGCGGTTACAGAAGGGGCAGCCTCCACGGCTCGTCTACTGTTGAACTACGCCCGTCGCTATGCCCCCGACCCCAACTTTGTCATGTTGCGCCTGTCGTTAAAAACCGGCATCCATCGGGAACGGTTGGAAAAGGGTGCCCTGAACAAAAATGAGGTGCAGGTTCTTTATCGGGGCATTGCTGATTTACTAGGGGTCGAGCGTTTACCGATTTTGGTGAATTAGGAGAGTTGCTGTGCTGGAGCATTTACAACTGGATCGTCCCCGCAAGCTGGTTGCTTTTTTTGGGGAACCTGTCATTTTTCATTGTCATCACTACAACTTATTTTTGCAGCAGACCATTGAAGATCCAGAATGGATGGATGGGGTAGGGATTTTGCAAACCTCAGCCCAGGAGATATTTTATAGTCTTTTGCAGCGGGCTTACCAGCAGCTCGGGGCGACCACACCTCAATCTCGCTTCCAGATTGCCTCAGCAATTTTCAGCTTTCTAGGATTTGGTCGCCTCACCCTGGCAGGAAATGCTCAAGGGGGGGAAGCGGAACTCAGCCATTCCCACTATGCCGAAGGTTGGCTTGGCAAATATGGCAACCATGTCAACCGCACCAAACCCATTGACCATTTGGCTGTGGGTTTTGCCGCTGCCGTTTTTGACAGTACCTTTGCTGAGTTGGGCAGCTACGTGGCCGAGGAAACTGCCTGCCTAGCCATCAACCGCGAAGGCACCTGTCTGATCCGCGTCACACCAGCTCCGGTACGCCGTCCCCTTGTCCCTAGCCCTGGCATGGGATGCCTGATTGATCGTCCCCAAAATTGGCCCAAGCCCCGGACCCCTGTTGATTACGATGCCGTTAATGAAGCCCTTTGGTCCCTGCCCTTGATGGGGGATGAAAACGGGCAGATTCGCGCCTTTAATGTCCTATTAACTCGCATGCCGGCCAATTACTATAACCGCATTCAGTATCGTTTTTTGGAAAGTTTGCGGCAGATCAATGAAGAGCTTTTGCCCATTGGTCAGGATTTAATTCGCGAATCGGGGCATGTGTGCGTCTTCTACACCTTTGGCAACATCATGGAATCTGTGGAGTGGGAAAGCTTAGTCCTACCGATGATTGCCAAAGACACCGATTGGATTCACGGCGGCTATGCCGTTGCTAGCAGTTTGGGGTGGGGGCGGTGGCAAGCCCT
>JAUQVP010000025.1:26078-31783 GCA_039794745.1 Thermostichales cyanobacterium HHBFW_bins_127 | reverse complement strand
CCCAAGGTCAGGTGCAGTGGCTTGTTATACCCCAAGACTACCGGGATCCCTGCTGCCTAATGGTTAGTCAGGGGGCTTTGGTGGGGCTGGCCAGTTCAGGGTTGCAGTCACTGGCAGTCCACTGGCAGTCATTGACTTGGGCATTGACTTGGGAACAGTTATCTGCTCATACAAAAATACTAGCTTGGGATCCCGGAGTGGGTGACTAGGGGTTTGGGAATTGGGGCCGGAGGTGAACTGAGCTAAGATCAAAGTTCAAGACCTATTTTGGTGAGTGGCTATGCCCATCGGTGTTCCCAGTGTTCCTTACCGGCTGCCAGGAGAAGCCTACACACAGTGGATCAGTATCTACAATCGTCTTTACCAGGAGCGAATTATTTTTTTGGGGGAGCCGATTGATGATAATGTCGCCAATACGGTTGTGGCCGTGATGCTCTATCTCAATTCCCAAGATCAAAATAAAGATATCGTTATGTATATCAATTCCCCGGGGGGCTCGGTGACGGCAGGGCTGGCTATCTACGATACGATGCAGCACATCAAAGCCAATGTGGTCACGGTCTGTGTGGGGCTGGCGGCTTCTATGGGAGCTTTTCTGCTGGCGGCGGGCACGAAAGGGAAACGCTTTGCCCTCCCCCATTCCCGAATCATGATCCACCAGCCCTCTGGTGGGGTGCAAGGGCAAGCCAGTGACATTGCCATCCGCGCCAAAGAAACCCTGCGCATCAAACGCAAGCTCAATGAACTGCTAGCTGCCCACACCGGGCAACCCCTGGAAAAAATCGAACGGGATGTGGAACGGGACTACTATATGTCCGCCCAGGAAGCGGTCACCTACGGCATCATCGACCGGGTGCTGGATGAGGGGCTGTGATGGGATCCCTGCTGGACAGCCTCTATGGGGTGCTGGTGCAACCGGGGGCAACGTTTGCCCAACTGCGCCAAAAACCCCAGGTGACTGAGGCAGCCCTGATTGTGCTCCTGGTCAATGCCCTAGGCACAAGTGATCTCAGTCCGACATCCCTGCTGGCAGCAGCCTTGGCGGGGGGGATGGGCTGGCTAACCCTGAATGGAATCCTCTGGCTGCTGGCCTATAGCTTGGGGCGGGATCCCTGTTGGTCGGGGTTATTGACGTTGACGGGGTATGCCAGTGTGCCGTGGTTGTTGTGGTCGCCGGCCCAGGCTTGGGGGCCTGTGGTGGGGGGGGTACTGGGGCTGGGGGTCGGAGTTTGGCTGGGGGTGTGGCAGTTGTGGGCAGCCAGCGTCGCTCTCGGGATCCCGGTGCAGCGGTTGGTGTGGGTGGTGGTGTTGCCGTTTTTGGGGGTAGGTGTGGGGATGACCTGGTTGGGGAATGTCCTAGGGTTGCTGTTGTCCCTCGGCTAGGGGGCAAACTTGGGCTACAGTGAAATCGCTGGGAAATCGCTGGCGCGGGAGTGCAAGGATGGCGCGGGAAAAATTGGCCGAGACCGAGGTCCAGAGCCGGATCCAATCCTGGTCGGGCTGGACGATCCAAAACGGCAAACTCCACAAAACCTTTCAATTTCCCTCTTTTGTCAAAGCTTTTGGCTGGATGAGTTCCGTGGCTCTGGTGGCCGAGTCCCTGAATCATCATCCGGAATGGTTCAACGTGTACAACCGGGTGGTGGTGGATCTGATGACCCACGACGCCGGCGGGATCACCGAACTGGATCTAACCTTGGCCCAACGCATGGATGAATTGGCTGCCTAGAAGTTCTCCTGATACCCTAGGCAACAGTGGTGGTGAGGATCCCGGTGAAACCTTTGGCTTTGATCAATGCCCTGACAGCGGTGATGCTGGCTCTGGGATCCCTGGCGCTGCTGTTGGGGTTGGGGCTACTGACCCAGGGGGTGTCCGGCTTGTCCTTGGGGCTGATCGGCGCGGGTGGAGTTGGGATCCCGGTAGTTTTGGGCTTATGGCTGGCCAGTCGTCCGGCGGATGCTTTGGAGCTGAAGCTGCTGGGGTGGACGTGGCTGAGTCAGGTACCTGAGGTGTATCGGGTGAGAGGGGAGGTGGTGGCAACAAACCACAACCCGACGCTGGAGGTGACCTTGGCGGAGGTGATGCCGGAGATCCGCCTGCTCAGTCGTGGTTCGCTGGGGGAGTTGGCTGTGACTTGGCAGTTGGTGGGGGAGCAGGCGCCGGAACGACGGGACAACTACTGGCCGGCAACGATTTTATCCCCCCAAAGCCAGCTCAAATTGAGTTTGGAGATTCAGATCCAAGGCCAAGGTTTGGGGGAGTTGCAGTCCCTCTGGTGTCAGTTGCACTACATCCAGTATGGGCGCCAGCGCCGCACCCGCAAGACCTTACACATGATTCTGGCCATGCCAACCCCGCTGCCTGCCCCGAGCTGGCGCCAGCGTGAGGGGATTGGGGTTTTACCGCTGCCTACCCACCTGCTGACGCCAACGGATGATCTCCAGGAAGTGGTGCGCACCTACGCCGGTCCCTATGCCCAAGCGGGGGACTATCTGGCGCTGGCGGAATCGGCGGTCGCTATCACCCAGGGACGCTTTCGTCATCCCACTGCCATCCGGTTGGGCTGGCTGGCCCCCAAATTGTGCTACTGTTTTCCCTCCAAAACCAGCCTATCCAGCGCCTATGGTATGCAAGCCCTGATTGATGAATCGGGAGCTTGGCGGGTAGTGTTGGCTTTTATCGTCGGTACCCTAGCCAAAGCCCTGGGGATTAAAGGGGTGTTTTATGCCCTGGCGGGATCCCAGGCCCCTTTAATTGACGATGTGACGGGGACATTGCCACCTTATGATCAGTTTTTGGTTTTGGGTCCGCAGCAGCCCCAGGCGGTGGTGGAGCAGTTGGCAACAACCTGCGGCTACGGCATGGCGATTGTGGATGTGAATGATCTGCGGGAGGTGAAAGTCTTGGCGGCTTCCCGGGGGGTGGATCTGGCCACGCTGACCCAAGCTTTGCGGGACAATCCCGGCGGCAATGCCGACGAACAAACCCCCCTGGTGCTGATCCGCCCCAGCGGTACTCCTAGCTGACAGCAAAGCTACGGGACTGGGGATCTCATTTTTCGCTAAGCTAAGCTAAGTTAAACTTCTGACTTGAGCCGCTATCTTGACCTGCCTGGCTATGGCTGATTCCCCTCAACCCAGTTCCGTTTTGCAGCACCTCGCCCTACCCCCAGGACTGGTGACCCCATCCGCAAGCATTATTGCCTATCTGGATCTGTTGTTGTTGGGCTTGGAGGCCTTAGGGGGGGAGAGTTCCGAGGCCGTGCTCCAGGCAGCCCAAACCTTGGGGGTGGGGGAACTGCTCCAGGATCGAGTCACCCTCTGGCGCATTCGCAATGCCAGCCCCCTGCGTCGCAGCAGTGGTGGACGCAAAAAAGTTGATATTGACGAAGCCCGTGCCCTTGTCCTTGTCATTCACCACTTGGCCAAAGAGCACCAAGCCCAGTTGCGCCAAACTCTTACCCGCCTAGAAGAGGCTTTTCAGGCAGAGCGTTCCCCCTATCAAGAACCCCTGCTTGCCAACTACCTGGAAGAGTTCCATGCCCACTACCGCAGCCGCATGGTGGACGGAGATAGCCGCTCCCAAGACAGCATCACCGAACAGGCCCTGCGCATCCTGATCGAACTGCACTTCTACAGCAGCCGCCACGGTTTGCAGCGGCTCTGGGGATCTTTATTACAGCGGCCGGCGATGGCGGAAAGTGCCATTTCTGAAACCGATGATCCGGCCACCCCGGTTAGCCCCCATTCTGAATCTTAGTTAGCCTTTTAGATCCTATGACTGCTCGCCACTACCAACACCAAACCTGCGCCTTACATCTGGAGAGTCAATTAGCGCCAGCGGGACAGACTCAGTTTTCCCTGAGCTATCCTTTTCAGACGGTGGTGCAGTTGAGCAAAGCCTCCCTGCAGGGGGACGGGCACCTGGCCCGGGACTTGGTGACCGTTTTGGATCGCTATTTGCAAGCATACCTGCGGGGGGAGCCTCAGGGCATGTTTAGCAGTACGGTGGCCATTCGTCCTGTGGATTTTCTCACCCAACGGCTGACCATCCGGGAAGGGGAAGGCATCAAACAGGTGGATCTGACCATGACCGAGCTTTACGATTTGGCGGAGGTTTTGGCGGATTTTCGCGAGGAGTATCCCCAGATTGTGGAGTGGGCGCCCAAGCCAGCCCGCACCCTCAAGGTCAAAGCTCCGGCGGCGATTGCAGCGGTGGTGGTGGGGGCTATTGGCATTGGGGTGGGGGTCTGGAATCAACAGCGGCTTGCCCAGAACCCCCAGGAAACCCAAACAGCAGAGACCACAACTGTGGAAGTACCCGCCGCCCCCGATGATCCCGAACAACTGCGCCAACGCCTCCTAGCTGCCTGGCGCACCCCCACCGACCTGCCCCAAGAGTTGGTCTATCAGGTGCTGCTCGATCCCCAGGGACAGATCCTCAGCGCCGTCCCCCAAGATCAAACCTCCGCCCAATCCCAACTCCTCACCCCCTTTGCCGCCGCCCCCAACCAAGAACCCGAGACCATTCCTGAAGGATCCCAGCGATTCACGGTCCGCCTCGGCGAGCTGAATCGGGTGGTGGTGGAAAGCAACTAAAAGACCTAAAAGAAAACCGCCTGACGGTGACGTCAAGCGGAGAATGGTGTGAGGAGTGAACGGAAACATGCGTCTCCGCCATCTCCATCATAGCTCTGGGCTGGCCAAGAATGCCAAGAAATTGTTCAAGATCTGCTTTCCTAATCAGGAAAATTCTGATACGATAAGCTACCTATTTTTGCTTCATGAAGCAACTGTCCGCACCCACTGCTGGGTACACCACCAGGGATCCCGGTAGAAGTCGGGGAAGGGGGTGAGGCCGGTTTGGCCGAGGATGGCTTGGCGCAGGTCGCGATCGAGGCGGGAGCCGGCACCGTAGGGGTCGCTGGAAGGTTCTTGGCGCAGGCCGAGGCTGGGGATGATCAGGACTTTGGGGTCGATGGGGGAGTTGCTGACGAAGATCTTGAATAAGTCCAGACCGCTGGACTCTTGGGGGGGCAGTTGCAATTCCACGGTGTAGGTGGGGCCGCTGCCGATCAGGAGGGTTTCACCGGGGAGGACCTTGGCGGGCTGATCGGGGGTGTAGGGATAGACCAAGGTCACCCCCAAGCGGCGGGTATCCAAGGACACCCCATAGACATAGAGGGGATTGAGGGCCCGGTGGCTGACGGCAATGGCCAGACTCTCCCCGGCCCGAAACTCCAGTTCCCCGGCAGCATTGGCACTGACAGGGGCGACTTGGGCAGGGGCGGTGCGGCTAGCCGGGGTCAGCAGCCGCAAAAACTCCACCGTCACACTCTCCCCCAAAAAGGGATTGGGGGGCTGCAACTGCTCCAGGTTGCTGTAGGCAGCAAGATGTTCCAATAAACCCTGCAGTTTTCGTGGCAGGGCCTGGGGACGCTTCACAGGCACCTTGACAGCAGCAAGGGGAGTCCCCCGGCGATAAAAACGAAATATCCCTTCCCCATAGCCCTCCACCCGCAAATCCGCCCCCTCGGGATCCCTGCTGAGGGTGAGGAGGGGGGATTCGGCAATCAAGCGTTCCAGATCGGTTAGGGGAAACTCATCGGTTGCCGTAGTGCTGACGGCGACACTCAGCTTGCCCATCCAAACTCCTCCCCACATTTCCTGGAGAGATCATAGCCAGTGACGGGGCCAGTGACGGG
>JAUQVP010000025.1:13900-25978 GCA_039794745.1 Thermostichales cyanobacterium HHBFW_bins_127 | reverse complement strand
GCCAGTGACGGGGCCAGTGACGGGCCCTGATTTACGGCTGCGACCAAATCCCGAGCCGCTGCTGTTGGGCCTCCCTTTGCAGCCCCCGGAAAACATTGTCATATTTGGTATTGCTGACAAAGTCCGGCACAATCGCCAAACCCGCCCGCACCAACTCCGCGTTCATCTGTCGCCCTTCCGACCAAACGTAAACTTCCACCGGCTCTAGGGTGGTAACATCCCTGGGGTTGCGATCCCCTTCCAGTTTCACAGTCTTGTACTGGGCCAGTTTTTGCAGCAGCTCGATCGCCTGTTGGTCATAGGGATCCCGGGTGACAGCTTCAATCCCTGCCAACCGCAGCAGCCGCAGGCGGGTTTCATCTTCCACTTGGGCAATGACCGTGTGGCCGTTCACGATCTTGACAATGCGGGCATTGGGGTAGCGGTCAAAGCGGATATTGTCGAAATAATAGGGTGTATCGGGGGCAACACGCTTTTCCCCAAAAGCTAGGGCTGCCGTACTGGAAAGCACCAAGGCCCCTAAACAGGTAATCCAGAGCGCGGGTGGACGCATAGTCATTCCGGAACGACTGTTTGTAGGGTGATTGTAGCCGCTGCTGCCGATTCTGGGATCTGGGCTTGGTGGGGATTTGCTAACAGGGGCGCAGGCGGGCGATAAAAAAACCGTCCTGCTGCTGGCGGTGGGGCCAGAGGGTCTGGGTTTCTGCTTGCCAGTGGGGATGGGTTTGGCAAAAATGATCGATTTGGTCTTGGTTTTCCTGGCGATTGAGGGTGCAGGTGGCATAGACCAAAATCCCATCCGGTTTGAGCCAGCGTTGGGCCTGTTCCAGGATTGCCCGTTGCAGCGGCAGCAAGGCTGCAATCTGGTCCGGGGACTGCCGCCAGCGGGCGTCCGCATGGCGACTCAAAGTCCCTAACCCCGAACAGGGCACATCCACCAACACCCGATCCACCGTCCCCCACGCCGGCAAACCCACCGCCACGGGATCCCAATCTGGCTGGCCGAGTTCCACCACCTGGGGACGAATCAAGGTCAAGCCCAGCCGGCGGGCATGGTCCTGGATGCGGCGCAGCCGCCCCCCATGGTGGTCCAGGGCATAGATCACCCCTTGATTGTGCATCTTTTCGCCGATATGACCGGTTTTGCCCCCCGGCGCCGCACAGCAGTCCACCACCACCTGCCCCGGCTGGGGGTCCAACCACTCCACCACCTGCTGGGCACTGGCCTCCTGCACCGTCCACAGCCCCTCCCCAAACCCCGGCCACCTAGCCGGATCCCCATGGTGCTCCAGCACCCGCAACGTCACCGGCGAACTGCCCCAAGCCACCGTCGCGATCCCCCCCTGGGCTAGGAGGGCTTGCACCTGTTCCCGGGTAGTGCGCCAGCCATTCACCCGCAGATCCAAGTGGGGCACTTGA
Source organism: Thermostichales cyanobacterium HHBFW_bins_127 (assembly GCA_039794745.1). GTDB lineage: Bacteria > Cyanobacteriota > Cyanobacteriia > Thermostichales > Thermostichaceae > JAUQVP01. Next base: position 24,559 of record JAUQVP010000025.1, on the reverse strand, counting down.
TTGCCAGCTTGACAGAGGGCCTCCACCTCCTCCAAGGGCAACTCCTCCGCCCACAGGTGGATCAGCCAATCCGGGTAACTGTAGCGCACCCCCAAAGCCTGCACAGGGTCAGCAGGCAGGGGCAACTCGGGATCCCGCAGGGCTTGGCGGAGAATCCCATTGACCACCCCACTGAGCCGCCCTAGATGGTGAGCCTTTGCCAATTCCACACTGGTACTGACGGCAACAGCCGGCGGCACCTGCGTCAAATAGCGCAACTGGTACAGCCCCAGATGCAAAATCCGGCGCAGCAGCGGCATTTGCTGGCGGCGCCCGGAGTAGCCCTCAATCCACGCATCCAGGGTGCGTTGTCGCCGCATCACCCCATAGACCAGCTCCGTCACCAACCCCCGCTCCCCCGGCGGCACCTGCGGCAACACCCCCTGCAGCGCCAAATTCACCAAAGCTCCCCGTTGATCCACTTGGCGCAGCACCTGCAAAGCCCAGTGGCGGGGGTTAGCGTTCACGGGACATGATCAGCAACTGGATCAACTGCAGCACCGCATAGAGAGCCCCTGCCACATAGGTCCAGGCTGCCGCATCCAGCACCGCCTTAGCCCCCCGGTGTTCTTGCCCCTGCAGGATCCCCAGCCGGTCAATCAAGCGCAAAGCCCGCGCCGACGCATCAAACTCCACCGGCAACGTAATCAGGTGAAAAGCAATCGCCGCCACAAACAGAGCAATCCCCACATGGATAAACAGACTGGAAATTGCCCCCAAACCCGTCAAGACAATCCCCAGCACCACCAACACCGGCCCCAGTTGGGATCCCAAACTGGCCAGGGGCACCAAATTGGCCCGCCAGACCATCGGTGCATAGCCCTCCTGATCTTGGAGCACATGGCCACATTCATGGGCAGCCACCGCCGCCGCCGCCAAGGACGCCGAATTGTAGATCCCCGGCGAGAGTCGCACCATCTTCGCCTGGGGGTCATAGTGGTCTGAGAGTTCCCCCGGCGTCATCTCCACCCCCACATGGGCTACCCCCATGCGGCGCAGGATCACCCGGGCCACCTCCGCCCCCGTCATCCCCAAACTCGAAGGCACACGGGCATAGCGGCGATAGGTGGACTGCACCTGATTTTGGGCCCAGAGCATCACCAGCACCCCCGGCAACACCAACCAGTATGTCCAATGCCAATACATAGGCAGCCCCTCAGCTTATGGTTTTGTGCTCCCTTGATCTTAGCTAGGGGCAAAAGCAGCCAGCAGGGCGGGAAACCGCCACAGAGCCCGAGAAAGCAAATGATATGATCGCTACACACCTCCTCAACTTGGCCCTATGCTTCAGGTTTTGCAATCGCTTCTCGGGGATCCCAGCGAGCGTCGGCTGCGGGACTACCGTGCTGCCGTCAAGCTGATTCGTTCCCTAGAGTTGGAAATGGCATCTTTATCAGCGGAGCAACTGCGGCAGCGCACCCAGGAGTTTCGGCAAAAAATTGCCAATGCCACCGCCGGGATCAGCGATGACAAAGAAAAGCTAGAGGCCGAGCGCAAGGTTTTGGATGAGATTTTGCCCGAGGCCTTTGCCCTTGTTCGGGAGGCTGCCAGCCGCGTTTTGGGGCTACGCCACTATGATGTGCAGATGATTGGCGGCATGGTATTGCACGAGGGTAAAATTGCCGAAATGAAAACTGGGGAAGGGAAAACCCTCGTCGCTACCCTACCCGCTTACCTAAATGCCCTCACCGGGCGCGGCGTTCACATTGTGACCGTCAACGAGTATTTGGCCCGGCGGGACTCAGAATGGATGGGACAGGTGCATCGCTTTTTGGGCCTAACCGTGGGGCTGATTCAAAACAACATGTCCCCCCAAGAGAAGCGGCGTAACTATGCCTGTGACATCACCTATTGTACCAACAGTGAATTGGGCTTTGACTACCTGCGGGACAACATGGCCACCAGCCTTGAAGATGTTATGCAGCGTCCTTTTTATTATTGCATTATTGACGAAGTGGACTCCATTTTGATCGATGAATCCCGCACCCCCTTAATTATTTCTGGGCAAGTTTCCGACCCGGAAGAGCGGCAGAAAAAATACATCCGTGCTGCCCAAGTAGCCGCTGCCCTGCAGCCAGAAATCCACTATGAAGTAGACGAAAAAGCCCGCAACGTTATTCTCACGGACGAAGGCTTTGAGAAAGCCGAAGAACTACTGGGGGTGAATGATCTCTATAATCCCAAAGACCCCTGGGCCCATTTTGTCTTTAATGCCGTCAAGGCCAAGGAACTGTTTAAGCTCAACGTCAACTACATCATCCGCGACGGGGAAGTGATCATTGTAGATGAGTTTACCGGGCGGGTGATGCCGGGGCGGCGCTGGTCCGACGGGCTGCACCAAGCCATCGAAGCCAAAGAAGGGGTAGAGATCCAAAGTGAAACCCAGACCTTCGCCACCATCACCTACCAAAATCTGTTTTTGCTTTACCCCAAACTGGCGGGCATGACCGGCACCGCCAAAACGGAAGAAGCGGAGTTTAGTAAAATCTACAACCTCGAAGTCATCCCCATCCCCACCAACCGTCCCATCCGCCGCAAAGACGCCCCCGACGTTGTCTACAAAACCGAGCGGGCCAAATGGCTGGCAGTAGCAGAAGAAGTGCGGCTGATGCACGAGCGCGGTCGGCCCGTGCTTGTAGGCACCACCAGTGTGGAAAAATCCGAACTCCTCTCCAGCCTCCTGAAGGAACGGGGGATCCCCCACAACTTGCTCAACGCCAAGCCAGAGAATGTGCAGCGGGAGTCGGAGATCATTGCCCAGGCTGGTCGCAAAGGGGCGGTGACCATTGCCACCAACATGGCCGGGCGGGGGACGGACATTATCCTTGGTGGGAATGCGGACTACATGGCCCGTTTGAAGATTCGTGAGCGGTTGATGCCCAAGCTCGTCCAGACCGAGAATCCCTTTGCGGTGTTGCAACTGAGTGGGCGGGGGCGGGGGATCGGTTTTGCCAATCCCACCAGCAAACCGAAAAACTGGTCCGTGGGGCCCAACTTCTACCCCTGTGAATTGTCCAAGACGGCCGAGCAAGCCCTAGATGCGGTGGTGCAGGCAGCAGTGCAAAAATACGGACAAAACAGCTTGCCAGAGCTGCAAGTGGAAGATCTGATTGCAGTGGCGGCCGAAAAAGCTCCCGTTCAAGATGAGATCATCTTGCAATTGCGGGAAGTGTTTCTGCAGATCAAAAGTGAGTTTGAAGTCGTCACCAGTGCCGAACACGAAGAAGTGGTCAAGCTAGGTGGTCTGCATGTCATCGGCACCGAACGCCACGAATCTCGGCGCATTGACAATCAACTGCGGGGCCGGGCGGGGCGGCAGGGGGATCCCGGTTCTACGCGCTTTTTCTTGAGCTTACAGGATCCGCTGTTGCGGATTTTTGGGGGTGAGCGGGTGGAGAAAATGATGGATATGTTCCGCATTGAAGAGGACATGCCCATTGAATCCCCGATGTTGACGGGGTCTTTGGAGAATGCCCAGAAAAAAGTGGAGACTTACTACTACGACATTCGCAAGCAGGTGTTTGAGTACGATGAGGTGATGCACAATCAGCGGCGAGCTATTTATAGTGAGCGGCGGCGGATTTTGGAAGGGGAAAACCTCAAACCTAAGATTTTGGAATACTTGGATAAGACCATCAGTGAAATTGTGGCCGCCTATATCAATCCTGACCTACCGCCGGAGGAGTGGGAGTTGGGCAAGCTGACCCAAAAGGTGCGAGAATTTGTGCCGCTTTTGAGCGACATTACCCCGGCAAAGTTGCAGGAGATGTCGGCGGCAGAAATTGAGCAGTACTTGCTTGAGCAGGCGCGCTTGGCCTATGAAGCCCAGGAGTCTTTTGTGGACACGGTGGAAGTGGGCTTAATGCGGAAGGCGGAGCGATTTTTCCTGCTACAACATTTGGATAATCTCTGGCGGGAGCACTTGCAGCACATGGATGCCCTGCGGGAGTCGGTGAACCTGCGGGGCTATGGGCAAAAGGATCCCTTAATTGAGTATAAGAACGAAGGTTATGAGCTTTTCTTGGAGATGCTCAACAACATTCGCCGCAACACCATCTATAACCTCTTCCAGTTTCGCCCTCAGCCGGCGCCAGTGGTGCCTGTGTCCAGCACTAGTCCGATTGTGGAAGCGGAATTTGACAGCTAGCCCATGGCAGCCCGAGCCATCTTACTCATCACCTGTCCCGATCGGCGGGGTTTAGTGGCCAAAATTGCGGATTTGGTGTTTCGCCACGGCGGTAACATCATCCATGCGGATCACCATTTGGATGCGGGCTTATTTTTAAGTCGGATTGAGTGGGATCTGGATCAGTTCTTACTTAGCCCCGCGGAAACCCGGCAGGCCTGTGCCGATCTAGGGCGGGAACTGCAGGCGGATTGGTCGCTGCATTTTACCGGGCAGCGCCCGCGCTTAGCCATTTGGGTCAGTCGGCAAAGTCACTGTTTGTTGGATCTGATTTGGCGGCATCAAGCCCAGGAATTGAGCGCGGATTTAGCCGTGATCCTCAGTAATCACGAGGTTTTGCAACCGGTGGCCCAGCAATTTCAGATTCCTTTTATCCATGTCCCCATCAGCCCACAAACCCGCCCCCACCAGGAAAAGCTACAAGCTCAAATCATGCAAGACTATGGGGTGGAGCTGGTGATTTTGGCTAAATATATGCAGATTCTCAGCCCCGACCTGCTCAGTCAGCTGCCCCCGGTGATCAACATTCACCATTCTTTTCTGCCAGCCTTTCCCGGCGCCAATCCCTACCAGCGGGCCCATGCCAGGGGGGTGAAAATCATCGGTGCCACCGCCCACTATGCCACCGCCGACCTCGATGAAGGACCGATTATCGAGCAGGATGTGGTCCGGGTCAGCCACCGGGATAGTGTGGAGGACCTGATCCGCAAAGGCCGGGATCTAGAGCGGATTGTGCTTGCCCGCGCCGTCCGCGCCCATCTGGAACGACGTGTGTTAGTTTATGGCAATAAAACGGTGGTCTTCGCCTAAACCAAAAGGACAGGGATCCCCCTTGTCAGGCAAGATCTAGCCAATCTGAACAGGACGGGTATGATAGCTAGCAAGTCTGGGAACTGTGCTGGTGCCCTCTCCTCACCGATTGCAGCCGGATTCGCCCTTAGGGCTGATGTGGCGATTTGTTGCTCCAGCGTCCCATCAGTGTCGTGTTGGGTGTGAAGGAGTACCGTGGCTATCTCGATTTACATTTTGGAGGGTAATCCTCATTTGCGAGGGTTGTTGGTTTGGCAACTGGAGCAGGCTGGCTACCAGGTATCGGCATTTGCCAATGCTGAGGGGCTGCAGGCAGCGGTGGGCGAACACAGTCCCCATTTGGTGATTTTGGACGGCGATCTGCCGGAACCAGAGGGGTTAATGCTCTGCCGCTGGGTGCATCAGCACAGTCAAGCTTTGATTCTGATGTTGTCTAGCCGCCAGGAAGAACATCACTACATTCAGGCTTATCAGGCGGGGGCAGACGGCTATTTGGCTAAGCCTTTGAGTATGCAAATGCTCACTGCCCAGGTGCAGATGCTGGTGCGCCGCTGGCAACGCACTTTGATTCCCTCGGAGTTGACCTGTGGGGATTTACAAATTGATTTGGTGCAGCGACGGGTGATGCGCCTGCAACAGGTGATCGACCTGACGCCCCAGGAGTTTAGCCTGCTGTTTGTGCTGGTGCAGTCGGCGGGGGTGACCCTGTCGCGCCGGGAACTGCTGCGGCGGGCCTGGGCGGATCACACCAATAATCCCCGCACCGTTGATACCCATATTCTTTCCCTGCGCAAAAAACTGATGGTACATCCCGACCAGCCCAGTTTGATTGAAACCATTCGCAATGTTGGCTACCGATTTTGTCGCCTCACCACCCCTAGCCGGCGCTCCCCTGCCCCCGTCCAGCACCTGGAACCGCTGCTAAATGCTCGCCTGGCTACTTCCCGCTCATGAATCTTAACGATAAGGTGAACACAGCCACCCACACACTGCCGGTATGGCTGACATTTTCGTCATGATCCGTAGCCAGGAAAATAATATTCTCACCTCCATCGATGGGGAGGCATTCGTGACCGTTTTGGAGCAGGATGGTTTTGTCCTGGCCACGGAAACTGTCGATCTCACCCATGCGGACGCCGGCTTTGATGATATTCCTGTGGGTGAATATACGGTCATTGTCAAGCATAATGGAGTAGAGCCGGCTGCTGCTGCCTACCCGGTAACAGTGACGGCGGAGGATGAGGTAGTTTTGCTAACATTTACCTACTTAGAGCCGGAGCGGGTGCTGCTTCGGGTCAGGTCGGTAACGGAAAAACGACTAGCATGAGCCGAGCTATGACCATTCAGGTAATCCCCCAATCTTCGATCAAAGCGTTCCGGTATCGGGTACACTGCCTGGAACACCAATTGTGGAGTGAGGTGGATCCCGTCTGCCGTGCCAATTTAGCCCTGCAACTGGCTGATGCTGCCACTACCCTGGCCCGCATGGAAGTCCAGGCCGCCCAGCAACGACGCTTGGCCCAAGCCGGTCTGCAGGAGGACTAGGGGGTGCAGGTTCTCCACACGGCTCTGCTCGTCACCGATCTGGAACGGGCCCGCCAATTCTATGAACAGGGGCTAGGACTCACCCCAACCCAGCGCTCTCTCAGCTTTCCCGGGGTCTGGTACCAAGTTGGCCAGCAGCAAATTCACCTGATCCAAGCCGACCAAGTCCCCACCGCCCATCACCCCCTCTGGGGCCGCCGACCCCACCTCGCCCTAGGGATCCCTCAGTGGCAAGAGTTGCTGGACCGTTTGCTGGCCCTCGGCTATGAGATCCAACACAGCCACTCTGGACGACCGGCGTTTTTTGTCCAGGATCCCGATGGCAATGTGATTGAGTGCAGTCGCATTCAGCCCTAGGGCTGTAGGATCATGCTCCAGATCCGGCGCATGGGATCCCAGAAGGGGGCCTGGGATTCTCCAACGATGTTGGGGCCCCAGTAGCGCCGGGAGCCATCGAGGGCAAAGCTGACCACCACATCCCCCGGCTCCAGGATCAGGGGATCCTCCTCGAGGCTGAGCAGCAAACCCTCACTCCCCCCTTCCCCAGGGGCAAAGTCCCAATGGGCGGGATCCCCATTGCCGCGGCGTTTGAGCAATACCACCCGCACCGGATGGGGGCTGCGATTGCCGACCCGAAAGGGAGCTGCTTCTCCCCGCAGGGTGCGGCTGGCGGTAGTTTGCGCCTGCACCGGTCTAACGGCCGTTGTTGGCGGGATCCCCAGCCCCAGGATCAGAGCCACCATCAGCCACCTCAGCCACCAGCCCCTCATAGCTTCCCCCATTTTTTCTAGCAGACGGGTCAGTTCGTTCCGTGTTCCTTGCTTTTTGATTTAATTTTGGTTAGCTCGGTTCAGGAGCCATTGGCAGAGGAGCCGCACCCCGTAGCCGGTTGCCCCCTTGTTGGTGTACCCCCCTTCCCGCTCGGTCCAGACCGGGGCAGCAATGTCGATGTGGGCCCAGGGGGTTTTGTGGACAAAGTTTTTCAGGAATAGGGCTGCGGTAATGGCTCCCCCTTCCCGAGGGCCGGTATTTTTCAAATCGGCCACCAAGGAACTCAAACCTTCGTTGTAGCTTTCCTCGAGAGGCATGCGCCAGATCTTTTCCCCACTGCTGTGACTGGCAGCTAGCAATTCTGTTGCCAAGGTCTCATCGGGGGTGAATAAGCCGGCAATCTCACTGCCAAGGGCAATCACACAGGCCCCGGTCAAGGTGGCTAAATCCACAATCGCATCCACCTCCAGCTTCTCGGCAAAAACCAAGGCATCTGCCAGGGTCAAACGCCCTTCCGCATCCGTATTGTTGATTTCAATGGTTTTCTGATTGGAAGCGGTGAGAATATCCCCTGGATGCAAAGCCCGCCCACTGATCATGTTCTCCGTGGCCGCCACCAAAAAATGCACCTCCAACGGGATCCCGAGGCGGGCAATGGCTCTGGCGGTGCCGAGGACAGCGGCTGCCCCACCCATATCGGTTTTCATCATGGCAATGCTGCGGGTGTCGGTTTTGATGTTGAGACCGCCGGAATCAAAGGTCAAGCCCTTGCCGATCAGGGCTAGCTTGCCGCGGCTCTCGCCGGTAGGTTTGTAGGTGAGGTGGATAAATTGGGGCGGCAGGTCGGAAGCTTTAGCTACCCCCAAGAAAGCCCCCATGCCCAGGGCTTCACATTCCGCTTGCCCCAACACCTCCACCTCTAGACCGTAGGTTTGGGCTAATTGACGGGCGGTTTCGGCGAGGGTGACGGGGGTGACGATATTGGCCGGGGCATTCACCAGTTCCCGTGCCAAAATCACCCCAGCGGCAATTTCCTGGGCTTGGGTCAGGGCTACGGTCAAGGCCGGCTGGGGGGAAATGGCAAGCAGGCTGATGCTGCTCACCTGAAAGCTCTTGTCAGAGTCAGGGCTGGGGGATTTGAAGCGGGTGTCTTGATGGGCAGTCAGGTAGCAGGCTTCTGCCACCGCCCGCACCCCCTGGGGATCTCGAAAGGGTTCGGGCAGGCTGATGGCGACTTGTTTGGCTTTGAGGCTATTGGCTTGGCGCAGCCCGGTGCCTACGGCTCGGCGCAGGGTTTCCAGGGTGGGATTGTCCCCGAGACCGACAAGGATCAGCTTGCGGATTGGCCCTGGCAGGCGGACAGCACAGGTGGTTTGGGCTTTGGCGGTGAACTGAGTCTCTTGGATGGTTTCCTGGAGTAACCCTTGCCAGCGCTGCTGATCCCAATCGCGGAGGGGTTGGGGTAATTGCCATTCCGGGGTGGCGGTTTGCAGGAGCAATAAACATTCACCCTCCCAGGTTTCCAGGGGGGTAGGGACAAGCTCAAGGGCAAGGGACATAGGTTTGAACAACAGAACATTCCTTACTGATCGTGGCACATTTTCTCAACCCTGCCCGATATTGCCTATACCCACTTGCCAAGTTTCGTGGCACAGTAAGCAGGGGAGCCGCGGAGAACAGCCATGAACTACGCCGATATGCAAGCCCAAGAGCGACAACTTTACCTGCAAGCCCTAGTGCGGGTTGCCCGCGCCGATCAAGCCCTCGATGAGGAGGAACTGGACTTTTTCCATGGGGTTGCCAAGGGGATGGGGATCTCGGAAGAGGAGGCGGAGCAGCTTTTGGCTGGGGAGTGGCCGTTGACGGATATTCCTCGGCTCCACAATGGGGTGGGGGCACTGATCCTGCGGGACTTGGCGGCGATGGCCGTGATCAACAATGAGTTGCACGAGGCAGAAGAACAGGAAATTTTTAAGATCGGCGAGGCGATGGGCTTTAGCAAGGAAGAAATCGATGAGTTCATCAATTGGGCCTTTATGGGCTTGCAGTGGCAACTGACGGGCTTGAATCTGCTTAAACGCTACGAAAACCCGGCCTAGGGACCCAAAACGAGGGTCTCTAGGGTTTCACCGAGCAATTGGGATTGCAACACCTTCAGGTAGTCGGGGTTCTGGGTCAAGGCAGTGGCTTTGGCCGCTAGGGATCCCGCTTCTGCTTGGGCTTGGGCAATGATGCTTTTGGCATCTTCCCGGGCTTGTTCGATTTCAAAGGCTTTGCGGGCGAGTTGGTTTTCGGCGATGGTTTTGGCTTCGATGGCAGCAACAAAGTCGGGGTCAAAGGCCACATCCCGCAGCAGGAAGTTCTGTACGGCAATGCCGTAGGGTTGCAGGTAGCCGGCAATTTGTTCTTGGATGCGGGTCTGCAGGGTTTCCCGCTGGGTGGAATAGAGATCTTGGGCAGCAAAACCCGCTGCCTCCGAAGCCACTACCGAGCGCACAATCGGCTCTAGGCGGTCGTTGTACTCAAGCCCAAGGGTGGTCAAAACCTGGGGGGCATCCACCACCCGGTAGTTGAGGGTCATTTCCATGCGCATTTCCTGCCCATCCCGGGAAAGGGCAATCAAACGAGGGGCATAGGCCTCTGGGTCGTTGTCTTTCCAGGTCATGGCTTGGGTGCGTACATCAAAGGCTACTGTCTCCGTAATCAGGGGGGTGACCAGATGAAATCCCGGCGGTAGGGGATCCCGGCTTACCCCCCCAAACCAGGTGAAGACGACCAGATTTTCGCCGTTTTCCACAAAGCGGAAGGGGTTGGCCTGGAGCAGCAGCAGCAGGCCGCCCAAAAGGGCAATCCCCTGGGGGAGCCAGCGGGGAAAGTCAACGCGGGTTGCCATGATAAGCCCCAGCAAGATGGCTCTTTTAGGGTAGCTCAGAAGTTAGGTGCTAGGGGGGACAAACTGCTTTTCTGCTGCCAAGGTTGCTCTCACCCGGGCGTATCATGTCATTACCGGCTGGAGGAGTTGTCAATCTTTTCCAGAGTAAGCCGCCGGTGGCGAGCAATCCGTTTCCTATGGCGTGTTGCGGCTAGAACTCCCCCAGAGTTGGGTTGCTTGGGGAGGTCTTTTCCCGGCTCCATGTTTTTGGTGCTGTGACGACGCTGGTGTCTGCTACCCTAACTGCCAGCCCCCCAACAGTGCCCCCCAACAGTGCCCATGGTTGAGCTTCCCCTAGCCGCGGTGCATCTCTGGCATTTTTCCCTCCGGGCTACTGCTCCCCAGGCCTATGAATGGCTCGCCCCTGGGGAACAAC
>JAUQVP010000025.1:0-13800 GCA_039794745.1 Thermostichales cyanobacterium HHBFW_bins_127 | reverse complement strand
GCCCCCCAACAGTGCCCCCCAACAGTGCCCATGGTTGAGCTTCCCCTAGCCGCGGTGCATCTCTGGCATTTTTCCCTCCGGGCTACTGCTCCCCAGGCCTATGAATGGCTCGCCCCTGGGGAACAACAGCGCTACAACCGCCTGCGCCATCCCCAGGCTCAGCAGCAGTTTTTGGCTGCCCATGGGGCTTTGCGGGGGATTTTAGCCCACTACCTAGCCCTAGCTCCCCAGGAACTCCACCTAGACACCCATCCCGGGGGCAAACCCTGGCTCCCTGAGTGCCCCGAGCTGCAGTTCAATCTCTCCCACTCCCACCAGCAGGGGATCCTGGTGGTGGGCTGGCAAGCCCCCCTGGGAGTGGATCTGGAGTGGCATCGCCCCTGCCAAACCCTGGCCATCGCCCGCCGTTGCTTTTCTGAGCCAGAAGTGCACTGGCTGGAACAACAGCATCCCCAAAAGCGGCTGCAGGACTTTTTTCGGCTGTGGACGATTCGGGAAGCCTGGAGCAAATGGCTCGGACGCGGTCGCCGGGCCTGGACCGACCTTGTCATCGATCCCCATACCCTGACTTTGGCGAATCAAGCCCAACATGTCATAATCATTCACACACCCCCGGATTACAGCGGTGCTCTGGTGATGAATACACCCATGCCCATCCTGACCTTTACGTACTCAGGGCAGGAAACCATGGGGAAAAGCCGACCTTTTGCGGATAGGGATCCCCGTTAGGGCGGTTTAGGCTAAAAGGGTGGGGTCCCACAGGTCGGGTTATGGGGTTGCTATGAATTACTCACCGGAGCCAATGCTGCCATGGACAGCGCTAGCTCAACCAGAGCCATCTCAGGGGCTGGTGTTGATTGTCGATGATCACCCCTATAGTCGCATTCTCCTGTCGGACCTGCTGGAATTGGCCGGCTACCAAACCCACCATGCGGAGGATGGGTGGCGGGCTTTGCAGGCGGTGGAGGAGATTAAGCCGGATCTGATCCTGTTGGATGTGATGATGCCGGGGTTAGATGGCTATGAAGTTTGCCGTCGCCTCAAGGCCCGCCCGGAAACCCGGCTGATCCCCATTATCATGGTGACTGCCAAAACCGACCACCCCAGTCAACTGGCAGCCATTGAATCTGGAGCCGATGATTTTCTCCGCCGCCCCATCGATGAGCTGGTGCTGATGGCCCGGGTGCGCTCCCTGATCCAACAAAAGCGCCTCAATGAAGACCTAGACCACAGTGCCCAGGTGCTGTTTTCCATTGCCCGGGCAGTGGAAAAACGGGATCCCAACACCGGAGACCACTGCGAACGGCTGGTGGCCATTGGTTCTGATTTCGGCACCTTTTTGGAACTGCCCCGGGACCTGATCAAGGCCCTGGGCTGGGGGGGCTATCTGCACGACATCGGCAAAATCGGCATCCCCGATGCCATCCTAGGCAAGCCAGGGCCCTTTAATGCGGCGGAATGGGCGATCATGCAGTCCCACGTGTTGATCGGGGAAGAAATCTGCAAGCCTTTGCGTTCCATGCAGGCGGTGCTGCCCCTGATCCGCCATCACCATGAGCGTTGGGATGGCAGCGGCTATCCCGATGGGCTGGCAGGGGAAAATATCCCCCTGATTGCCCGAGTTTTCCAGCTCGTCGATATCTACGATGCCCTCACCTCCGAGCGCCCCTACAAACAAGCCCTCTCCCCCCAACAAGCCCTAGAAGTGATGCAACAGGAAACCAACCAAGGCTGGCGGGATCCCCAGCTTTTTGCCCGCTTCCGCGACTTTATCAACCAGCACCGGGATCCCCGTTTTAGGGACTGAAGTCTTCGACGGAGGCAAACTCATTGGGGACAGGGGGTGGGGGAGCATATTCTGGGTGTTGCTGCACGGTTTTCAAAGATTCTTGGATCAGACTGAGGATGGCTTGGGCTTCTTCCGGTTCGAGACTGCTGTTGAGGACCTGTTCAAGGGCTTGTTGGCTCAGGGCTAGGGCTGTTTCTAGGCGGCGATTGATCTGCAAACTGATATGTAAAGAGCGGTGCAGGGATCGGATGATTCCCATGCTCATCAACAGGGAACTTTCCAACCGGCGATTGCGATCTTGCATGGCTTTGATGTCAATGTCTGAGAGATCCACCGCTGCACTGCCCGGACATTCTCTGGCATCTTAACCGTAAAACTGAAACTCGCAACAATCTGTATAAAAAAACACGCTTAGGATCGGGGAGATTGGGGACGACGACGGGCTTGCCGGCTCTGCCACCACAGGGAAAAGCCGCTGCTGACCATAAACAACAGAGCCAGGGCATTGAGAAAGGGATAAACCGCCGATAAATCCACCGGCCCATACTTGCCCTTGTGCATCTCAATTAACCAATAAAAATCAAAATTCCCCATCATTAGCGCCACATGATACAAAGAGCCTGTAACCAAAGTCACCACAAAAGGCAATAATACAACCGGAGCCAGCAGCCGATGATAGGCCCGCATCCGCACCAACCAATGACGTTTGCTCATGGGATCCCCAAATCACTTTTTTGAGGATAGCCCATTAGATATGGCAGGTAATTTGTTTCCAATCCCCCTGGGGATCCCGGCAGTAGTAGCAGCCCTGCCACCAAAGGCAAAAGTCATAGTCGGCGAGCAGTTTCCAGTTGCCGATGGCATCGCCGAGTTCTTCCAGACAACTGTGGGGATGTTCAGCCAGCAGTTGCTCCAAAAGCTGCTGCACATCCCGGGAAACCTTAGGGTGGGTACTGGCCATGGCATCCCTCACATCACTCCCTCCCCTCAACCCTAAAACAGCCCCCCCGGCCTGCTGCCGATCCGCAATGATTTTTACCAATTTTCCCGCCCCACCACCGCCAACAACTCAATCGGCAAACCATCGGGATCCCGGATAAAGGCCACCTGGTAGGTTTGTGGGCCGATGGTCTGTAGCTCAGGTTCTAGGAGCACTTGCAGGTCAGGAATCACCTGCCGCAGTTGAGCCAACGTTGCTGCCACATCAGCCACGGCAAAACTGAGATGGTAATAGCCCACATAGTCGGGATCCCAGGGGTCAGGGGTGGGGGCGGGGGTTGGCACCTGCATCAACTCTAGGCGCAGTTGGCATCCCTGCAGCCAGCAGGCCAAGGTGATGCCGGCGGTGAAGCGCTCCTCAACCCTAAAGCCCAAGATCTCATAGAAGGCGAGGGAGCGGAAAATATCCCGGGTTTTGATGGAGAGATGGTGGCACTGCATGGGCTTAAGTTACCGGCAGCCGCTGGCTTTCCAGCCAAATCAGCAATGCATTAATATCTGCTGGATTCACCCCCCCAATGCGCGCCGCCTGCCCTAGAGTCACCGGCCGCACCTGGGCCAACTTCTCCCGGGCCTCCTTGGACAAGGTCTCAATTCTCTGATAGTCCAAATTGGGATCCAAAGGACGGTGGTAGTGGCGGCTGATCCGCTCAATTTGCGCCTGCTGCCGCTCAATATAGCCACTGTACTTCACCGTAATCTCCACCACCTCCTGCTCCGGCCTCCCCAAATCCGCATCCCCTAGCCCCACTGCCAGCAGGTCAGCATAGTGCACCTCTGTCCGCCGCAACAGGTCTGCCAAGGTCGCCGACCCCTTAATGGTTTCCGTCAGCGCCGCCGCCAAGGGATCCCCGGCCTTGAGGCGGGTGGATTGCAGGCGCTGCAGTTCCGCTTGGATGCGGGCTTGCTTAGCCTGGTAAAGTTGCCAGCGCCGTTGATCAATCAGCCCAATTTCATAGCCAAGGGGTGTCAGGCGTTGGTCAGCATTATCCGAGCGCAAAGTCAGCCGGTATTCCGAGCGGCTCGTCAGCATCCGGTAGGGTTCCCGCAATTCCTTCGTGCACAGATCATCAATCAGCGTGCCGATATAGCTCGATTCCCGTGGCAGCACAATCATAGGCTTACCCTGGCAATAGCGGGCCGCATTGATCCCTGCTAGCAGCCCTTGGGCCCCTGCCTCCTCATAGCCCGTCGTGCCGTTGATCTGCCCGGCACAGAATAGCCCTTCCACCCGCTTGGTCATCAGGGTTGGGTAGCACTGGGTAGCCGGCAGATAATCATATTCCACCGCATAGGCAGGCCGCAGCATCACACAGTGTTGCAGCCCCGGCAGGGACCGCAGCATCTGCAACTGAATCGGCTCCGGCATCCCCGTCGAAAACCCCTGGATATAGAGTTCTGGGGTCTGCCGCCCCTCCGGCTCAATAAAAATCTGGTGGGACTCCTTATCGGCAAAACGAACGATCTTATCCTCAATGCTGGGGCAATAGCGCGGCCCCTTAGCCTCCACCCAACCCCCGTACACCGGCGTCAGGTGCAAGTTTTCCCGAATGATCCGATGGGTTTCCGCCGTCGTCCGCGTCAAATAACAGGGCAGCTGTTCCCGTTCCACCCAAGCATCCGGGTCAAAACTAAACCAACGAACCTCCCCATCCCCCGGCTGGATGTCCATCTGGCTAAAATCCACACTGCGGCGATCCACCCGCGCCGGCGTGCCGGTTTTCAAACGCCCCGTCTCAAAGCCCAAAGCCTGCAGCGTCTCCGTCAGCCCCTCCACCGCAAACTCCCCGGCCCGACCAGCCGCCTGGGAGCGATTCCCCACCCAAATCCGCCCCCCCAAAAACGTCCCCGTCGTCAAAATCAACGCCCTACAGGCAAACAACACCCCAAAATGGGTCGCCACCCCTCGAACCTCCCCCCGGGATCCCAGCACCACATCCGTGACCATCCCCTCCCTAAGGGTGAGATGCTCTTGGTTTTCCAGCACCGAGCGCATCACCTGGGCATATTCCCGCTTATCCGTCTGGGCCCGCAGCGCCCACACCGCCGGCCCCCGGGAACGATTCAACACCCGCTTCTGCACATAGGTCCGGTCCGTCACCCTGCCCATCTCCCCCCCCAGGGCATCAATTTCATGCACCAACTGGGACTTAGCCGGCCCCCCCACCGCCGGATTACAAGGTTGCCAAGCAATCTTGTCCAAATTCAGCGTCAGCAGCAGCGTCCGGGATCCCAGCCGGGCTGCCGCCAGAGCCGCCTCACAGCCCGCATGACCGCCCCCCACCACAATCACATCAAAGTGATCCAGATACTCCCTATGGACAGAATGCTCCAGCATAGGCACGACAACTCCAGCCTATGATCATCATGGCACAGCAGGGCAGCCCCTTAGCCGAAGCGCCCCTCCACATAATCCCGAGTTGCCTCCTTCACCGGGCTATTAAAAATTACCTCCGTGCGGTCATACTCCATCAATTCCCCCACCCGATGGGATCCCTGCAGTTCCACACTAAAAAATGCCGTCATATCCGACACCCGGCTGGCCTGTTGCATATTGTGGGTGACGATAACGATGGTGTAGTCCCGTTTCAACTCCTTCATCAGCTCCTCGATCCGGCGAGTGGAGATGGGGTCAAGGGCCGAGCACGGTTCATCCATCAGGATCACATCTGGTTTCACCGCCAGGGCTCGAGCAATACAGAGCCGTTGTTGTTGTCCCCCCGACAGGGACTGTCCACTGTCCCGCAGCTTATCCTTCACCTCATCCCAGAGAGCCGCCTTTTTCAGGCATGTTTCCACCACCTCATCCAGATTCACCTTCATTCCCAACACCCGAGGTCCATAGGCCACATTGTCATAGATAGTCTTGGGAAAAGGATTGGGCTTTTGGAAGACCATGCCGATCCGCCGCCGCACCGACACCGGATCCACATTCGGGGCATAGAGATCCTTACCATGGTAGGTGAGCTTGCCTTCCACCCGTGCCCCCGGGATCAGATCATTCGTGCGATTAAAACAGCGCAGCACCGTACTTTTTCCACATCCCGAAGGGCCGATAAAAGCAGTAATTTGCCTTTCCGGGATTGCCATTGTTACATTTTTAACGGCCAAGGCCGAGCCGTAATAAACATTTAGATCCTTAACATCGAAAACATTAGCCAACTTCTGTTGAGTTACAGTCATGGTTAGAACCTCATAGACACTATCCAAACAAGCCCCCTAGAGCTTAGTTTTATAGACCACAAAGCGAGAGATCAAACTAGCAATCAGCACAATCGCCAGCAGCACCAGCGCCCCTGCCCAAGCCAACTCCTGCTGCGGCCGGTAGGGAATAATGGCAAAGAAATAAGTCATCACCGGCAAGGTTGCCACCGGTCCAAACAAATTCGTTGACCAAAAATTATTATTGAAAGCCGTAAACAGCAAAGGAGCCGCTTCTCCCGCCGACCGCGCCAGCGCCAGAATCAAACCCGTCACAATCCCCGGCGCCGCCGTCGGCAAGACAATCCGCATCGTCGTCTGAAAACGAGTCGAGCCAATGCCAATGGAAGCCAAACGCAGATCCTGAGGCACCAACAGCAGCGCCTCCTCCGTCGAACGGATCACAATCGGCAGCATCAGCACTGCCAACGCCACCCCCCCCGAAAAGGCCGAAAAACCCCGCCCCTGCACCGCCACCGCATAGGCAAACAACCCACAAATAATCGCCGGCACCCCCGTCAAGACATTGCAAGAGAACTTGACAAAATAGGCCAGCTTGGAGCCGCGCCCAAACTCCGACAGATACACCGCCGCCAACACCCCAAAGGGAAAACTCAGGGTCGCCGCCGTCGCCAACACCATCAGCGTGCCGACAATCGCATGCCCAAAGCCTCCCTCCGACAACCCAGGGGGGGGAAAGCGAGTCTGGGTCAAGGTCTGCCAATTCAGCCTATGAACCCCCTCCTTGGCCACATCCCACAGCACAATCGCCAAAGGAATGACAATAATGGCAACAAAAACCCCACTCAAAACCGTCAACACCTTACCCGTATAGTTGCGCAGTGGGCTAATCGATGCCGAGCTTAAGTCCAGATCGGTCTCCTGCAGCGTCGTCATAGCTCATCCCCCTGTCTAAACATTCTGGAACTTACGAATAATCAGCTCCGCCAGGATATTGATCAGCAGCGCCACCACCATCAACACCACCCCGGCATACATCAAAGCCGACACCTGCAACCGCCCCGCCTCCCCAAACTGGGAAGCAATCAACGCCGTAATCGTTGACCCCGGCTGCATCAAAGAAATATTGATGCGGTTGGCATTTCCCACCAGCATTGCCGAGACCATGGTTTCCCCCAAAGCCCGCCCCATCGCCAACATGATCGAGCTGACAATCCCCGACAACCCCGCCGGGATCATCACCGTCAAAATCGTCTCCCAGCGGGTTGCCCCCAAAGCCAAAGCCCCATCCCGCAAATTGCGCGGCAACGACTCAAAGGTACTGCGGGTGATCGAGATAATAATCGGGCAGATCATAATCGAAAGAATCAACCCCACCAGCAAAATACTCGGTCCCCGCGGGGGCGGCCCACCGAAAAGAGGGAACCACTGCATCGTTTCATTCAGCCAGCGAAATACCGGTCGCACCGCCGGCACCAAGACAAAAATCCCCCATAAGCCCAAGACCACACTGGGAATAGCCACAATTAGCTCGATGGCAAAAGCAATCGGTGTACGTACCCACCGGGGGGCAAAATCCTCCGTCAAAAAAATCGCCGTCCCAATCCCCAAAGGAATGGCAAAAATCAAGGCGACCAACGTGGTCATAAATGTCCCGTAGATTTGCGGCAACACCCCATAGATGTCTTCCACCGGGTTCCAGCGGGTTGTCCACAGAAACGCCAACCCATATTGTTGAATGGCTGGCCAAGCTGCCTTGACCGTCTCTTCAATCACCAAAAACAGCACAATCCCAGCCAAAACTGCCAGCCCCAAGGTAGCGCGGACAAAGCCAATATCCAGAAACCGAGAAGCATTCATCTGCTTCTCAATCACTACATCGGTAGTGGTATCAGTAGTGGTTGCTGTCATGGCCAAACTCCTCAGAGGGGAACAAGCGCAAACAACTTCTCCAGAATAAGGGGCGGAGAGCTAAGACTCCGTTAGAGAAAGATTATGACTAAGTTAAGGTTTGATTATGAAAGGGTCAGAGAGGCAGATCCCCGACCCCTGTCAACCGTCAGCAAACCCAGTAATTAGCGCTTGGCATTGGGATTGACGGTGATTGCGTCTAGCTCCGCTTTGATCCGCTCGATGGCAGAAGCCGGCATGGGAATGTAGAGGAGTTCCTTGGCGATAGCTTGCCCCTCTGGCCCTTGGGTCCACTTGAGTACATCCCGCAGGGCATCCAGCTTGGCTTGATCGGGATATTCCCGGTACAGCATCACCCAAAACAGACCCACAATCGGATAGTCGTTCGGGCCTTCCGGATCGGGCACCAACAGGGCAAAGTCATCGGGAATCGGTGCATTCAAAGCCGAGGTCGCCCCTTCTACCGAATAGGCCACAATGTTGCCGGCTTTGTTTTCCAGGCGGGCTGTGTTCATGTTTTCCAATTCGGCGTAGGCTTGGTTGACATAGCCGATGGCACCGGGCTCCTGCAAGATAGTAGCTGCCACCCCTTCATTGCCTTGGGCACCAATCCCCACCGGCCACTCGACGGAGGTGCCGAAGCCTGCCTTCCAGTTGGGACAGACGGTGCGGATATGGTTGGTGAACACAAAGGTGGTGCCAGAGCCATCGGAACGGTGTACCCAGGTGATAGGCAGGCGGGGCAATTTTTGGGCAATGCTGGGGTTCTGGGCTTTGATGCGGATGTCATCCCAGGAGGTAATTTCCCCGGTAACAATGCCGCAGTAGGTCTCCCGCTTCAGGATCAGTTCTTGGTCGCCAATACCGGGAATGTTGTAGGCAAACTCAATGGCACCACCCCCCAAGGGCAGTTGCAGGGGTTCGTAGCCGAACTTGGCCTTGAAGTTTTCGTAGCGAGAACGGTTGTTCTGGGGGTTCATCGGCCCTTCCGAGGCACCAAAGTCCACCGTGCCGTTGATGTACTGCTCTAGACCGGCGCCGCTCCCTACCGATTGGTAGCTCACTTGGACGTTGGGGTTCACCGTACGGTTGTAGGCATCAAACCAGCGCTGGAACAGGGGCGCCGGAAAGGTGGCACCCGCCCCGGAAATCTGGATGGTTTGGGCCTGGGCTGAGGTGGTCCCTAGGGTCACCACCGCTGCTACAGCCGCAAGGGATATTTTAAGCAGAGAACGCATAGTCATCACACAAATCGCCACTTGCCACCTTAAACGCCGTTGATTAATTGTTGATTATTTTTAGGTTAAGCTTTAGTTAAATCAATAAAAAGTTTTGCAGTTATCTGCCTCAGATTTACTCGGCCTCTGGGACTCATAAGTTGAGTGGAGTTGGCAGAAATGAGGTGCCAATGCAGTGCTTACCTGCACTAAACCCTTGCCTAAAGGGAGCTTTAGAAAACTAAAGAGATGCTAAGTAGGTTTGCATTTACTTATTTATTAGCCATTGAATGAGAATCTTCTCATCAGAATCAATTCAGAAGCTGAACATCATAGATGCCAATAAAACCAGAAGATTTTGCAAGCCGGAAAGCCTATTTTAGTTTAGAAATTATGCTGAAGCCCTATGCCTAGACAGGGGAGGCATAGGGGTTTATTCTGAATGACGCCTGAGGGGTGATCGGTGTTCCCCGGAGACAGCGGGAATGGGCTTTTGTAGAGTAAAGATCACGCTCTGAGGAATAGGGTTGAATGGGGTGATCATTTACAGCCGGGGTTGGCAGGGGGATCCCGATGCTGGGGAGCAGGTACGGCTTTTGCTGGGGTGGGCGGAGCAGCGGGGCTGGACGGTTAAGCAGGTGATCCGGGATCTGGACTGGCAGCAGGTGCTGGGGCAGGTGGGCCAGGGGGATGTGATTTTGTTGAGTTCCTTGAGCCGGTGGGCCAAGGATTGGCCAACCTGTGAGGCCAGTCTGGCCCGTCTGATGGCGGCGGGCGTGGAGGTGATGACCCTGAGCGGTTGGCAATTGAGTCGAGATGGGATCCCTAGTGGGCAACAGGAGTATGAGCAGGGGGTGCAGCGGGAGCGGATTCGCCAGGGGTTGGTGGCGGCGAAGGCGGCGGGCAGGCGGTTGGGGCGGCAGCCGGGCTTGCATAGCCGCAGTAAGGAGTTGATGCCCAAGGTACAGGCGCTGCTGAAGCAGGGCTATTCCTACCGCAAGATTGCCCAGGAGGTGGGGATCAGTAAGAATACGGTTCAGGCGATTGTCAGAGAACTGGAACAGGATCAGGCGGCGGCGGCGTTGGATTGGTCGCTGTTGTTGGAGGTGGAGCCGGGGGACTGGCTGGGGTTACAGCCGCTGTGGGACCAGGGGGCGCAGCTTTGGCAAGCTTCCCTGTGGTTGACCCTAGGGGGGGAGTGGATTGGCAGGGGGAGTGTTGCGCCTTTGGATCTGTCCAGGCAGCAGTGCTATGAGTTGTACCGGCAAGGCAATCTACAACTGCAGCAGGGACAATTCCATTGTTGGGTTGGTTTGGTGAGTGCCCTGCCCCCCCGCTACCTGTGGGGGATCCGCAGCAAACCCTGGCCCTCAGAACACGTGGACATGCTCCATCTGCTGCAAGCTCGGCTGGCCCGGCTGCTGCGGCTGTGGTTCCCCTGCGCTAAGCCGCTGCTGCACTGGCGCCTACCCCAAGCCCTACAAGCGCTGCAACAACAACTGCGCAGCCCTATCACTAACCTCCGCATGGGCCTGCTGATGCTCAGCCAAGCCCAACTCAGTGAACGCCAACGCCACTACCTCCAAATCATCCAAAATGAACAACAACACTATCAAGATCTGATCAGGGAATGGCAAACCCGCCTCCTCGACCCTGAGCAGGAACCTAAGCTGGAATCTGCAGATTGGGCCCGCCTTTGCCCTGGGATGCCGTCCCAGGTTTTGGCTGAGCTGCAGGATTTCCAGACGGACCCGGAACTGTTGGAGGTTCTGGCCAGGCTGGCCCTGACTGACCATCTCTATCAGGTGAAGGTTGGTGGGCAGTACCACTGCCGCTGGTGCTGCTGGCAGATCGAGCACCCCCAGGAACTCAGCCCCGCTAAACTCGAAGACATCCGCTGCCTCACCACTGCCCTGCGGGGAGAAGTGATTTGGGATCCCCCCCAGTTGCGAATTTGGCTGCTGGATTTAGGTGGGGAATTGCTGCACGGCGGTGGTCTGATCCGGGAAGACCGTCAAGATCCGTTCAGTGGCTGAGATGTTGAGGACAACCTGAACTGCTTCCGAGGGCTGACACAGACAAAGGCTACCCCCAGCGCTGCGACACTTGCTCATGCCAGCAATCAATACCCCTAACCCGGCACTGTCTAGGAAAGTCACTTCTGCCATTTCTACCAAAATGTTCGGGTAGCCCTTGTTGATCAACTGCTGAAACAACTGCCGGATCTCGGAAGCAACCTTGCTGTCAATCCGACCTTTGAAAGGCAAAATGGCGATCTTGGATCCTTTGGGGCTAATCGCTTCCTTGACCAGCATCAGGTAACCCTTTGACCACGCTTCCTCACCATGGTAACGGCCCACCGGGATCCCTAGAACCGCCAGAACGCTGAAAGTTCTCTAGGCGAGCAGGCTTGTGATTCGAGCAGAATTGGGGCTCAGGGTTTGATTCCCTTCTTGGCCAGCACGAGCCGCAGCCCCAGCAGCAGCACTCCCACCACAGGCATCGATCCCCGCAATCGCCCCCGACTCTGCCAACCACAGCGGCTAAAGGTAAGGTGGAAACACCGCCCCAACTCCGGCGGTAAACCACTGACCAACCCTAACCACTGCCCAGTCAAGGCGGGATCCCGAAAGCCAATTTCGGTGTAGCACTGCCAGTGCTGCAGCCGCCCGTAGCGAAGCATCCCAGCCACCAGAATCTGCAGGCTGTGCCAATTCCAGCTGCCTAAACCCCGCCCCCGCCGCAGCCCCATGCCCAGCCAGGCAATCCGCCAGCACCACCCCAGGGATCCGGACCAGGTTTTGCGCCAGCGCAGTTCCCCTTGAACGGGGGAGAGGAGGATGGCCAGGGTGATCAGCAGGGCCCAGATCAGCCGGCTCATGGGGTCTGCCGGAGCTGCTCGACGCGCACGTAGGGCTCCAGCATGGCGAGGAACTCCTGCCCATAGCTGCGCACTAGCACGCGGCTATCCAAAATCCCCAGATAGCCACCCCGTTGCCGCAGGCCACTGAGACTGTGGTGCCATCGGGTCAGGGCCACGGGCAGCAAATACTCCCGAAACCAGTCCCTCTGCAACCGCTTGTAACCCTCCACCCGCCCTGCCACCAAGGGATCAGCCATGGAAGGAAAGGGTAAGGTGCCCACTAAGATCCCTTGGGGTGGGGGTAGGTGCAACCCTGCCTCCAGCCAATACTCCCAACTGCTGACCAAAAGGGGAGCAGGACGATTCAAACCTACCCGGGATCCCCATTCTGAGGCGAGGGTGGTGGCCAGTTGTTGCAGTAGGGGTTGATCGGAGATCAGGATCACCAGACGTTGCCAGCCGGCGGCAGCCACCTGGCGCACCTGCTGCAGTAAAGCCCCCTGAAATTGGGGGGTATTGGGCAGGGGCATCGGGCTAGGGATCCACAGGGGCAATTCCTGATCCCAACTAGGGCCAAAACGTAAACAGGTCAAATCCGGTAGCCCAAAGCGTTGACGGAAGCTGGTGGCTTTGACATCCGCATCTAGCCCCTGACCAATCAGCACCAAGGGCTGCTCCTGCCACAGGGAACCTAAGTTCACAGCCGGGTGCAGAGGGGTGGCAGCCAAGGTCACCCCCAAGCCATCTTGATTCTTCTCCCCCCACAACAGCATCTGCGGATCCCGACTGCACTGGCTAAACTGCTGCCAAATCCCCGGACAACGGGCTTCCGCCGCCGCCAAAACCCCCAACAATGGCTCGATCTCATCCGCCAACAAGGGAAACCGCGACAACGGCCGCCGTACCAACCGCGACAACAACCGCTGATACAACCCCGGGATCCCCGCCTGGGGCAGGGCCTGCTGCAAAGCCTGCCAGTCCTCCCTGCCAATCCGAATCGTACCCACCTGATCCACCCAATCCCCCAACCCTTCCGCCCCATCGATCACCACCGGGATCCCGGCAGGGACACGGCCGGCCCTTTTGGCCGCCAACCACAGACAGGGATCGGTCAGGATCAGCCCCTGCTGCCCCCACTCGGGATCCCCGTAGACTGGCTTGTTCAGCCCCAGATGCTGTTGGAGCCAGGGGATGTCTTCCGTCAGCAGTAGGGTGCGCACCGCCGGCGGCACACATAGGATCACCGGTTCTGGCAACAACAAACAGGGCAGCACATAACTGAGACGGTGACAACCCGCCCCATCCACCTGGATCAAAGCCCCCTTGCCAAGGCGCAAGGCGCGAGCCACCAAGCGAGCCATCGTCAACTGGTGGGGCCAGGGATGGGCCTGCTGCCGCTGCACACTGCGCAGCGACTCATGAACTTCCCCAATAAACCCTGCATGCATACACATCCACCGACACAATCGCCCCCACTCCGGGATCCCGGCAGGCAAGCACTCTTTCAACGATACAGCCGCTGCCACCGGGATCGGGATCCCTGTACCCTAGGGAAGAGGAGGGTTAGCGATGATTGTGGTGATTGGGGCTGGCATCTCCGGTTTGGTGCTGGCCTGGCGGTTAAAACAACAAGGGATCCCGGTTTTGCTTCGAGAGGCTGGGGAGCGCGTGGGGGGTTGTATTTCCACCCAGACCCGCCGCTTAGAGATGGGGGATTGGCGATGGGAAGAGGGGCCCAACAGTTTTACCCCCACGCCGGCTTTGTTGAATCTGATTGTGGAGCTGGGTTTAGGGGAGGATTTACTGCTGGCCGATGGCAAGTTGCCTCGCTTTATCTACTGGGATGGTCGCCTGGAGCC
>JAUQVP010000024.1:5080-31972 GCA_039794745.1 Thermostichales cyanobacterium HHBFW_bins_127 | reverse complement strand
ATTGATGCCTATTTTCAGGGCATTTCCGAACTGATCCTCAATCCTGATGGTCAGTTGGACGATTGGCCCCTGGAGCGAGCCATTGCCGCCGGTCGCACCGCCGCTATCCTCAATGGGGTTGATCCCCCCGGTCGGGCCAAGATTTTGCGCTTTTTGTCCACCGCCAATCTTCTTAGCCCGCTGCAGCGGGATCAGCATCTTGGTCGTCCCATTTTGGATGGGCAGGGGGGCTACGTCCGCGATCGCCTCAAGGGGATTCGGGTGATATGGCTAGAGGCGATGTTGGAGCGCACGGATCTGCGCCACACCCAACTGCGGGGACTGGATCTGAGCGACATTAGCCTTTGCCAGGCCTATTTGCAAGGGGCTGACCTCAGCTACGTCAACTTTGTCGGCAGCGACCTGCGCAGTGCCCAATGTCAGGGAGCCAACTTCTACCGGGTGCTGCTGTTCAGTGGGGACGTTGCCACCGCCACCCCCATCCAGTCCCTCCATCTCAGCCCCCAGGGCAAAGGCAACTTCAAAACCGGAGCCGGCACCGGTGCCCGAGTCGAAGGCATCAACTGCCAAGGCATCAGCGGACTGAGCGAAGAAAACCGCCAGTACCTGTGCATGTGGGGCGGATCCCTGACCCGCGCCACTATTCCCGGCGGTTGTGCCGGGATCCCGGATCGCACCGCAGAATTAAAAACTGGTTAGGATAGACAATGACATTGTTGCGGAAGACCGACTATGCCCACTGCTGCCATTGACGATCCCCATCTCGAGGTTCCCCAACATGGTTTGCCCGTGACGATTATTACCGGATTTCTGGGCAGTGGCAAGACCACCCTATTGAATCATATTTTGAGTAACCAGAAAGGCATACGCACCGCTGTTTTGGTGAATGAGTTTGGGGAGATTAGCATTGATGCTGAATTGATTGTCTCCTCCGAAGAAGATCTTGTGGAGCTGAACAACGGCTGTATTTGTTGTACCGTGCGGGATGACATTGCCGAGAGCGTATTTCGGATTTTAGAGCGTCCCCAGAAAATTGATTATCTGGTTGTGGAGACCACTGGGTTAGCAGATCCCCTACCGGTGGCATTGACTTTCCTTGGTCCGGACTTGAAAGATTTAACCCGTTTAGATTCGATTATTACTCTGGTGGATGCCAGCAATTTTGCCCCAGATTTATTTGAGAGTGACGTGGCTTACAATCAAATTGCCTATGGGGACATGATCATTCTCAACAAAACTGATCTGGTGGACGAGGCGGAACTTAAGCGATTGGAAAAGCGCATCCGCGAAATTAAAGATGATGCTCGCATTCTCCGGGCTACCAAATCCCAAGTCCCCCTCGAATTGATCCTGGATACTGCCCTATTTCAGCGTTCCAGCCTACCCGCAGAGCAGCCCCACCATGACCATAGCCACTGCGATCACGACCACGGCCATTGTGTCCATGAGGATCATGACCATCACCATAGCCATAACCATCTAGAAATTGATGGATTTAACTCCATTGCCTTTACCAGCGATCGGCCCTTGAACCTAGACAAGTTTCAGATCTTTTTGAATCACTTACCTGCCAACGTCTTTCGTGCCAAAGGGATCCTGTGGTTTAGCGAAAGCCCACAAAAATACATCTTTCACCTCAGCGGCAAACGCTATACCCTTGACAGCGAACCCTGGACAACCCCCCCGAAAAACCAACTGGTTTTGATTGGTCAGAGGCTTGACACCCATTCTCTGAGAAAACAGTTAGAAGCCTGCGTAGAACCCCTTGTTAGCAAAGGCTTTGGCAAACGCTAGAGATAGCGCACCCCTAACATCGTAATGTCATCAAAGGGGCTAGCCGAGCCAATATGGTTTAGGATGGCCTCTTCAATCCGCTCCAGCATCTCCCCCACATGCTCTTGTGGCTCTGCTTGGATAAGATGCAGCAAACGTTCTTCCGTAAATCGCCTTCCCTGACTATCCTTAGCGTCCGTAATCCCATCCGTATAGGCAATCAACTGCTGCCCCGGCTGTAGCTGCACCTCAGCAATGGTAAAGGTTTCCAGCACCGGGAACCCAACTGCTACCCCCGTAGAGCCTAGCCGCTGCACAATCACCCCATCCTTGACAACCATTGGTGCCTCATGCCCGGCATTAATGTAGCGCAGCCGCCCAGTTTCTGGGTCTAAAACACCAAAAAAGAGGGTCGCAAACATACAGGCCGTGCTGTGGTTACGAAACATATATTCATGGGTCTTACCCACAGCCTTAAGGGGAGAATCAAAAGCTAGCTCGTAAAAACGCCGATTAAAATCGGGATCCCGAATAGGATCTAGGGTTTCTGTCAGGACTCGCAGATCCATCAGGACCGATTGTTCGGCAAAAACACGGATTAAACTACGGAACAGCGCCATAAACAACGAGGATCCGACCCCCTTATCAGAAACATCCCCAATCACCAAACCGATACAGTCTCCGGGGAGGGGAAAAATATCATAAAAGTCTCCGGCAATATCCCGTGCTGGGCGAAAAACTGTAGCTAACTCCCAATGAGGATGTTGAGGGATCTCCTCAGATTGAGGCAGGAACTCTTGTTGGATTCTCCGTCCTGTGTCAATTTCCTTACGTAGAGCTTTATAGAGTTCTTCTGTAACTTGGTTAGCTTGCCGTAATTCTTGTGCTGCTTGATACTGCCGGGTCATATCGTGGAGCATCATCACAGAGCCGGCCAAATTACCATTTTCCTCAACTAGAGGGGAAATACTGGCATCTACATAACATGCCGTCTGATCTTCAAGCCCAGCAAGAATCGTTGTCATTACATCCGATCCTGATTCCCCCCGATAGTTTTGATAAAGCATCAGCAAACGGGGATGCTCGGCTAGCAACCACTGAATGGATTGCCCTCGACTTTTTTTAAGAGTTTTCTTCAGCATCAGCTCTGCTGCTGGATTGAGATCCACAACGGTATGATCTCTATCCACAACAATAACACCACTGCGTAAACACTTAATGACAGTACTATGGGCTGTTGGTACTAAATTAGGACGACTGGTATCGCGAAAAGTCAGACTAATATCTTGAGTAATATAAAAGACATCTCCATCCGATAATGCCTTAGATTTAATCAAGGAGCCTTTGTAGTAAAGACCGTTGCGACTATCCAAATCTTCTATTTCCCAGCCAGAGATAGTCTGGCGTATAACTGCATGGTGAGCAGAAACAATAGGTTCATTCAAAACAATATCGCACTCAGGACTACGCCCGATCTTTACAGGAGAATGATCAAAGAAGAAATCTCGGTTCAAGGTTGGGGAAGCAACCGTCAGCACCAACGTTGGGATGTGCTGCAAAATTATAGTTTGGGTTTCAGGCTGCTTAATCCTAGGAGTATTTAAGTCATCTAAAGGGTCATCCAACAATTCTTCTCGCAGCAGTATTTCATAAAAACCAATGCCAATGATGTCTCCAGCTTTGACGGGATGATTCAAACCGGATTTTACACGCTGCCCGTTGATACGGGTACCGGTTTTACTGTTTAGATCAATCAGCTCATATCCTTTAAGAGGATTGCGGAGCAAAAGTGCATGGAATCGAGAAACCTCTGGAGAATTCTCTAGGGAAATTGTGTTACTTTCATGGCGACCAATACGAATCTCCTGAGCATCTGGATCGATGAAAATGCTCTCAAAGGGCTGCTGGTGTCGGGTAATATCTAAATAAAGATGGCGAGTGGGCATGGTCAGATTCCTAAGCAGAGCGCCGGTAAATCACAAAAGAATTACGATTGTAACCGTCATGGCGCTGGTAGATAAATCGATCTACAGATTGGATGGCAAGAAACACACCTAAACCACCGATAGGGCGCTGATCCAGATCTTTAGTTAAGAAGAGTTCGCTGCGGGCAACGGATTGAGCAGGATCATAGGTAATACCTGTATCATCCATGTGAATAATTAAAGTTTCTGGGGTAAGTTCTGCCTGTAGTTGAATATCTCCCTGCAGGCCTGCCTCCTGATAGCCGTGGGTAATCACGTTAGTGGCAATTTCATCAACAGCCAAACGCAGCCGATAGGCAGCACGATCATCCAGACTAGCTGATTGGGCAACCCGTTTGACATAGTCGGCAATAGCGTCGAGAGCATCAAGGGTTCCAGGGACTCTCAGCCCTTCCATACTTGCCTCCTAGTCAGCGTAGTTGTCTACAATGATCACGCTCTTTTCAAATCCAGTTTTCTCCAAGGTTTCTCGGATTCCTGGCTGAGGAGCAACGGCATAAACCTCCACGTCAGCTCCCATTTTCTGCTTGGCGAAGATCAGCACCCGTAACCCAGCACTAGCCATAAACTCTAGGCCTTGTAGAAAAAGAACTAACCGGCCAGGTTGCTGCTGAGCTGCTTTTTCAATTTCCCTACGAAAACTCGGGGCTGAAGCAGCATCTAGCTCCCCTTCAAGGGTCACTTTGGCAGTGTTTTCATCCATAATAAAGTGCACTGAAAAAGCCATTCTTAATTCTCCAATACATCTCTCAACGTCCAACCAAAATAGCCACGGATCGTCCCCGCAGTAAAAAGGTTGCCTGATCCGAAAGAACAGGTTCTTGACCGGGATCCCAAACTTCCTCACAAATTTCAGCACCGGTGTTGGCAAAGACAAACCATTGATAATTAGGCGGTAGACGAGGCAGTTCAAAAGGTAAGGTTTCCCAGTACATATTAAGGGCTACATAGATAATATTGTCAGGAATGGGGGAAACTTGTCGCCCGTCCACCATAAAAGCTATAACCCGTCCGTTCCAATCTGCATTCCAAGCTTGGGTACCGTGCCAAGAAATTTCCTGATGTGGATGGTAGGGCAATCTCAGTGCTGGATGAGCACGACGAAAAGCAATACAGCAACGGGCAAATCGATAAATATCAGCATTTTTTTGGATTAGAGTCCAGTCTAGCCAATTGAGATGATTGTCATGACAGTAAGTATTATTATTTCCCTGTTGGGTTCGTCCCATCTCATCTCCCATTAAAAGCATGGGTACTCCCTGACTGACAAGCAGTATGGCCAGAGCATTCTTAATTTGACGAGAGCGTAATGCTTTAATTTCAAGGTCATCAGTTTCTCCCTCCCAACCGCAATTCCAGCTATAATTATCATCACTGCCATCTCGATTATCTTCACCATTAGCCTGATTGTGCTTATGATTATAGGAGACTAAATCCATCAGGGTAAAACCATCATGGCAGGTAATAAAATTAATGCTCGCTCCTGTCCCTCGTCCACCATATAAATCTGGGGATCCCTGCAATCGTTGGGCAACTTCCCCTAGGATTCCTGGCTCTCCCTTGAGAAACTTACGCATGGTATCTCGATATTTACCATTCCATTCTGCCCAGCGACCATAGGCAGCAAAGTTACCCACTTGGTACAGTCCACCTGCATCCCAAGCTTCAGCAATCAGTTTGCACTTGCCCAAAATGGGATCAAAAGCTAGAGTTTCCAGCAGCGGTGGATTGGGCAATGGAAACCCCCAGGGATCCCGACTTAAGATGGCTGCCAAATCAAAGCGAAAGCCATCAATGTGATATTCTGCTGCCCAGTAGCGCAAGCAGTCTAAAACCATGTTTCGGACCACAGGATTGTTACAATTGAGAGTGTTACCGCAACCGCTAAAATTAAAGTAATATCCCTCTGGGGTCAGCATATAGTAGGTTTGATTATCAATACCTCGATAGGAGATAGTTGGGCCATGCTCATTTCCTTCTGCTGTATGGTTGAAGACAACGTCAAGAATAACTTCTATACCGTTGCTATGAAGGTCTTTGATTAAGGTTTTCAATTCATCAGCAACTTGTGTCCCATCGCCAAACTGACCTGTGAAGGCATAGCCTGCCTTAGGAGCAAAAAAACCGACAGTACTATAGCCCCAATAGTTCATCAAAAGTTCGCCTGTTTGGGGGTGCTGGCGGCTATTTTCAAACTCGTCAAACTCGAAAATAGGCATCAATTCAACACAGTTTACCCCCAATTCTTTCAGATAGGGAATCTTCTCGCGAATACCAGCAAAAGTCCCTGGGTACTTACACCCTGAAGTCGGATCCTGGGTAAAGCTGCGCACATGCATCTCGTAAATAACTAAGTCCTCTAAAGGAATCTCTAGGGGGCGATCCCCTTCCCAATCAAAATCATCTCGCACAATCCGCCCCCGATGGGGAAAAGCATCCTCCCAATTTGGCGGGATCCCCCAAATATCTCGGCCACCGATCCCCTTAGCATAGGGATCAAGCAGCACCTGTTCTGGGTTAAAGCGATGGATTCCAGGTTGCCCTCGACTAACCCTCGGGTAGTGACCATCCATGCGAAAGCCATACTCAATCTGCTCGTAGGGCAAGTCAAAAACCGTCATGCAAAAAACATTACCAATGCGAAATTCTCCCCATACTACTTCCCCAGAATCTACTTTTTCAAACAGACCTCGAAAAGGAATCTCAACCAAAGGCACTTGGGATCCCCGCTCGTAAAGAACCAGGACACAGTAGTTAGCAGCCTTAGAAAAAACAGAAAAATTAATTCCACCAGCTAAGAAAGTTGTCCCGAAAGGAAATGGGTGACCCATGCGCAGCCAATAATTTCCGAAGCGATGTGTAGGATAAACATCAATACGAGTCACCATTGTTTTATTCCTTGATGGAGAGAGATTTGGACTAGCTCTGTAAGCTGGCTACAGCCTCTTGTAAGGAGTTTGCCGTTGAGAAAAACTTTAGGAACCCAGTGACTGCCATAGTGTCCAAGATAGAAGGAGATAGTCCTACTAGGATAATCTGCCCTTTTTTGCTGGCGACCTGGCGGTACAAGAGCAGTAAAACCCTAAGTCCAGCACTGGACATGTAACTGACCTGAGTTAGATCAAGGATCAGCTTGTCTGCTTCTGTTGTCATGGGTACGACTTGTTCTTGAACAACCGGAGCTGTCCGACTGTCAATATCCCCCGCAAGGGTAATGATTGTAATACCATTGTTAGCCACTGAATTAATCTTCATCACCGTACCTCTAGGCGGGAACTATACGGACTTTAACAGATAAATGATCCTTAGTTTCTGGAAGTTTAACCATCAGTTCTGAGGCATTAAAATCTCCGTAGGGTTCCCCATCAATTTCGACATAATCTAGGCAAATACTTCTTGGAGGTAGTAAATCAGGAGCAACTCTCAAGACTCGCTCAGGAAATCCATCTGGACGGGGCTTAAAGTAAAACTCCATAGGTTGCTTTGTAATCAATAAATTGCTATAGACAGCAGCCAGGAAGCATAACTCTGTGGAGTGATAACCACTCATGGAATGGCTGCCCTTAAATCGTTCGGTTCCCATTAAATAAGGCAGGCCATTGGCTAAGACGTTAAAGTAAATAGCTCCATCATCATGATCCAAGAAAAAGGCGTTATAAAAGGCAGAGGACTCACGGGCAATTTTAAGGTATTCAGGATCTTTAAGTACCCCATGCAGAATCAAATAGGCTAGGATCCCCTGCTCCTGCTGCCACCAAGCCTTGCGGTCATGGAAAGCAAAACGATGCCATGCCTCACCTGGTTTGCGCAACCGCTCCATGACATCGTACCAGCCAGCCCGCTGCCGATCCATACCAACTTTCGGCATTTCCTCCGCAATTTTGCGGGCCAGGTGCTCATACTCGGGCTTTGCCTTAAGGCTATACATTCGCATTAAGTTCCAGGCAATCTTAAGATTATGCCCAACGACACCACGGTTTTGCTGCCACATATGTTCTCGGTCATGAGACCAATCCTCAAAAAACTTTTCCTGAACAAAAGGACTGTGCTCATAGTCTGGAAAATAGCGAGTAATAGTATCGAAAGTATTCTCTAAGAAATCAGCATATCTCTTCTCCCCCGTTGCCAGGTACAAGTTAATTAAATAAGCAGGGGCATGATCCCCTACAGAGTTCCAGTTTTTCTTAGCACAATTTGCCCCCAAACTTGGCGAACGAGGATCAAGAGTAATAGGATCTAAATGAGAAAAATATCCGCCCTTCTCTTTATCGAAGAAAAAATTGTCAAATAGCTTAACTGTCAATTCTGCATCCCTAAGAATCCTGGGATCCCCGGTGACGCGGTAGGTTTGAATGGGGCCGGCAAGGGCATAAATTTGCTCATAGGCCGGGATAGCGTCATAGTCATCGCCAAATTCAGAGGCAAAGACTTTAGTTTCACGGCTGCCTTTGACATCAATTCCATGGTACCAATAGACAATATCCTCGTCAGGGTCATAAAAACGCATATGATCCCGAAGGTACTCCGTTCCCTTTTCAGCAGCCTCTAGAAACTTTTCCTCTCCGGTCATCATGTAAGCAGAGGCAAAACCATAAACTAACCGGGAGATAGTATCTGTTTCTTGGCGGTAATTGTCAGTCTCTTTCTGTCCGTCCAGAGTAATTAATGTGCGGTAATGGGTATAATTGATCGGCTTACCTTGAAACTGAGCTTTTAGATAAAAACGAGCAATAGAATCCACCTGCTGGATCCACCAATTCTGTCGCTCAAAGGTATAACTCCCCTCTCGTTTGCCGGGAAAAATGATAAACTGAGCTTCAAAGGTATTTCCAGAGGGCTCTGGATAGTAAATGCCGTAAACAAATAAATAGCGTCCTGGGTTCATCATAGATTTCATTTGCTCCTGACTACACCAGGTTCTCGGTTCTTCTAGATTGTTAGCAATCCAGCCATAAGTATTGCTGGCAAAACGAACTTCATAATAGCGCTTGTCTGTTGTTTCTAGAGTAAAAGTAACAGTATCTGAATTATAGGCAGTGATATAGCCAGCTATTGTATCAGAAAAAGTAAAGTTGATAGGATTTACAAGAGTCATATTCACATCCTTGGTAGAATTGTAAGGGCTTAAATGGTTAAGGGCGGTGGGAGTTCTTCATCTATAAATCCTTGACTGATTTCAATAATTCGTCCGTCAGGGTCGGCAATCCAGACTGTTCGCCACCCAGGGATGTAGTCATCGAAATTAAGCGGTCCAAGGGTAATGGGAGCAGCATCTCCAATTTCAGCTAGCTTGGCATCAACATTGTCAACTTTAAAAGCTAAGTGACGTACAGAAGGAAATGGGTAACCGTCCAAGCTAGGAGGAGCGATGGGGGAATCCTGTTTAGCTCTGAAAAGCTCTAGGTAAAAAGCACTATCACCCATCTTAATAAAAACAATCTGATCACCATCAGGAAGCACTGCTACCCGTGCACGGCGAAAGCCAAAATATTTGCTATAGAACCTCTCTGTGGCGATGGGATCTCGACAGGTAATGGCAACTTGAGAGAAAATCTGGAGTGGCATTTGCATTCCTCCTAATGGTCTCCTAATGGTTTGAGAGAATATCAATAATTTTTCTGGCAAATAAGTGGGCATGGCCACCTGTTCTGCCAGTAACTAAGTCTCCATTAACAACAACGTCCTCATCTCGATAAATGGCCCCCATATTGATGACATCGCTATAAAGATTGTTATGACATGTGACAGGACGGCCCCGGACTAATTCAGGAGCTGGGGAGACCAACCACATGCCGTGACAAATAATTCCCTTGAGAATGTTTGGCTCTGCAAAAGCTCGCTTTAAAAAAGCAGTCGCTGGAGGTAGTTGGGAGAGGTTTTCAGTATAACGCAGACGCTCTGAAACCATGCCCGAAGGAACAATAATAGCAGCAAAGCTTCTTAAGGCCTTATCATCTATGCCCTCAAAGGACTCATGGCACTCAAAGGGTGCATGGTATTCATGCCCTCTGAAGGTCAGGTGAGGTTGCCCCCAAAGACGGGAGAAGAAATGAAGTTCAGCACCCTCCTCTGGAAATCGGTATTGGTAGTACCAGATTTCCTGCTCATAGAAGTCGCTTTCTATGAAAATACCAATTTTTTTCCCTTGAAGTTTCACGTGTGCCCCCTTGAGTCATGATCTAGGCAAGAGTGCCATCTGGGTACTTGACCATCCCAGCAAAGTGAATTTTGATTTTGCCGTTTTCTAATACCCAGCTATCGGCAAATCTCATGGTCATTTTATTTCCCCCAGCAGTCATGTGAATAATCTCTGTAACCATCAGGGTCTGGGGATCTTCGGTTTCTGCCCAAAAATGAATCTCTGTCTCGAGATCTTCAATACCTAGGATCCCTTGCATATGCTCTCGTAGCTGCTCCCGACCTTTGTAGTACTTGGGGGTTTTCATAAAGCTACTGATGAGTAGGGCATCATCAGTATATTGATCTAAAAGGGCTTCGATATTCTTATCTAAAATGAGTTGGATATGTTCTTTGTAAAGACGACCAAGGGTGGTATCAGGGACATTTTTCATGGTGATTGATCTCCTTACTTAGCTTGGCTAGGATGATATTTATAGGGAAAATGACGGTGGTGATTTTCAATTTGGTACTCTATATTTCCAAAAAGCAAAGCTCGAGAATAGAACCCAGGTAGGGCCGGTGTGCCATACTCCAACATGGGATAGGGATAGGGCCCTGCTTCTGGCATAACTGAACTCAAGGCTGGACGAGTTGCTTTTTCAATGGCTGCCATTTCTGAATCTGAGAGAACAAACTCTAAACAGCCTAGATCCTCGCGAGCTTGTTCAGCCGTGCGGGCTGAAAAAATTGGAATCACAGGGATAGGTTGTTGCATCAGCCAACGAAGAGCAAGCTGAACCGGCGGGCGACCCATGTGGTCGGCCATTTTGACTACGTCATCCATAATGGCAAGATTACGCTTTGTCATCTCATGCCAAAAAGCATTTTTGTTAGGATCAACGTGATCCCGAAGGCGATGAGGCTGACTAGGATCAAGAGCGCCGCGATTATATTTTCCAGTTACTATTCCCCCCCCAAGGGCGGACCAGGCTACTAGGGCGATGTCCATCTCTGCGGCCATCGGGAAAAACTCTGGCTCGCAGGATCGTTCCGTGAGACTATACTCTAGCTGAGTGGCAATGAAGGGAGACCAGCCCTGAAAATCAGCCATGGTATTAGCCCGAGCTAGCCACCAAGCAGGAAAGTTAGAGGCACCGATATAAAGAACTTTACCCTGCCGAACTAAATCATCTAAGGCTCGCAGAATTTCATCTATGGGAGTGGTATAGTCCCAAATATGAACCCATAGCAAGTCTATGTAATCGGTTTTGAGCCGCTTGAGACTACCTTCAACGCTGCGGACAAGATTTTTACGGTGGTTGCCGCAGCCATTGGGGTCTTTACCGGGATTAAATCCACCAAATAAGGAGTACTTGGTAGCAATGACAAACCAGTCTCGATCCGATTGAATGAATTCACCTAAAAGCTGCTCCGATTGACTTTCCTGATAGCGATTGGAGGTATCAATGAAATTACCTCCGGCCTCTACAAAGAGATTTAAGATCCGCTGGCTTTCCTCAAAATCTGATCCAATGGGACCCCAATTTGTGCCAAAGGTGCCGCAGCCTAGACATAGCTCGGAAACCCGTAGCCCGCTTCTTCCTAAAAGTTTATATTTCATTTCTACCTCCAAGCTATTAAGTGCTAAAAAGTGCTAAAAATAGTAACGAGCACCCAGTTCAAAACTGTGAAGCTTTGCCCCATCCGGTCTTAAGGTACCAAAGATAGTATTGTTAAAGGTGAGGGTGCTGCCATTGAAGTAGCGATAGCCTGCGAAAAGATCCCACTGTTGGTTAATGACGTAGCTGGTTCCTAAACGGAACTGAAAGGCAAAGGCAGCTTCGCTGACACTGTTAACAAAAAGTGGTGGATCTAAACTGGCCAAAATGGTATTGGCAAGCCCTTTGATCGAGGTATTGAAGATGCCAACTCCAAAACTGATATAAGGCTTAAATGCGGATCCCTCGATGACAAAATCATAGAAGAGATTCAGCATGTAGGCGTTCCCAGAAATACTGCCTAACCCCGGTGCTGGTCCTGTTTCTGTTGCAGCAACAACCTGATTGGCGTTGTCAAAGTAGGTGTATTCTAATTCGAGGCGAATGTCTGGGCTAAACCGATAGCCAACGGCGGCATTGAGAAGATACCCCCCTTTGAATAAGGTGAAGGTGGTGTCGGATTCCCCAGCCCGCTCCCGGCTTTGAATCCCACCTGAGACTCCAAAGTACCATCCTGAGCTCTTGGGGGACGGCGCAGGAGAGGAACCGGCTTGGGCAACCGGGATCCCGGTGAGATTTTCAGCTCGACCAGGATAGATGAGGGGGGGGTCAGGGTTAGCTCTGGCGGTGAGGGGGATCCCGGCGAGGATCAGGGTGCTGCAGGCAAGACGAGACAGATGAGCCATGGTGCAAATTCCTCACAAAGATTTTTTTACTGAGATAGGATTAGTTCGGCTGCTTTCTCCCCGATGAGGATGCAGGCAGCGTTGGTGTTGCCGCTGGTGATGGTGGGCATGATGGAGGCATCGGCAACCCGTAAGCCCTCGATGCCATGGACTTGTAGTTGGGGGTTGACTACGGCTAGGGGATCCCGTCCCATTTTGCAGGTGCCTACGGGGTGCCAGACGGTGGAGGCGGCGGCGCGAATAAATTGGCGCCTTTCTGCTTCGCTGGCCTGGCTTCCTGGGGTGACTTCAGCTTTGGTAAAGGGCTGTAGGGCTTGGGTTTGGGCCAGGGCGCGGGCTAATTCGATTCCTTGCAGGAAGACCTGAAGGTCAGCCTCGCAGGAGAGATACTGGGGATCGATCAGGGGTGGAGCGAGGGGATCGCCGGACTGCAGTCCCACGCGCCCGCGGCTGTAGGGTTGGGCCAAAATAGGCACAAAGAAAAACGTGGGTTCACTGATGCCCAGCTGGGGGGGGATAAAGGCTGGGATCCCGGCGCTGAAGTGGTACTGCAAGTCAGGGGGGGATTGCTCAGTGCCGCTGCGAGTGCGCACAAACAAACCTGCCTCGGCAATGAACGTGGGGATGGGGAGCTCGGTTCGACTGGTGAAAAGTAAAGGTAGAAGCAAGTGATCCTGCAAGTTCTGTCCCACTCCAGGCAGATCCTGAAGTACAGGGATCCCGAATCTTGCCAGTTCTTGGGCAGGGCCGATGCCCGAAAGCATCAGTAAGCGGGGAGAGTCAAAGGCCCCCGCACAAAGGATTACCTCCCGCTCCGCCCACACCTGCACCCGTTGCCCCGCCTGGAGATACTCCACCCCAACTGCTCGGGATCCCTGGATCAGGATGCGAGTGACTTGGGCATGGGTTTGGATCTGTAGGTTGGCTTGTCCCAGCACAGGCCGGAGAAATGCCACCGCCGTACTGGCCCGTTTCCCTGCTGGGGTGACATTGACTTGGTAGATGCCGCCGCCATTTTCCTGCTGCGGTCCATTGAAATCCCAGTCTGGCCCCCCGTAGCCTAGCTCCACCGCCGCCTGGGTAAAGGCCCGCGCCACCGGGGAAGGATTGGGAATTGGCCTTACCGGCAGGGGGCCGTCGCCACCATGGTAGTCAGAGGGCCCTGGCAGAAACGACTCCGACTTGCAAAACAGCGGCAGCACCTGCTCATAGCTCCAACCTGAATTTCCCAAATCATGCCAATGGTCATAGTCCCGGCGATTACCACGCACGTAGAGCATGGCATAGATCGAGCTACAGCCCCCCAACACCTTGCCCCGCGAGATCATCACCTGCCGCCCGTTTAAGCCCGGCTGCGGCTCCGTCACATATTTCCAATCAATCTCCGAACCCCAAAGCTTCAAGACACAACCAGGATCATGAATATCCGGGTTGTCATCCGGCCCCCCTGCCTCGATCAACAGCGTCCGAGCCTCGGGATCCCCAAGCACCAAGCGGTGGGTGACCACACAACCACTTGAGCCCGCCCCAATCACAATGTAATCAACAGTGGTCATCATGGGATCCCCTCCTAGAGTTGGGCAAATCCGGGTGCATATTCGAACTTATCCACGTAATATTTGACGATGACCAAGCCATAGGGATTTTGGTTGGAAGTGGCAATGGTCCAGCGCTGAAAGGCATTCATAGCTGTTCGTTTCGATTTAGCATCCGGCGGCGTGAACCAGGAAGCCTGCCAAGCTACGATAATGTCCAGATCCGCCGTAGTTTCTGTGAGATGATTGATCTTAACAGAGATGAGATTATGCAACTCGTCAAAGAACGTTCGGTAAATTATTTCTAGCCATGCTTCAAACTCAGCATAGGTTCGCATCGTCTGTTCAGGGAAAACAAGCTCTAGATTGTCAGCGGCTAGAAACTTTTCACAGTCTGAAGCCGGAGCATGAATATCTAAAGCATAGTACCAATCTGCCACAAACTTTTTAATATTAGTCTCTGTTAAAGCACTCATCATAACCCTCCCTATTGCCCACAGCGAACACCGATTAAATCCGGTCGAGTCTCACTTTCAAGCACCACATCAATCAAAAACGGTCCTGGATGAGCTAAAGCTTGCTCAATAGCTGGACGAATTTCCTCAACGGTTTCCACCCGTACTCCTTCAACTCCCATGCTTCTGGCCATCTCCACGAAGCGCAAATCCGGCTTTGACAAGTCAAAGCTGAGGGGAAATTGATGAGGCTCAATCCCAACTTCCCGCCAATACTGTTGAATATTGAGCTGTAAAATCCGATAAGAACGATTATTGCAGACTACAAACTTGGCATGGACATTGTGCCGGGCTGCCGTCCACAAGGCCTGAATGGTATACATCCCACCTCCATCCCCGGTAAAACCAATCACAGTCTTCCCTGGATGAGCCAACTTTGCCCCAATCGCCCCCGGGATCCCTACCCCTAAAGATCCGCCCCTAGTTAAGAAATAATGCTCCGGCCTTCGGACAGGGAAATAGCGAGGAATCGGTGGAGAATTGGTCAACGCCTCGTCAAAAATAATTGCATCTTCTGGGAGGAGTTCTGCTAATTCCTGGACAAAGCGAGCAAAATGCAACGGCACCTGATCCTGCTTGGCTTGATCCCTCGCTTTATCCGCAGCAACTTTGCTTGCCTTGGCAGCAGCAATAGCCTGGCGGCGAACCTCCGCTTGGCGGCGATAGTCCGGCGTCATCTTGGCCTGTAATACCGAGATCAGGGCCTGCAAAGTCACCTTAGGATCCGCTACCACCCCTAGATCTACGGGATGATTTTTGGCGATTTCATAAGCATTCAAATCAATATGAATGGTTCGGGATCCCGGTGCAAACACATCTTCCAAGAGAGGAAAGACCTCTGGCACGATATAGGTAGCAACAATTAAATTGACATCACCTTGACTGAGAATGGGGTGACTTTGGATCCCGAACATATGTCCGGTGGAGCCTTGGTAGAGGGGATGGTCCTGGGGCATATTCAACTCCCCGTTATCGCATTCCCACACCTCTGCTCCCAACAATTCCGCCACCTGGGTTAGCTCCCCCTGGGCCCCGGAATAGGCAATGCCATCCCCGACAAAAATCATGGGTTTTTCAGCCTCCAGAAGCATTGTTGCTGCTGCCTGCAGAAACTCAGCCTCCGGCTGGACCCGTGTGGAAGGAATGGCCGTTGGGCGGATTGGCTCCACCACAGGTTCATCCAAAATGTCCTGGGGCAAGCAGAGATAAACCGGGCCCATCGGCGGCGTGGCGGCAATTTTGATCGCTCGCCGCAGCATCCGCAGTAGCGACCGCGAATCCGCCACCGTAGCCGCCCACTTCGTAACCGGTCTAGCCATCCCCACCAGATCCCCAGCCATCTGACTATCCATAGCGGCATAGCGGATGCCAGCATCCCCCCCCAAGACCACCAAAGGGGAATGGCCTCGCATGGCTTGATAAAGGGCACCGATAGCATTCCCCAAACCGGGGGTGCTGTGGATTTGCACCAAAGCAGGCTTTTTCGTTGCCCGGGCATAGCCATCCGCCGCCATGACCGCCACCGTTTCTTGTAACGTCAGGATGTAGCGCATCTGGGGATAGTCCCAGAGGGCATCCAAAAAACCCTGCTCCACCGTACCGGGATTCCCAAACATATAGGTCATCCCATCCGCCAAAAGCTGTTCAATAATCGCCTGTCGCCCAAACTTTTCTGGCATTGCCTGTCCCCCTACCAGCCGTAGCGACGCAAACCGTGCTCTAGCACCTGCACTAGCAGTTCTCCGACCAAGGTTGAATCTTGCGTCGAACGTCCCGTCAGGAAGGGATAATCCAGGATTGTGCAGATTTCCCGCCCTACCCCACCGTGGTACTGCCCCTCAGGGCCGACCGCATCCCGGAGAATATATTCCAGGGGATAAAAGGGCGGGCCAAAATTGGCGGAAGTATGCATGGGTTGCCCATCATAATCATACATCTGGGCAAAACCTGTCCCATCTTTGTAATCATATTCTCGGGCATGCCCTGTAACATGCTTGCCCCAAATAATACTTTTGCGTTCTGTCCAGTCGCGAGCAAAGGCTAAGGCCGTCACACAGTAACATTCCGCAGCAATTGGCTTATTCTGAGCCAAAAATCCCAAAATCAGATCATGAACCCGCTCATTATTGACAATATCAACCATGGGGCCACTTCCCCCCGGCATCAATAAAGCATCGTACTGCTCTAGCTCTTGCCATTTTTCATCGCGAGCTTTATAGTATTTGACCAATTCATGTCCGAAATGGGGGGAATTAAAGTAGGGCATTGCCGGCATCCATGTACTCAAGTTAATTGGATTATCCAGCAGATTTGACTCATGAATTTCTCGAGTTCGCTTAGCAAAATGACGGCTTGTGACACAGATCCCCAAGGGTGGATCCACATAGGATTCATCCATACTAGGCGGCAAGGCAGGGGGCTTGCGACCATAGGGAGTTGCAAAATCAAAGCTATAGCCTGCTTCCTTGAGGACATCATAAGGGCCGACTAGCTCCTCTCCCCAGTATCCCCATTCTGAAAGAATGACTAATATCCTCTTATTGCCAGGCATATTGCCTTGCCTCCTGGATGGACTGTATAAATGGACTGAATACAAAGAGCAAAAGTCCCTGCATACCCCCCCTGCACAAAGCCCCTACACAAAGTAAGTTACGCAGGTATGAACATGCAGCGTGAGTATGCAGCAAGTATGCAAGAATAACCTACTGTAAGTAGCTAACTCAAAAAGATGGAAGATTCAAAAGCAAACTTGGGCTCACCTCGAGCTGCGGCTATCAGGCCAGGCTATCAGGCTACAGTGTGATTAAAGCAGCTTCAGCCTTATGATTGCCTACAGCATTTATTGAGTTTAAGTATAGACTATCTCACTTGCAGATATTCATTAAGAAAATCTTATTTTCTCTAAGTATGAAAGCCTGGAATAGGAGTTATTTTTTATACTCTCAGGATGGGTGGTGCTCAGGATGTGAGAAGCTAGATAGGTAAGGATACTGGGAATCTGGAAATGGGGGAAGCTAAGCCAGATCGGTTGCTCCTGGATTTTGAGAAGCCGGTGGCGGCGTTGGAGCAGCGGATTGCGGAGATCCGTGCCCTGGCCGAGGCCAACGATATTGATGCGGGGGAGCAAATTCGCGAGCTAGAGGCGAAGGCCAATTCCCTGCGCCAGGAAATCTTTCAGCAGTTGACGCCAATGCAACGGCTCCAGGTAGCCCGCCATGCCAGCCGCCCCACCACCCTCGACTATATCCAAATCATCTGCGATGACTGGATGGAACTGCATGGGGATCGCTTAGGCCATGATGACCGAGCGATTGTGGCAGGGCTGGCGCAGTTGGATGGACAACCCCTGGTGGTGATCGGACATCAGAAGGGGCGAGATACGAAGGATAATATCGCTCGCAATTTTGGCATGCCCAGCCCGGGGGGCTATCGCAAGGCCCTGCGCTTGATGCAGCACGCTCACCGCTTCGGCTTGCCAATCCTCACTTTTATTGATACCCCAGGAGCCTATCCGGGGGTTGCTGCCGAAGAACAAGGGCAGGGGGAAGCCATCGCTCGCAATCTGCGGGAAATGTTTACCCTGGAAGTCCCGATCATCGCCACCGTGATCGGCGAAGGGGGATCCGGTGGGGCTTTGGCCATCGGGGTCGGCAATCGCGTCTTGATGCTAGAACATTCGGTCTATGCCGTGGCTTCCCCTGAGGCCTGCGCAGCTATTCTCTGGAAGGATGCCGGCAAACGGGCCATCGCCGCTGAAGCCCTGAAAATTACGGCCCAAGACCTGTACCAGTTGGGGGTGATCGATGAAATTGTCCCCGAACCCATCGGTGGTGCCCATCGGGATCCCTTGGGGATGGCAGAGACGTTGAAAAAGCGGCTGCAGGAGCATTTGCGGGATTTACAAAAGCTGAACGGGCGGGAGTTGCGGGAGCAGCGCTATCATAAGTACCGGCAGATGGGGGTTTTGATCGGCTAGGGGTGATGCTGGCTGCCTATATCCAGCAGTTTTTGCAGGAGCGGGAACGGGATCTAGCGCGAGCGAGCCGCCGCACCTACCGCATGGCTTTGGAGCAGTTTGCGCAAACATGCCCAGTGCCCCTGGATCAGGTGCAGACTTTGCACGTTCAGGCCTATCTAAATAGTCTTAGGGGGCGTCCTTTCCGCCACAGGTCGGGGAAGGTGATTGTGCCGCCAGCTGCACCGGCCACCTACAATCTCAAGCGGCTGGCCTTGCAACAGTTTTTCGATTGGGCTAAAGGTCGGGGCTATTATCCCCATCCCTTGCCTACCCAAGCCATCCGTCCGGCCCGGCTGCCGCAGAAATTACCTAAAGACCTGGATCGCTTACTGTTGCAGCGGGTACTGGAGCGGGCCCAGAAGCATTCCCGCCGCTATGCTGCCCTGGTGCGGCTCCTGCTGGAGTGTGGGCTGCGGGCCCAGGAGTTGCTGGATTTGTGCATCCAGGATATCCACATCAGCCCGGAAGGCTCGGTGCTCGATATTCGCAGCGGCAAAGGCAGCAAACCCCGCTCCGTTGCCCTCGGGGATCCCTTGCTGTGGCTTTTGCAGGAGTATTTGCAGCATGAGCGGGGGGTTTGTGGGCCGACGGATCCGTTGTTTGTGTCGGCTTCCCGTTGTCCTGCTTTTCGGGGGCAGAAGCTGACCTATGATGGTTTGCGGCATATTATTTTGCGGTTGACTGCTGATGAGCCGGGGCAGCAAACCCCCCATCAATTTCGCCATAGTTTTGCTACGCTGCTGTTGGATCGGGGTTTAGCGCCGGAACATATTCAGCATTTGCTGGGGCATACGACGGCGGCGATGACGATGCGCTATACGCAGCGGGCGAATCTGCGGGCTGCTATTGCTC
The DNA here is from genome assembly GCA_039794745.1 of Thermostichales cyanobacterium HHBFW_bins_127. Classification (GTDB taxonomy): domain Bacteria; phylum Cyanobacteriota; class Cyanobacteriia; order Thermostichales; family Thermostichaceae; genus JAUQVP01. Next base: position 12,770 of record JAUQVP010000024.1, on the reverse strand, counting down.
AATCTCGCCAAGTGCTGGACGAAGGACTGTTGTAGCCATCCCCTCGGGCACAGGTAAGGCCATCCCGGCAAACATACTAGCTCCCTTGCCCCCTTCGTACAGCCTGGCACTAGCCGTAACCCCTCTGCCAAAGTAGGGGAGGGGGATTGATAAAATTACTCTATTTTTTTTAGTGGGGTCATTTTTTTATGCCTTAGAAAACTCCTCTGGGGAGATTCTCTATCTTCGTTAACGATTCTCCGGGAGGGGATAGCTGGGTGGATTTGCAATTTTTTCGTTAGATTTTCCTAGGGGGTGTTCTGCTAAGCTATGCCTGGGCAGTCAGGTATGAGGACTTGCATACCTACAGGGAATAATGCTCTGGTTGGGAATGGGGTGATACTGAAAAAACTATAGTCATTTCCCTCACCCCCTACCCCTCTCCCAGAGCGGGAGAGGGGATTCAGATGAGTGGATTACTTGAGAAGATTATTTTTCTTAGCCAGGGCTTCTTGGTAAGCTGCCATTACCTGCTGCTGCATGCGTTCCATCTGAAAATTCTTGGCAACCCAACTTTGTAGCTCCACCAGCATCTGGGTTTGCTCAGGTAATTTCGCCAATCTTTTTTCGATAGCTTGAGCTAAAATTAGAGGATCATTAGCGGGGATTAAATGGTCGGCGTAGGGGGCATAAATCTCTGCAATACCCCCTACCGCGGTTGTGAGGGTTGGCACCTGTGCTGCTAGGGCTTCCAGAATAATGTAGGGTAAAGATTCGGCAAGTGAGGGAATCACCAGCAGCCGGCCTAAACGAAATCCCACCTGGGCCGGCATGGCCCCAACAAAATCAGCCTTAATTGCTAATCTTTGTGCTAAAGATTCCAGTTGTCGGCGCTCTGGACCATCGCCAACAACGGTAAGACTGTAGATTTTTCCCTGGGCTTGCAGATGAGCTAGGGCTTTGAGCAGAACATGAACGCCTTTGATGGAGCGCAGTTCCCCGATAAAGACTAAGTCAGTGGCATCGGAATTGGGTGAGGATATGTAAAACTCGTGGGGATACAAGCCATAGGGGATATGCCGAACTATGGCCTCGGGCACACCGGCATCCCCCTCCAAGATGCGCCGGCAGTATTGACTTTCACAAATAATAAGGTCGCTTCGCTGACCTAAATACCCCTCTGCAGCTAAATAAAACCGCCGAGCTAAGCCAGCCCAAATACCGGGACGTTCCAGTAAACTCCCCCCATGAGGGGTGTAAACTCGAATGCCAGTATGTCTGGCTAAACGAGCATAAGCTCCACCTTTAGCACCATGACCATGGACAATCTGGGGAGATAAATCCGCCAGCCATTGGCTAATTTGCCGAATAATGGCGCGATCCGCCCAGCCTGGGCTTCTGGCAATGCTCATCTGGTGTAAACCTAGGGCTAATTGGGGTCGTAAGGTCTCTAAAAATTCCTGGGTTTTAACAGTGGTGGTGTGAGCGCAAATCAAACCTACCTGATGCCCCTGCTGAATTTGTCCCTGAATCAGGTCACGAGCACAGCGAAAAAGTCCACCCACAGGGGCACGCAATAGATGAATAATTCTCAGGGGGACTTGACTCATAATCTGCTGATCGGCCACGAGAAGCTCAAGCTATCTTACTATGACCAGTTCCTCTAAGCTTTCTAACCATCTAGAAAGAATCTGCTCCTGACCTAGATGTTCACAGGCATACCGGCGGGCATTCACTCCCCAAATCCGCCGCCGCTCCGGATCCCCAATCATCTGCTGCAGGGCAGCATAGAGGGCGTCCGGCTGATCAGGGGGCACAAGACAGCCGCAGTCGGCAGCGGTCATTACCTGACCAATCGTAGTCTCGGGTAGGGCTGTAGCCACAACCGGACGACCACTAGCCAGCATGCCGGTGAGTTTGGAAGGCATCACTAGATCGGCACTAGCCTCTTTTTGAATAAGGGCGTGGATGTCAGCCAGATTAAGCAGGTGATTCAACCGCTCCCTAGGCTGTAAGGGTAACCACATGAGATTAGATAACTGTAATTGATCAGCTAGTGTCTCTAGGTCTGGCCGGGCTACACCATCCCCACAGAGGATAAAAATAACTCCCTTTTGATCTCGATACTGATTGGCAACTTGTAATAAAACCTCTAACCCCTGCTTTTTACCCATGCTCCCTGAATAAAGAATGACAACACTATCGTCTGGGATCCCTAGTTCAGCTCGCATTGGACTGGGATGATTAAGAGGATAAATATGATGAATGTCAACCCAATTGGGAAATAAAACCTGTTTGGATTTAGGGATCCCTTTTTCGGCTAATCTGGCTAACATCCCAGGAGAGATGGTAGAAATACGATCAAAGGATTGGGTCAACCATTGCTCTAAGTTTGCTACAAATCCTTTGAGCTTTTTAGGAATTATTCCTAGCTCAAAAGCAGCATCCATCTCAAAATCTTGAATGTGTAACCAGGCCCGGGATCCCCCTAGTCGGGCGGTGATCAGGGCCATGGGGGTACAAAAGAAAGCGGGTTCAATGACGATGACGACATCGGCGTGCCAGAGGATTTGCCTGAGCATTACGGGCAGGCTGGAGAGGGCGAAGGAGAGGAGATGCAGCAATCGTTCTAGTCCGGAGGGCTGTTTTTTCACCCACAAAGGACAACGCCATATCTGCACCCCTGCCCAAGTTTCTCGGCGGTAGTGCCAGGCACAGTACTGGGGATCCACCTGCCAGGCGGGATAGTAGGGGGGGGTGGTCACCACCCGCACCTGGTGCCCTCGGGCTGCTAACCAAGCTGCCATTTCGCCGCTGTACTTGCCGATGCCAGTAGGTTCGGGGGCAAAGTTGAGTCCGTAAATGAGAATCCGCACAACTGCTCTGCCTAACTCTGGCTATGGTACCGGAATCTGGGGGGGCTTAGGTGAGAGGGGCAATGGATAAAAACTTGACTTTGGGGTAACGCTCCTGAATCTGCTCAAAACTCCAAACATTTTTACAGAGCAAGACGGGCCGATCCCAACTGTCTCGCACCACTTCGGCATTGTACAGGTTGGTCAGGCGCTCGGCTGCTTCCCACCCGCCGGCAATCCAACGGGCTAAAGTATAGTTCAGGGGTTCTAGGCGGGTCTCGACGTTGTACTCGTTCTGGAGACGAAATTGCACCACTTCAAACTGCAAGGGACCAACGGCAGCCAAAATCGGATCCCGTTTGGCTTCATCGAGGGAATATAAGACCTGTACGGCACCTTCATCTTTGAGCTGGTGGATGCCCTTTTGAAAGGACTTAAACTTGGAGGGATTGGGGTTGCGCAACCAACAAAAATGCTCCGGTGAAAAACTCGGGATCCCGGCATATTGGATTTTTTTGCCGGCACAGATGGTATCGCCGATGGCAAATTGCCCAGGGTTGATCAAACCGACAATGTCACCGGGATAGGCTGCTTCTACGACTTCCCGATCCTGGGCAAAAAGCTTGTGGGCCCGAGATAAACGCACGTCCTGCCCAGTGCGCATGTGGGTGACGATCATGTCTTTTTCGTACTTGCCAGAACAAATGCGAATAAAAGCAATGTGATCCCGATGCCGGGGATCCATGTTGGCCTGGAGCTTGAAAACAAAACCGCTAAAATGGGGATCTTCTGGCAGGATTTCTTCCCCTTGACTAAAATGGGATCCCGGTGGACAACTCAACCTTAAAAAATGATCCAAAAATAACTGCACGCCAAAGTTGGTCATGGCGCTGCCGAAGAAAACGGGGGTGAGGCGACCGGCATGCACCTGCTCGAGGTCTAGGGATCCCGAGACTTCGTTGAGGATTTCCAGTTCTTCTTTGAGTTGAAAGTAGAGGTCTGGGTCCAGGAGTTGTTGCAGGATGGGATCCCCAAAGTGGGCGATCTGGACTTTGGCGGCTTTTTGCCCGTGGGATTGGCGCTGGAAGAGGTGGATTGCTTGGGTTTGCCGGTCGAAGAGGCCGAGGAAGCGGTCGCCGGTGCCGATGGGCCAGTTGATGGGATGGGGAATCAGCCCCAGGGTTTTTTCGATGTCATCGAGGAGGGCGAGGGGATCGAGGGTGGGGCGATCCAGCTTGTTGATGAAGGTGAACAGGGGCAGTTGCCGCAACTTGCAGGCTTCAAAGAGTTTGAGGGTTTGGGGTTCGATGCCTTTGGCGCCGTCGAGGAGCATGATGGCGTTGTCGGCAGCGGCGAGGGTGCGGTAGGTGTCTTCGCTAAAGTCCTGGTGACCGGGGGTATCAAGGAGGTTGAGGTGATAGCCGGCGTAGCTAAACTGCAGGACGGTGGAGGTGATGGAGATGCCCCGCTGCTGCTCCATTTTCATCCAGTCGGAGGTGGCATGGCGCTGGGCCCGCTTGGCTTTGACGCTGCCAGCTAGGTTGACAGCTCCGCCGTAGAGCAAGAGTTTTTCGGTGAGGGTGGTTTTACCGGCGTCGGGATGGGAAATAATAGCAAAGGTACGACGCCGCTCAATCTCTTGCCGTAACTCTAAAACAGAAGGGTTCAATGCTCTATCCTACTTAACCTATTTCTTTTCTAGTTTGACACCGCTTCGGGATCCCTGGTTTGGTTTTTGGGGAAGGGGGGCAGGGTGAATGAGAGGTTTACTTGAGAATCAGGGCCGATCTTCAGGGCACTTGAACGTGTATTGAGAACAGTGGTGAGGCAATGATTGGCGCTAGGTGAAACTGGTTTGGCCGGCGATAGCAGCGGGGTTGTATGCACCCTCACCCCCAGACCCTATAATGAGCTAGGCCAAGGGCAGCCTGGTCAGCGACAAGACAGGACAGGGATGTAGCCATGGTTCTAGGGCCCTAGGGGAGGAAGGCTTGGTTTTGTTCTGGTATTGGTGATGCTTCCCCGTCAACGCCAGATCCAGCTTCAGGATTTTGTGGCCCGCTTGGGACTGCCGACCCTGAGCGGGATTGATTGGCACTGGTTGGATCAGGCTTTGATCCATCCTTCAGCTAACGTGGGGCTGGATAACGACCGGCTGGAGTTTCTTGGGGATGCGGTGCTGCGCCATCTGGCAACGGAGTTTTTGTTTTTGGCTTACCCGCAGGCAACTCCCGGAGAACTGACGGTTTGGCGATCCCACTTGACGAGCGATCGCTTCTTGGTCAGTTTGGCGGAGCAGTTTGACCTGGAATCGGTGCTGATTGTCGGCCCCACAGTCAATGATCTGGGGCGACCCCGCCGCTTGGCTGATGCCTGGGAAGCCCTGCTGGGAGCCCTGGCTCTGTCCTGGCGGGAACACTCCCTGCCCCGCCTCCACCCCTGGCTCGATCCCTATTTCCAAGCAGAAGTCGAACAGCTACAACGGGATCCCATCGCCCACAATCCCAAGGCGGCCCTGCAGGAATGGACCCAAAGCCGCTGGGGAACGCTGCCAGAATACCGGCTGGTGAGCCAACTCGGCCCAGCCAATGCCCCCCAATTTCAGGTGCAGGTGTGGATCCAAGGACAATGCTGGGGAGAAGGGAGCGGTTCTTCTAAAAAAGCGGCGGAAGCCATGGCCGCCCGCCAAGCCCTCCAGAAACTACACTAGGGGGAGAGACTCAAAAGGTCCCCATGCGCCCATACCTGCTAACCAGTGCCCTTGTCCTGACCCTGGGCTTAGGGATCCCGATTGGGGTTGCTGCCCCCCATCCGACGGTTCAGCCAGCCCCGCCAACCCCGCAAGATTGGTTAAGCCGCTATCAGCAAGCTTGGCAGGCATTACCCCCCCTGCCCCATCTGCAATTTCGCCAGCAGATCCGCCTGTCGGGATCCCAGCGTTTTACGGCGACATTGGATGTGTTGGCGCGGCGGGATGGTTCTTGGCAGGTGTGGTTGAGTGAGGGCAATCGCATTCGCCTGTTGGATTCTCGCCGCTTGGAGTTGGTGCCCCAAAGCGATATTTTCCGCCTCTACAGTGTGTATGTCAGTCGTCCGGAAGCGCTGGTTCCCCATGTAACCCTGGCTCTACAGGCCCCGCCGGGGCGCTACCAGCTGCTCCATGCCCAGGAACAAACCCTCGACGGGCAGCGGGTGCAGCATCTCACCCTCAGCGGCGACGGGCAACTGCGGGAACTGTGGCTCGATCCCCAAACTGCCCTGCCCCGCCAAGCCTTGCTCTACTTGAGTGGGGTCTGGGGGCAGGCCTATGCGTTGATCCGCTTCGGGCCCGTGCAGGGCTACTGGTTGCCCCAAAGTCTACGGGTCAACTTAGGCTATGGCTTTTGGACCCTCTCCGGCCTATCCCGGCGAGATTTTGTCGGCTCCCTCACCCTAGAACAGGAATACCAAGACTACCAAATCCTGCCGGATCATCCCCTGCCCCAATTTCAAGCCAACCTGCCCCCGGTCGATAGCCCCCCAGCCCTGGCGGGATCCCCAGTCCTGCCAGTCACACCAGGTCAGGTGCGCTCCCTAGGACGGGACAGCGCCGGCAATGAGCAATTCAGCATTGGTCTAGGAGGCAGCAGCAGCACCAGCTCCCTGCAAGAGCGGATTACAGCCTTCAACCTCACCCGACCGGGATCCCGCAATCCCCAAACCCAAATTGATACCTTGGCCTGGCTCACCTTGGGTAGTTCCCAATTACCCCTCTACCTGTTTCAATTTGACACCGGCGAACCCCTCAGTCCCATTCAACCCGGCAACCCCAATTTTGATCCCCGGCAGGTTTCCCCCTTTAGTACGCCGCCGCCGGGGATCCGCATTCTCTAGCCACCCCCACCTGGCAAGGCAACACCGGGATCCCAGTTTTTTGCCGGGCTTCTTCCACACTGCCTTCCACCCGCAGGCCCTGCGCCAGCAGACCGCTATAAATCACTTCCCCAGCCATCGCCGTCGGCAGGATCAACTGGGGTTGTAGCCAGCGAGCCACCTGGGCAATACTCTCCCGCCCCCGAATGATTGCCCCCACCAAGGGCAACTGCAAATCCACCACCGGCGTAATCACCACCTGCACGGGATCCCGGCTGGCCAGTTCAGAACTGGGATAGCCGTGGGGTTCATAGTAGAAACTTCCCTGGGGATCCCGTACCAGGTAGGCATTTTCCCGCTGCACGGGGCCCACGGGTGCTCCCACCAAAGCCTCAACCTGGAGTCCGTCCTGGGACCAGACCTGTCCTGGCGCCAGAGGGATCACCTGAGTCAGCCCCGCCTGGCGAGCCACCCTTGCTGCCCTTGGGGAGGCCAGCACCAGCACCTGGGGAAACCGCTCCGCCAAAGCCCGCAGGGTAGGTAGGTGGGCATGATCCGGCAACCCCTGGGAAAGCAACAGCACATCCAACCGCGGCGGCCAAGGCAACTGCCGCGGGCGAGTTGCCTCAAACAACCAAGGCAGATCCCCAAACCTTAGGGATCCCACCAGCCAGGGATCGATCAGCAGCGTCCGGGATCCCAGCTCGATCAGCCAGGAATTGCTGTCTAGCCATGTGCAGCGCATAGGACCTTCAGGGGATGGATTGATGGTGGTATCTTAACAAACTGTAACAGGGCTGGGGGGAGCGAGCCAGATATATAGTCAAGGTAGACCCAACAGGCCGGCCATGACCTCTGAGCAAATTTTGGCAGCACTTCAGGCTCAGCTTCGTTTCAACCAAGAGATTCAGACCCAGATTACGGATCTACGGGTTTCTGTGGCTGAGTTGCGGGCTTCCGTGACTGAACAGCGGGAGGCCATCACCGAATTGCGGGCTTCCGTG
>JAUQVP010000024.1:0-4980 GCA_039794745.1 Thermostichales cyanobacterium HHBFW_bins_127 | reverse complement strand
TTGCGGGCTTCCGTGGCTGAGCTGCGAGCCTCCATCGGCGAACTTCGGGATGCCCAAATCAACTCCCAAATTCAAATCAATCAACTCCGAGAAGGGCAAGCCATGCTCATGGCCTACCTACGAGAACAAGATCACCGCCGCGACATCGAACGCCAAGACTTCAATCGCACCATAGGCGAAATGCAAAGGGAAGTTGCCGACCTGCGCCGGGACTTCCTCAACCATCTACGCACCTACCACCCCCCAAATCCGTAATCTCCGGGAGTATGTATCCTCGGCTACAAAAAATCCCCAGAGACATGGTCTGATAGATGTGTCGCCAGCCTGCTGGTGCAGCACAGTGGGGTGGGTTTGAGGACGACTAGCAAACACACTGAAAAAACAATCGAGGTTTAACCATGAAACGTCGCGACGTCATGAAGCTGGGGGCAGCTTTGGGAGCTGGCACCCTGGCTGGGGCAGTAGGTCCCCATGTGATCGTGCGCTCCGCTCCCCCTGCCTACGCCCAGGGTTCAACCGTGCGGGTGGGGATTTTGCACTCCCTCAGCGGCACGATGGCCATTTCGGAACGCAGCGTGGTGGATGCGGAACTGATGGCGATTGAGGAAATCAACAAAGCCGGTGGGGTGCTGGGTAAGCAAATTGAGCCGATTATCGAAGATGGGGCTTCCGATTGGCCGACCTTTGCGGAAAAAGCCACCAAGTTGATCGATGCCGATAAGGTGGCCACAGTCTTTGGCTGCTGGACCTCAGCGAGCCGCAAAGCAGTGCTGCCGGTGTTTGAGGGCAAAAAACACTTGCTCTGGTATCCTGTCCAATATGAAGGACAAGAATGTTCCCAGCATATTTTCTACACCGGGGCAGCTCCCAATCAACAGATCGAACCTTCGGTGGAATGGCTGCTGAAAAATAAAGGCAAGGAATTCTTCTTGGTGGGTTCTGACTATGTCTTTCCCCGCACCGCCAATACCATCATCAAGGCCCAATTAGCAGCTTTGGGGGGCAAGGTGGTTGGGGAAGATTACTTACCCTTGGGCAATACGGAAGTGACTCCGATTATCAGTAAGATTCGCGCCGCTCTTCCCAATGGTGGCATCATCTACAACAGCTTGAATGGAGACAGCAATGTGGCTTTCTTCAAGCAGTTGAAAGGGGCGGGGCTAGGACCTGACAAGTATCCCTCTATGTCCGTGAGTATTGCTGAGGAAGAAGTGCAGGCGATTGGGGTGGATTTCCTCAAGGGGCATTTTGCGGCCTGGAATTATTTCCAAACCGTGGATACCCCTGCTAATAAGAAGTTCGTGGAAGCTTTCAAGGCTAAGTATGGGCAAAACCGGGTGGTCAATGACCCCATGGAAGCTGCCTACATCATGGTCAATATCTGGAAGCAGGCAGCAGAAAAAGCCGGCAAGTTCGATATCCCTGATGTTACGAAGGCTGCCTATGGGCAAACCTTTGATGCCCCAGAGGGGATGGTCACAATGAATACCAACCACCACTTGACCAAGTATGTGCGCATCGGACAGGTTCGCGATGATGGGCTGTTTGATGTCATCTTTGCGACGGATGCGGTGGATCCCTTGCCTTGGAATCAGTTTGTGGCCGAAACTAAGGGCTTTGCCTGTGACTGGTCGGATCCGGCGAAGGGCGGCCGTTTCCGCATGTCTTAGGCGCTAATCTGAATCTTTGCCCCCTCGACCCTGGAGGGGGCTTTGTCTTGAGGAGGGATCCCGGATGGTGTCGCTGCTGGATAGCCTGTTTAACGGCATGAGCATTGGGGCGGTGTTGTTGATCGCGGCTTTGGGGCTGGCGATTGTGTTTGGCTTGATGGGTGTGATCAACATGGCCCATGGGGAGTTGATGATGCTGGGGGCCTATACGACGCTGCTGGTGCAAAATGCGTTTCGTACTTGGCTGCCGGATGCGTTGCCGTTTTATATTTTTCCGGCGTTGCTGGCGGCGTTTCTGGTGACGGCGCTGGTGGGCTTTGGGTTGGAGCGGGGGGTGATCCGCTTTCTCTATGGCCGCCCCCTGGAAACCCTGCTGGCGACCTGGGGGGTGAGTTTGATTTTGCAGCAGTTTGTCCGCAGTGTCAGTTGGGGACTCACGATTCGGATTGGGGTGTTTTGTCTGTTGTTTTTCGGGGCTTGGCTGGTGCTGGCCCGCCGTCCAGATTGGCCACGCCATCGGGGCTGGATCTTGACTGTGGTGGGGGGGCTGGCTTTGGGAATCACCACAGCTCTGGGCAACTTCCTGGCTACCACCTATGGACTACCGATCACGAAGCCTTGGTTCGGAGCCCAAAACCAAGATGTGACGGCGCCGGTCTGGCTGCAAGGGGGGATCCCGGTGGGGCCTTTGTTTTTGCCGAGTGCCCGCCTGTTTATCATTGCCCTGACGGTGGTCTGTGTGGTGGGGGTTTATCTGTTTTTGCAGAGGACGCGCTGGGGCTTGCGCATCCGCGCTGTCACCCAAAATCGCCGCATGAGCGCCTGTGTGGGGATCCCGACGGAGCGGGTGGATGCCTTGACTTTTGCCTTGGGGTCGGGTTTGGCGGGGGTAGCGGGCTGTGCAGTGAGTTTGCTGGGCTCGGTGGGACCGAATACGGGGCAGAACTACATCGTCGATACGTTTATGGTGGTGGTGGTTGGCGGGGTGGGCAAGTTAGCCGGCAGTGTGGTGGCGGCTTTGGGGATTGGCATTTTGAACTATGTGATTGGCTCGGGGTTATTGGCGATTTGGTTGAGTTTTGCCCCGGCTTTGGTAGCCTTTTTCAACTTTTTTGCCACCACCAGTATGGCGAAGGTGATGGTATTTATATTGATTGTGACGTTTTTGCAGTTTAAGCCGGCGGGTTTGTTCCCGGAGAAGGGACGGACGGTAGATGCTTGAGGGTTTGGTGCTCTAGGTACTGCTGGTACACCTGCTGGCGGGGCACCTGCCAAATCTGCCCCACCTGCCGGCAGGCCTGAGATAAGGAGAAGCCCTGATCCACAAGCGCCTGCACTTCGGCAACCAGATCCTGACGGCTAGGGGGTAGAACGGTCTCGGTGTTGCCCCCCAACACTAGGGTAATCTCCCCTTTGGGCACCTGCTCCTGCCAGGCCCGCACCGCTTCCCCCACCGTCCCCCGCCAAAACTGCTCGTGGATCTTGGTCAATTCCCGGGCAATCACCAAAGGCCGGGATCCCGACAGTTCTTCTGCCAGGGTCTGTAGGGTGGCCAACAGCCGGTGGGGAGCTTCGTAGCCAATGATGGTGCGCTGTTCCCACTGCCAGGTTTGGATGCACCGGCGCCGGGCCAGGGGGGTAGCGGGCAAAAAGCCGACAAAAATAAACTGCTCCGTACTCAGCCCCGAAGCCACCAGGGCCGTCAGACAAGCACTTACCCCCGGGATCGGCACCACCGGGATCCCCAGTTCCAGGCAGCGCTGCACCAGTTCCGTTCCCGGGTCGGCAATCCCCGGCATGCCGGCATCGCTGATTAGGGCTAGGGATTGACCGGCTTGGAGATGGTCGATCAGTTGTGGGAGGCGCTGCTGGCGGTTGTGCTGGTGGTAGCTGATCAGGGGTGTGGTGATGTGAAAGTGCTGGCAGAGCAGGCGAGAATGGCGGGTGTCTTCTGCGGCAATCAGATCAACAGCCTTGAGGGTGGCAATGGCGCGGATGGTCATATCCCCCAAGTTGCCGATCGGCGTCCCCACCAAAAAAAGCTGACCCGGAGCAGACACGGGATCCCCAACGTGGCTTTTACACTGACTTTAGCTTAGATTCAATCCCTCTCCTAGGGCAGGAGAGGGGAGTTGTTAGGTATTACGGCTTTAGGCTCCGGGGCCGGTTTCAATGGGCAAGCCTGACTGTTGATATTCCGTCCAGGATCCCTCATAGACCCGTACATTGGGATAGCCTAGCTGGTACTTGAGGATCGCATATTGCAGCGTGGCTTCCCGCCCGGTGGCACAGGTGACGATAATTTGATCTTCTTTTTTCACCCCCCGCTGATCCAGAAGGGCTTGGATTTCCTCAGGGGATTTGAGTTGGTGGAAATTGCTTTCTCCCACCGTAAACGTCGGCCAGGGGATATTTTTGGCCCCGGGAATATGGCCATTGCGGGCCCAGATTTCCACCTTGCCGGCAAATAAATCCGCCGGCCGCGGATCGACAAACGTCACCCCCGGTTTGCCGATCAACTCCTTCACCTCATCCAAAGTGACCCGAATTGAGGGGTTGTCCCGCACCGTAAAGGTTCCGGTTGTGTAGGTTGGAAACTCCTTGGTTACCGGGAAACCAGCCTCCTTGTAGGCTTTGAAACCGCCATCCAAGACCTTGGCCCCCGGATGGCCAGTGCGCTCCAACAAATAAGCCACCATGGTTGCCCCCAACACATCATTGCCGTCGGAATAGACAATCACTTGGCTTTGATCGGTGACCCCCACCTGCTGAAAAATTGCCTGCAACTTGTCATTGGGCCAATACTGCACCGGTAACTTGCCGTTCGGCCCCCGAAAAGCATTGTCGGGAATATGCACCGCCCCGGGAATATGCCCAGAAAAATAAGCAAAGGGCGCCACCCGCACATCCAAAATCCGCACGTTGGCATCCCCCCCATGCACCCGCACCCAAGCGGGGGAGACAAACTCAATCGCTGCTCCTGCCGCCGCCTTCACCGGCTGATGCCCCTGCCACCAGGAAGCTACCACCACCAGCACCGGCAGCAATAAGGCCAGCCAACGCACCTGCCGCCCCCGCCGTCCAAACCAGATTGCCATTGCTCCTAACCTCAGTAACGACTCTCTTCCCCAAACCCCAGACCCCTATCCTTGGAATCTACGGTATCTACATCGAGTTTTCGGTGATTGTTGAGCATAATAGATCGGCTGCCGGGCGAGGGCAAGGTGGCTGTGATGTTTTGTTACAGGATGGTTTGTTATGGGGGGGAGTCGGCTTGGAAGAAGTCTTGGTCTTCCTGCAGGTCCCGTTC
>JAUQVP010000023.1:0-33490 GCA_039794745.1 Thermostichales cyanobacterium HHBFW_bins_127 | reverse complement strand
GGGATCCCCTCACCTATCAGGGCATGCAAAACCTTCCTAATACCAGCATAGATAGCCCCGGAAAACCCTGGAATCCGTAAAACTGCTGCCATCCACAAATATTTACAAAACCCCTTTACAATCAGATATATAAATACTACTTAAGATTTTTGTTATCTTTAAGCTATATCCGTAAAAACACCCTAGAGACTTGTAGTCAAGCTTGCTAGGGTAGATAAGGTGAGGGGTGTGCGAGAGTTGCAAGTATTGAGTTTTCAGCCCCTGTCAACTATCCCTAGTTTGAGCTAGGGCATTGCGTTATGGTTATTCAGCTATGAAATCCATCACCCTAGAACCCCTGTCAAAGATTTCCGAAGTGACCACCTACAGCAACCTGTTGTCGGCCATCCTTTCGGAAGATTTGCACGTTTCCAAGGAATGTAACGGGCGGGGCTTATGTGCCACCTGTCATGTTTACGTCACCCAGGGCATGGACAGCCTCAGCCCCATGACCCCCCGGGAAATGAAAACCCTGGAAACCATCACCAATGCCCGCCCGGGATCCCGCTTGGCTTGTCAGGCGCGGGTGGTGGGGGATGGGGTGGTGGTGGAATTGCCTCCCGGGATGTACGTGCATTCCCTACAGGACATTGAAGTTTTAATTGGGCGGCGGGCGGAGCAAGATCTTTTGCATCCTCGCACGGCCAAGGTCTTGGTGGAAAAAGGGAAAGTTATTACCCGGTCTGTGCTCAAGCAATTGGAAAACGAAGACTTTCGCATTGGGGCTGCCCTCACCCAAACCACAAAAACTTGGTAAGAGGAGACATTCATGGTCAAACCACAATCCTTACCCTTGACCAAAGCTGTGGCTGATCCCCGTCCGCCTTTGAGTGTCAGCAAGGGTCGGGCCAAGCACAGTCACTATAGTTATCGGGATTTTTTCCGCTTCAACCATGAGCGGGGCATGATCATTGACTGGAACAACAACCAGAACCTGTTGCTCAGTGAAGATTTTATTGTTGGCCTGCAGCAGGGGCTGGAGCGGGAAGTGGGGGATGCTTCCGCTGCCGTCATGTACAGCATCGGTCAGGACTGGGGCAAGTATGATGCCGAAAACTTTGTCGGCTGGTTTGAGAAGGAATTTGCCATCTCCGTCAAGCAGGCCAATCTCTTGTTTCTGCTGGAAACCTGGTGGTGGCCCTTCACAGCCCAGGGCTGGGGCAAGTGGGAAGTAGAGTTAGCCGCCAAACAGCGGGGCTTTATCTTCATCAATTTATTTGACTCCATGGTGGCCCGTTCCCTGGGGGACATTGGCAAGCCGGTTTGTCACCTCTATGCGGGTTTGTTTGCCGGCTTTTTCACCGCCTTGACCCAGCGGCCCTTGGGCTGTGTGGAATTGCAGTGCTACGCCATGGGGGAAACCTACTGCAAGTTCCTGCTTGGGGGCCAAGATCGCATTGATGCGGCCAATTTCTGGATCAATGAAGGGGCCAGTGCCAAAGAAATTGAAAGGCGTATGTTTGCCGATGATTTCGGGCGTTAGGGGGATCCCGACATGAAAATTGATTTACTTGCTTCTGTCCGTTCGGTTGTGCAGCAGGTGAACTGGGACAACCAGACCCAGCCGCCCCTCAGTTGGGCGGGGATCCCGACGGCGGTGGTGTTGCGGGAGTGGTCGGTGGGGCAATTTTTTCGGGCCATGCCATGGCAGCTGGTGGGGGATGGGGGTGTGGAGGAGGAGAAGGTTTATCAAGAGGATCCCATGTTGACGTTGGCGAGTTTTGCCGACCTATTTTAGGAGGTAAGTTATGGACATAACCTGGCAATGGGCAGGAGTGGTGGCTGAGCAGGAGGGGGATATTCTTGAGGCGGCTTTGATCGAGGGCATGATGGATTATGTGCAGAGTTTTGCCGCTCGCCAGCAGCTCTACCAAAAAATCCAGGCCCGAGAACTGCCCTGGATTCAGCAGGTTTTGGCTCAGCACCAGCTGCAGACTGATGGGGAACTCAGTCCTCAAAGTCGTTGGGCAGCGGAGTTTTTAGCCAGACATGTGCGCGCTTTAGCCCTGAGTATGTTGGTTAACCAGCCGGAGCCGCTGTTGCAGGAATTGCAGTGGGGGGAGATTGAGACCAGCTTGGATCTGCAGGCTTTATTGGCGGATTTAGTGGCTGTGATGCAGCGTGATTGTTCTGAGTTAGAGCAGCGCTTGCTGCAGCCGTTCTGGGATTTGCTGGAGCGGCCGGCTCCACCCCCTGAGATTCCGGAAACCACGGGGGCTGTGCCGACGTTGATGGAAATGTTTGTTTAGGAGGGAGCCATGACGGCCTTATTGTTGAAATACCCGGAGGTGGAGGGGCGGTATCTCTCCAGTTGGGAGCTCAGTGCCCTCCAGAGTTATGTTCAGGATTTGCCGCACCGGCTGATGCTCTATCAGGGCATGGTCAAAAAAGAAAAAGCGCTCATAGATGCGGTGATGGCGAAGTTTCAGCCCACGCTGCCTAATCTCACCCAGCAACACGGCCCTCTGGCCTGGCAGCGCTGTCGTCGGGATCTCACCTTGGTGTGGCGCTACTGCACCATGGCGTTTTTGCTCAATGATGAAGATTACCTGCGGGACAAGCTACTCTACTGGCTGGAAACCATTCTCAAGGCTTACAAAATGCGGGAACAATGCCATCCTGCCTACCGCTTTTTGGGGGATGCTTTGGTGCCTGTCCTGGGGGATGAGGCGGGGGCGGCCATCCGTCCCTATGTGATGTTGGCCCAAACCATGCTGATGGGTTAGAGGAACAAGCGATGACAACACTGCAAGAACTACTGCAATCCCAGCCCTTGCCGGGGCACTGCTTTCGACCCCAACACTATATTCGCCCCGACATTCATAGTGGCCTGTTGTACAGTCGCGGCGGCTATCGCCTCGCGGCTTTTCCCATCCTACTCATTCAAGCCATCTACTCCGGTCTGCGCTATGAAACCGGGCAAGCCACGCCGATGATCCTGTTTAACTGCGGGCGACAATGGGGGGAAGTGTTTTGGCAGCGCTTCCAGCAGGAAATGCAAGACTACTACCAACAGCCAATCTGGGACTTGCCCATGGGGATCCTTCTCGATTGCCTCAGTGACCTCTGGGCCACCCACGGCTGGGGGCGATTGCGCCTGGATCTCTCCCACGGGGACCGGGGGGTGATCATCGCGGAAGTGACGGCTTCCGGTTTTGCCGCCGCCGCCAAAGCCAATCTAGGGGAAACCCCTAGCCCCGAACCCATGGGCTACCTGGAAGCGGGGGTGCTAGCCTGTGTGTTTTCCCGTTTGGCCGGACGGGAACTGGGCTGTGTCCAAACTGCCTGCGAAACCATGGGATCCCCGGTCAATTTGTTTGTCATCACCATCCCTGAGCGCCTCCAAGGGATCCCGGAGCAGGTGAAAAGGGGGGTGAGTCACGCTGAGATTATGGATGGTTTGCTGAAATAAGTGAGAGCTAGAGCAAGCCGCCGAGGCCTTTGACCACCCGTTTGAGGCTTTCTCGGAACTCCGCATCGCCGGTGAGTTGATCGAGGTCGGCGGTAATTTTTTGGGCATTTTGAAAGGTAATGCGGGCTGAGTCTAGGGTTTGGCGCAGGGTCAACACCAGGGCTGGGTCGTTGATTTGCTGGCTGAGTTCTTGCAGATTTTCCGTAATCTCCACCACATTGGCGGAGGCGATGGCGATATTGTTGACGGTGGTGCGCACTTGGGCTTGTAATTCCCTATCCGTCAGCAGCGGCTGGATCCCGGTGGCAATTTCCTGCAGTGTCGCCGTCAAGGCCGTGATATTGGCTACCGCTTGGTCGAGATTGCTGCG
The DNA here is from genome assembly GCA_039794745.1 of Thermostichales cyanobacterium HHBFW_bins_127. GTDB lineage: Bacteria > Cyanobacteriota > Cyanobacteriia > Thermostichales > Thermostichaceae > JAUQVP01. The sequence continues at coordinate 29,669 of JAUQVP010000023.1, read as the reverse complement.
ATTTTGCTGAATCAGGAGGCGAAACTCATCCGCTGCCGCCTGGGCTGAGGATCCCGCCTGGCTCAGGGCTTTCAGATCTAAATCTTCCACCCGCACTGCCCCCACTTGCCGATTCAAGGTCTCCGCCAACTGGCCGATTTTAGCGCTGGTTTCCGTGATCCCACTCAGGGTTTGATTGAGGTTATCAAACAGTTCATCGCTGTTGAGCCGCTGGGATAACTCATTCAAGGAGGTCACCAACTCGGCATAATCCGAACCCGGGATCCCGGGGATGGTGGCATTGGCGCAGACGATCAGTTCTGGGTCACAGGAGGCATCGAGGGGGGATAAGTCCGCTGGGATGGGGCGGGGCAGGGGAGTGACCGGCATAATGGCAATGCCCGTTTCCCCTACCAGTCCGGTTTGGGTGGTTTTGAACAGGGATTGGCGGGGGATCTGCACCTTGCCGTCAATGCGTACCTCCACCCGCACCACCTCTGGGCCTGGGATTACCTGTTGCACCCGTCCGATTTGCACCCCCCGCAGCTTTACCATCGCTCCTGGGGTGAGTCCGCGGGCATCTGGGTACTGGATTTGGAAGCGGTAGCCTGTGCCTGCTCCGCCGAGATTACGCACCCACCAAAAGAGGCCCAAAAAACTGGCGATCCCGGCTATGATCAACAGACCCACGGATCCCTCTCGAATCAGGCGCGACTGCATTCCCTTGTTCTCCTTACTGAGCCATTAGGACTTGAATGGGGCCGGTGGTACTGCCACTGAAAAACTGTCGCACATAGGGATTTTGGCAGTGGTCAATTTCCTCCACTTTACCTTCCCACTGCACCCGCCCCTCCGCTAGCAGCACCACCCGGGAAGCGGTGCGGCGGATGGTGCTTTCTTGGTGGGTCACCACCACCGAGGTATCGCAGACCTTCTGCCGGTACTGCAAATCACAGATCAGATCTTCGATCACCGTAGAAGCAATGGGATCCAAGCCTGCCGTCGGCTCATCATAGAGTAACACCTGCGGGTCATCTTCGGCGGTGGTGGGATCATTGAGAATCGCCCGGGCAAAACTGACCCGTTTTCTTTGTCCCCCCGAGAGATTTTCTGGCATCCGGTCTTCGATCCCGTGCAGCCCTACCGCCGCCAAAGTTTGGGTCACCAGTTCTCGGATCTGCTTGGGGCTGAGCCGACTGTGTTCATAGAGCCAAAACCCCACATTCTCCGCCACCGTCAGGGAATCAAACAAAGCTGCCTGCTGAAACACCATGCCAATGCGCACCGTGTGGGGATCTTGCAAACTTTCATGGTGGCGCCAGTAAATCTTACCGCTATCCGGTTCAATCAGCCCGGCAATCAAGCGCAAAACCGTGGACTTTCCCGTTCCCGAAGGGCCAACAATCGCCAAAGATTCCCCCCGATAGATCTTGAGATTGAGATGGTCCAAAACCTGCTGGGAGCCAAACCGCTTACTGACATCGCACAACTCAATCATCACTTCCGGCTCAACCATACCCCCCCCTAAGATGATGCCGGCTGGGGATCCCGGGCGACCAAGGCCAGCTCGATCAAATCGTTATCTAGGGGTTCCAAGAGGACTTCCACATCCCGTCCGAAAAACCCCTGCATTTTGTTTTCGTAGCTTTGCTGCCAGGTTTCTCGGTCCACAAACTCAGAGCGAAACCGCAAAACCAACGTATAGCGGCCCTGGCGCAGCTCCTCCCGATAACCAATCAGCTTGGGCAAATCCGCCTCCACCTCCCCCTCCAGGCCCAAAAACTCCAAGGCATCCTCCAGATGGGCATTGGCCCCATAGCTGTACTTGGTGATGTCCGCCCGCACCTGCTTTTGGATCTCCGTGGCTTGGCTGTGCCGGGCCTGCTCCACCTCAGCACTCACCGGCCCCAAGGGCGGCACCGGCTTCAACTCCACCACCTTCATGGTGATTCCCCCCAACAACAGCGGGATCCCGGTAAAGATGCCGATGAGATTGAGGGTGGGGTCATTGTATTCATAGAAGCCCCAGGCCGTGGCCACAACCCCGAGGATGAGCACCAAGTTACTGATGGGAATGGGCAACTTTTCAAACATGGATTTTGCCCGGCGGCTAGCAGCAGTAGTTTAGCACCTGCCTTGCCGGGATTCCAAGCCTCAAGCCAGCCATCAGCCCCACTCGACCCTAGAAACGGCCTAAAATCAGCAGGCATTGCCTCCAGATTTTCACTTCTAGTCCACTGAGAGCCTACACCTCACATATCTAGTTAGGGGTTAGGGAATTTGCCGGATTTGATTGTTGAGTCCCGTGTTGTTAGGTAGGCGATTATTGACACCCCGGCGGTAAGTCACCTGATTCAAAGTCCCCGTGACCACAATCGGGTTTCCAAACTGACCACATTGCTCGTCCCGGTAATCTCCACCTGCTTGCAGACACCCTGAAGCGTAACGGCCAGACTGACACCATCAAGACTGACATCCCGACCGTCCCCATAGCTAGACTTACCCCCAAACCCACTAATAGGCCCCCGGGATCCCCATCAGCCCGATCCCCAGCACCAAGGCCCACTTCCCCACTCCACTCATTGTAGTCTTCATAACCTATATAACCATAGAGCGAAATGTCCACCGTGGACATACCTTATGGGTTGAATGGCTGTCAAGGACTAAGGGGGTTCACCAGCTGGATCTGCCCGAGTCTCCTGGCGGCAAGACAGGAGGGAGTGAAGGACTCCCGACTCGCATCTGGGTTGAGTCAACTGAGCTGATGTGTCCAGAGGTCTCCGTGGGACCCACGGCAGAGACAAATCAGGGAGCTCATCCCGCTTGATTTGAGTGAGCACAATTTGCCAATACAGTGCCGAGCTTCCCGCCAATCAAGCTAAATCAGCAAATAGAGAATCAGACCGAGCACCAGTCCAATCCCAACCAAAATTAAGTTGGCTAGAATAAAGTTTTTCTTAGAGGGGCGGGTGTTGGGATTGACAAGTGTAACAATAATCACAATCAGGTTCACTAAGGGGATGGCCAGGAGAATAATCGTTCCCAACCAGTTCCACACACCTACTGGATCCGTTTCTTGCCAGAAGAGCATTATTCACCTTTGAATGGGGTTCAAGCAATACTATAGTCCATCAGAGAGAGTGCGGATCCTAGATATTTTTTCGAAAAACAGCCGAGGGGACAGGGCTGTATTTTCCCTAGGGCTGCCAGGCGGGATGGGTCAGCAGGGCTGCCAGCACCTGCACCCCCCGCAGTTGGTTGGAAAGGGGCAGATGTCCCTTAGGAGCGCTCAGATCCCAGGTAAACTCATCTGGCCAGCGGGTCCAGTGGCTACCGGATTTCCAGCCCAGCATCGGCCAGAGCTTCTCCCAATTTTGTCCCACCGCCAGCCACAACTGCCGCTGCACCGAAAAACCAAATCGTCCCCCCGATGCCTCCAGCCACAGGCGATCCAGCGTCCTGAGATCCTCGGCCCCCAAGCGCTTCACCTCAGAAAAATACAACCAACCCCGCTGCCGCGCTGCCTCCCCGGCTGCCTCCACCATCAACAACCGCGTCAGATCATCCGCTTGCCGCCACATCTGAGCGGCCAACGCCGCCCGCAATGGTTCAAAATCGAGCGCCACCCTTGCCCCTCACGCCAAGCCAATCTCTTTCAGTCGTATCTCCAAAAACTCCCCCGCTGTCAAAGGTGGATATTTCGGGATCCCGCCGGTTTGGGCCACACAGCTCGGCAATGGGGTCAAATCCACCTCTGGACGGGGGTGGATGAAAAAGGGCATGGAAAACCGCTGTTCCCGGTCATTGTCGGGGTTGACCACCCGGTGGGTTGTGCTGCGAAACAGTCCATTGGTGAGGTGTTGCAGCATATCGCCGGTATCGACGATGATCTGCCCTGGCAGGGTATGGATCGGCAACCAAGTGCCATCCCGCTGCAGCAACTCTAAACCTGGGGCTGTGGCTTCGCAGAGCAAGGTGATGAAATTAATATCCTCATGGGCAGCGGCGCGAATGCTAGCGGGATGGGCGGTCAAAGGAATGGGAGGATAGTGAATCACCCGCAAAACCGAGTTGCCCCCCATCGCCATATCCGCCAGCAAATTGACCGGCTCCCGCAAATACATAGCACAGGCCTGCAACAGATAGCTGCCGCACACATCCAACTGCCGATACAACTCCACAAACACCGAGCGAAACCGCGGCACCTCTGTCGGCCAGAGATTGCCCAAATAGGGACTGCCTTCCCGACCAATGTGCCAAAACTCCTTCAGATCCGGATAGGGATTATCTTTGGCGTGTTCTTTCCCAAAGCAGGTGTAGCCCCGCTGTCCCTTCAGAGCCGGGTCGCTATAGCGCATCTTCACCTCCGTCGGCAGGGCAAAAAAAGCCCGGCAGCACTCATAGGCTTCTTGGGTCAAGCTCGGATCCACCCCGTGATCCACCAAGGCAAAAAAACCTAGATCCACCAAGGCATCCCCCATCTGCTCCACAAACTGCGCCTGCTCCACAGGATCCCCATGCAGGAAGTCGTTGAGGCTGAGGGTGGGAATGGTTTGCTCGCTTAGCGACGCAGGAGGCATAGGTCTAGCTTCCAAAGGGTTCCCTACTAGGGTAGCGCCAAACTCCTGAGGCGGGGATCGAGGATGATAAGCTAGCAGAAATAGGATGAGGTGATGACAATGTCCCTGCTGGATTGGTTTGCCTCCCGTCGCAAGGAAACCCCAATCATTCAGGAGCAACAGGTGCGGGAGATTGCCGATGGTTTGTGGCAGAAATGTCCTGCCTGCGACACCCTCACCTACACCAAGGACTTGAAAGCCAATCTCGGTGTCTGCCCCAGTTGTGGCCACCACAATCCCATGACTGCCCTGGAGCGAGTGCAGGTGTTGGTTGACCCCGGCTCCTGGCAACCCCTCGATGACCACTTGGTGGCCGGGGATCCCTTGGGGTTTGTGGATCAGAAGCCTTATCCTGAGCGGGTTAAGTCTTACCAGGAGAAAACGAAGCTGAAAGATGCGGTGGTTACCGGTCTGGGGACGATTCAGGGGTTGCCGTTGGCCTTGGGGGTGATGGATTTTGGCTTCATGGGGGGCACCATGGGGTCGGTGGTGGGGGAGAAGATCACCCGCTTGACGGAGCGGGCGACTCAGGATCATCTGCCGTTGGTGATTGTGACCGCTTCTGGGGGGGCTCGCATGCAGGAAGGGATCCTCAGCTTGATGCAGATGGCCAAGACCGCCGCTGCCCTACAGCGCCATCGGGAAGCGGGCTACTTATACGTATCGGTGCTGACCCATCCCACCACTGGGGGGGTGACGGCGAGTTTTGCCACCCTAGGCGACGTGATCTTGGCGGAGCCGAAGGCCATGATTGGCTTTGCTGGGCGACGGGTGATTGAACAGACCATAGGTTCATCGAAGTTGCCGGAGAACTTTCAAACCGCCGAGTATTTATTGGAGCATGGACTAATTGATGCCATCATCCCCCGCACGGAAATCCGCAAGTACTTAGCCAAGTTAATTCAGTGGCATCAGCCCCGCTTTCATCCCCGCTTTCCCGAAGCAGTCCTCAATTCCCTAACGGCCGTCTGAAAACTATCCCAAACTAGTTCCCTGATCAATCCAACCCATCAATTCACTTGTGCCCCCTAGCCTAGTGCACTGACTTCAGCAACAGCGTTGTCATCCTGTTTTTCCCTGCTGCGAAAAAGGCTAGGGATGAGGGGATCTACCGTCCTATCCACTCTAGGCCCATCTCTCTAGACATTCACCTATCAATCCGCAAATCCCCTCAGCCTCCCTAGGGACATAAGACCCTCCTCATCGGAATCCCTATCTCCCCATCCTTTCGGGATCCCTGTAAAAAATAATTATTAGTAATAAGCATAGGTGGTTCATTCTTCTTGACAGTTAGGGATCTACTTTTAGCTTATCCTTTGTGTAGGCTGTCCCATTCTCAAAATGGGATGTGTTGGAGCAGCTAAAGGGTATTTTTGATAACTGAAGTAAACTGAAGGGTGGATTCGCCCTGATTGTTCTCAGTAATCTCAAAGAGGATTTTGGTTGTAGTTATTATTATCCAAGGCTAGCAGCAAGGCCGGTCTGAATCTGGTCAAAAATCGCTCCATCAGCAAAAAATTGCTGCTGAACCCGCTGCCAACCCCCCAAATCCTCCACCGTAAACAGCTGCTTGACTGGGGGGAAGCGATCGGCAACTTCCCTGGCAACCTCAGGATTGACCGGGCGAAAACCTACCTTGGCAAACTCCCGCTGGGCCAGGGGGGAAAACAAAAAATCAACAAATGCTTGTGCCACCTCCTGATTGCCCTTGCGAGCCACATTGGCATCCACAATCGCCACAGGATTGTCAATGGAAATACTAGCCTCGGGAATCACATAGGGCAAATCCTGACCCCGCAATCTCGCCAGCAAAACTTCGTTCTCATAGGTAATCAAGGCATCCCCCTGACCCTTTTGGAAAAAAACATCCGCTGCCTCCCGAGCATCCCTCGGCAAAACTGTCACATGCTCAAAAATCCCCCGTGTCAACGCCAACGCCTCCTCTGGGGATCCCCCGGTTTGGGTGACTGACCCCCAGATGGCTAGGAAGTTCCAGCGGGCACCGCCGGAGGTTTTGGGGTTGGGGGTGATGACGGTGATGCCAGGGCGAGTGAGATCAGCCCAGGTGTGAATATTTTTGGGATTGCCGGGGCGGGTGACAATCACCACCGTCGAACGGGTGACAGTACTCTGGAAAGGAAACTCCTCCCGCCAATCGGGATCCATATCCCCGGCTTCGACGATCCGATCCACATCCAAAGCCATGGCCAAAGCCACCACATCTGCATCCAACCCGTCGATCACAGCCCGGGTCTGGGCTGCCGAACCCCCATAGCTGGCAAAAATCTGCACCGACTGCCCATGGGTCTGTTGCCAGTGCCGGCGAAATTCAGGAATAATCCCCTCGTAGGCACCCCGGGTGACCGCAAAACTGACCAACGTCAGCTCAGCACCCCGGGATCCCGCACAGCCGCCTAGGCAAGCCAGGCTCAGCAGCACAGCAACAACAAACCTGAGGATTGGCGTCATTGAGTTGAGGAGGCTAGCAGGGCGCGGGCTTGGGTGAGCAGATTATTGAGGCTGATCCCCAATTTTTCCATGCACACCGGTCCGGGAGCGGAAGCCCCGAAGCGATCAATACCGATCACCACCCCTTCACTGCCGACGTACTTGTGCCAGCCCATGGTGCAGCCGGCCTCGATGGAGATGCGCTTTTTCACCCCCGGAGGAATGACACTGGCTTTGTATTCTGGGGATTGCAGTTCAAACAGCTCCCAGCAGGGCATCGACACCACCTGCACCGCTTTGCCTTCTTCCTTGAGGGCGGCGGCGGCTTTCACCGCCAGGTCCAATTCTGAACCCGTGGCCAGGATGATCAGGTCTGGATTTTCGGCAGCCACCACCACATAGGCCCCCTTGGCAGTGCCTTCAATGGATGTTCCCGGTTGGGCCACCGTTGCCTGGCGGGTGAAGGCCAAAATCGAGGGAGTCTTGGCCGATTCCAAAGCCACAATGTAGGCACCGACCGTTTCCCGGGCATCCGCCGGTCGGAACACATAGAGATTGGGAATAGCCCGCAGGGAAGCTAGGGTTTCAATGGGCTGGTGGGTGGGGCCGTCTTCCCCCAGGGCCACAGAATCGTGGGTCATAATGTGCAACACCCGCACCTGGGACAGGGCCGAAAGCCGGATCGCCGCCCGCATGTAATCACTAAAAATCAAAAAGGTAGCGTCGTAGGGAATCAAGCCCCCATGCAACGCCATCCCATTGGCAATGGCTCCCATGCCATGCTCCCGCACCCCAAAGCGGAAGTTCCGCCCATGGTACGACCCCGGCTGAAAATCCGGCAGCCCCTTCAGGTAGGTCATGTTGGAGTGGGCTAAATCTGCCGACCCACCTAGCAACTCCGGCACCACCGGAGCTAGGGCATTGAGACAGAACTTGGACAAATTGCGGGTGGACTCCTTGGGAATCTCGGCCACCTTGGCGATCAACTCTTCCTTCCAGCCCGTGGGCAATTCCCCAGCCATGATGCGCTTAAACTCGGCCGCTTCCACCGGATAGGCGGCTTCATAGGCGGCAAAGCGGGCATTCCACTCCGCCTCCGCTTGTGCCCCCTTGTCAACGGCCGTGCGGAAATGGGCCAAGACTTCCTCGGGAATCCAGAAGGTTGGCTCTAGGGGCCAACCCAGCTTTTCTTTGGTGAGCTTCACCTCGTCCACCCCCAGGGGGGCTCCATGGACATCGGCTGTGCCCGCCTTGTTGGGGGAACCATAGCCGATGGTGGTGGTAACAATAATCAAAGAGGGTTTGTCAGTGACGGCTTTGGCATTGGCAAGGGCTTCAGCAATGGCTTTCAAGTCGTGGTCGCCGTCTTCTACTTTTTGCACATGCCAGCCATAGGCCTCATAGCGCTTACCCACATCTTCGGTAAAAGCCAGGTCTGTGCTGCCATCAATGGAAATATGGTTGCTGTCATAGAGCATGATCAGCTTGCCCAACTTCAGGTGCCCCGCCAGGGAGGCCGCCTCAGAAGCCACCCCCTCCATGTTGCAGCCATCCCCCAAAATCACATAGGTGTAATGGTCAACAATGGTGTGCCCGGGTTTGTTGAAGCGCGCGGCTAGGTGGGCCTCAGCAATCGCCAACCCCACCGCATTCCCCACCCCTTGTCCCAAAGGCCCGGTGGTCACCTCCACCCCAGGGGTTTCAAAGTTTTCCGGGTGACCGGGGGTTTTACTGCCCCACTGGCGGAATTGCTGCAAATCCTCCAGGCTGACATCGTAGCCGGTCAGGTGCAGCAGGGCATACTGCAACATACAACCGTGCCCCGCAGACAACACAAACCGATCCCGATCCACCCACTTGGGGTTGCGGGGGTTAAACTTCATAAACTGCTGCCACAACACATAGGCCATGGGCGCTGCCCCCATCGGCAAGCCAGGGTGTCCAGAATTGGCTTTTTGCACCGCATCCACAGCCAGAAACCGAATCGTATTAATTGCAAGCTCTTCTAAGGTGGCAGCCATTTTCCGGATCCTTTGAACGCAGCAGTTCCGAGATCAGTGTAAGCCTTTTCCGTCCCCGCGCGCTAAGAAGTTCGATACACTACTGGCTGGTGGCTGGATTCGACCATGCGGATTGTGTTCTCTAGTCTCAGTACCCTGATCGATCCGCTGCGACTCAGTTATGGGGCGGTGCGCCCGGCCCTGCTAGCCCTGGAACGCCGAGCTATCCCCCTGGTGCTGTGCAGCTACCGCACCCTGGAAGAACTCCAAGATATCTGCCAACAATGGCATCTCCATCACCCTCTGGTGGTGGAGGGGGGCAGCGCTGTCTATGTACCCCTTGACTATTTCCCGGCCTCGGTGTTCGACCAACGCTGGCAAATCCGTGACGGCTGGCGGGTGTTGGTCTGTGGGGAACTGCGCCCCCGCCTCAAACCCATCCTCCACCATCTACGCACCCAACTGCAGGCCGATCTGATCAGCTTCGCCGACTGGACAGCCTCGGAATTGGCCCTCACCCTCGGTATCCCTTTGGCGGCAGCCGAAAAAGCCCAACACCGCCTCTACAGTGAAGTGTTTAGCTACAGCGGCGATCCCGAGCGGTTGCGGGCGGCTTTGGCGGCGGCTCCGCCCTTGGGATTTCCCCTGCGGGTGCAGCGGCTACCGGTGCCCTTCCCCCCCCACTATTGGCTCCTCAATGCCCACCACGGGCAGGGGATCCCGATGTTGTTGCAGTGTTATCGCCAGCATCTTGGGCATGTGCTGTCCTTTGGGGTGGGTTGGGATCCCCAGGATCAGGGGTTTTTGCCGTGGATGGATCAGGCGGTGATTTTGCCGGGGGAGCATGAGGAGATGTTGCGGCAATCCCTGTGGCCGAAGGCTGAGTTGCCGCCGCCGGAGGGCTGGAATGAGGCGGTGTTGCAGTGGCTTGAGGCAACCGACCCCCAGGATGAAAGGGAGGAGGAAGGGATCTGAAGCCAGAGATCATCATCATTGCTGCCATGGCGGGACGCCGCCGGGTGATTGGTGCTCGGGGGCGCTTGCCCTGGCCGCCGCTGGCTTTGGATTTACAGCGCTTTCGCCGCTTGACTTGGGGCCAGACCTTGATTCTGGGCCGCCGCACTTGGGATCTGGAACTGCACCGCCGCCCCCTCCCCGGTCGCCAGATGATCATCCTCAGCCGGGATCCCCATTGGGCCGGTCGCTATGCTGACGTGGATTGGGCGGGATCCCTGGAGCAGGCTGTGGCGGCGGCGACGACGGAGCAAGTGTTTGTGGGTGGGGGGGCAGGTATATTTGCGGAGGCTTTGCCCCTGGCCCACCGTTTGGAGCTGACCCTGATTGAGCAGGATTACCCAGGGGATACTTTTTTTCCGGATTATCAACAATTTGTTCCCAGCCGCTATCAGCTAGTCCGGCAAGAAATCCATCCCCATCTCACCTTTTGCACCTACTTGATTAACTCTAATGAGAATTATTCTGGATAAGCTTTTAACTTTAACGGCTTCATAAAAAAGGGATCACCTTGGGTTAACTGACAGAAGCAGCTTTTTTGTCTAGAACATGAGTGGCTAAATGGCCGTAGCCGCGGTGTGTTTGGTGTATGAATGTCTCTCCATCGCTGGAAAGTTCGCCGGACAGTTGAACTGGAAAGCTAGGAGGGTTGTTTTTTTATTATTGTCGATTTCTTTATCTTTTTTCAAGGTTTGCATATGCGTTTTCCTTTTTCTGGTCCTGATCCTGAGGATATTGGCTCCAATCCCACCAACAATCCCACTTTTGCCGAGATCCTGGAGGCCCGTCTCACTCGCCGGGCCGCTCTGCAAGGGGTAAGTGCCACCGCCGCCATGGGCTTGGTGGGATCCCTGTTGAGTCATGCCACCGCTGCCGAAGGGGATCCCGTCTCCACCCTGACCTTTGCGGAAGTTAAGCACGGCTACGATAAGACCCACCATGTGCCGCCGGGCTACAAGGCGGATATCGTCATCCGCTGGGGGGATCCCTTGACGGCGGGGGGGCCGGCTTTTGATCCCCAGAACCAAACGGGGGACAAGCAGCTGCGTCAGTTTGGTTACAACAATGACATGATTGCCTATTTCCCCTTGCCCTATGGTTCGAACAACAGTGACAACGGCATCCTGGCGGTCAACCACGAGTACACCAACACCGCTTTGATGTTCCCTGGGTTTAAGGATGACGATGAGGCCCAGAGCAAGCTGACCAAGGAGCAGGTGGATGTGGAATTGGCGGCCCACGGGGTATCGCTGATCGAAGTCCGCAAAGAAAACGGCACCTGGCGAGTGGTGCCCAACAGTCCCTACAACCGGGCGATTCGCCTCAGCAACACCCGCATCCAGCTCACGGGCCCGGCGGCTGGGGATGCCCGCCTGAAAACCAGCACCGATCCGGAAGGGCGGTTTGTCATCGGTACCATCAACAACTGTGCCGGTGGCTGGACCCCCTGGGGCACCTACTTGACGGCGGAAGAAAACTTCCACCAGTACTTCTCAGGCAAAGCGGAGGGAGCGGCCTACACCCGCTACGGCATCACCGGCAAACCTGCCTATCCGGCCTGGGCCAAGTACTACGACCGCTTTGATGTCACCAAGGAGCCCAACGAAGCCATGAAGTTTGGCTGGATTGTGGAAATTGACCCCTATAATCCCAACTCCATGCCCAAAAAGCGCACCGCCCTGGGCCGCTTCAAGCATGAGAATGCCTCGGTGGTGGTGGCTCCCAACGGACAGGTGGTGGTGTATAGCGGTGATGACGAACGCTTTGACTACATCTATAAGTTTGTTAGCAAAGGACGCTACAACCCCAACAACCGGGAAGCCAACCTGGATCTCCTCGATGAAGGCACCCTCTACGTGGCCAAGTTTGATGCCAACGGCAAGGTAGTCTGGTTGCCCTTGGTCTTTGGCACTAGCCGCCTCACGCCGGAAAATGGCTTCAACAGTCAGGCGGATGTGGTGATTGAGGCCCGGCGGGCGGCGGATTTGCTGGGGGCTACCAAAATGGATCGCCCGGAAGATGTGGATATCAACCCTGTCAACGGTCGCGTCTATGCCCTGTTGACCAAAAACGACCGCCGTACCCCCGACCAGGTGGATGCGGCCAACCAACGCCACAACAACCTCTGGGGACACATTATCGAGATGATCCCCCCTGGTGGCAGCGGTAAAAATGCCGACCACACTGCCCTGGTCTATGACTGGAAAGTGTTTATCCGCGCCGGTAATCCCAAGCAGCGCTCCCATGGCGCTAAGTACGGCCCTGGCGTGACGGAAAACGGCTGGTTTGCCAATCCCGACAACGTCGAGTTCGATAACCAAGGACGGATGTGGATTGCCACGGATGGATTCCCGGATTTTGGGGTTGCCGATGGGGTCTGGGCCTGTGATGTCAGCGGTAAGGCGGCTGCCCAAACCCGCTGCTTCTTCCAGTGCCCCAGCGGTGCCGAACTGTGTGGCCCCCGCTTCACCCCTGATAACAAAACCCTCTTCGTTGCCGTCCAGCACCCCGGCGATGACAAGGACTCCACCTTCGATAACCCCTCCACCCGCTGGCCCGACTTCCAAGAAGGGATGCCTCCCCGCCCGGCAGTCGTCGCCATCACCAAAATCGACGGGGGCATCGTCGGTAGCTAACACCCTACCCTAAACCCCCTCTAGGGATCCCGGCTTCGGGATCCCTTTTTTGTAGATTAGGTGCCGGCAGTCCAGGTATGCATGTACTCAATTTGTTCGGGGGTGAGATCATCGATGGCAATTCCCATCGCTGCCAGCTTTAGCCGGGCAATGGCCTGATCCACCTCCGCTGGGATTGGATGCAGTCCCGGCTGGAGGGAGCCGCGATTTTTCACCAGGTATTCGCAGGCGAGGGCTTGGTTGGCGAAGCTCATGTCCATCACACTGGCTGGGTGTCCTTCGGCAGCGGCCAGGTTGATCAGGCGTCCTTCCCCCAAGACGATCACGGTTTTGCCATTGTCCAGGGTGTATTCTTCCACGAAGGGGCGCACGGGGCGGCGATGGGTAGCCAGCTCTCCTAGGGCCACCAGGTCAATTTCGATGTCGAAATGCCCGGAATTGCAGACAATTGCCCCATCTTTCATGGCGGCGAAATGTTCCCGGCGGATCACGTGTTTATTGCCGGTGACCGTGATAAACACATCCCCTAGCGGGGCAGCGGCGGCCATAGGCATCACCCGGAAGCCATCCATGGCCGCTTCCAAGGCTCGCACCGGGTTGACCTCCGTCACAATCACATTGGCTCCCATGCCCTTGGCGCGCATGGCCACCCCTTTGGCACACCAGCCGTAGCCGGCCACCACCACTGTCCGCCCTGCCAAAAGGATATTGGTCGCCCGCAGGATGCCATCGAGGGTGGACTGGCCGGTGCCATAGCGGTTGTCGAAGAGGTGTTTGGTATCGGCATCATTGACGCTCATCACCGGAAACGTCAGCACCCCACTGTTGAGCATGGCCCGTAGCCGCACCAAACCCGTGGTGGTTTCTTCCGTTGTGCCGATCAAATCAGGGATTTGCTCCTGGCGGTGTTGAATCAACTCCGCCGTCACATCCCCCCCATCATCAATGATTAAATTGGGGCGATGGTCCAAAGCGATTTGTACATGGCGCCGGTAGGTCTCCACATCTTCCCCTTTGATGGCAAAAACGGAAATCCCGTAGTCCGCCACCAAACTGGCCGCCACATCATCTTGGGTGGAAAGGGGATTGCTAGCAATCAACACAGCCTCCACCCCAGCAGCCTGTAAAGTCAAAGCCAGATTGGCGGTTTCCGTGGTCACATGGCAGCAGGCCACCAAGCGCAGCCCCGCCAAAGGCTTTTCGGCCGCAAAGCGCTGGCGAATCTGGGCCAAAACCGGCATTTCCCGGGCTGCCCAAGCAATCCGCTGCCGACCCAACGGCGCTAAACTCAGATCTTTCACCTCATGGGGAACCAGCGCCACCCCAGACACAGGACGATCAGGTGCTAGCATAACTCCAAACTCATAACGGGCAGATATAGCCAGGTAGGGGGCAGGCCTGCCCATTCGCTAACCTTACCTATGATGCCACAAACGGGGATCCCGAAATCAAACCGAAGTTTTCCCCAGGGCTGGTCGGGGCACGACTAGGATCAGGGCTGAGCCTGAGGGGGATTGTTGTGTCGGAGCCAATTCACTATCAACTGCTGTTGGTGGGGGGCAGCACCTCCAATTTAATTTTGGCCCACCATTTACTGGATTTGGCCCAGGCCAGTGGTCTGAAGCTGACCATGGCCATTCTGGAAAAGTCCCCTCAATTTGGCGGGCACATTGTCAGCGGTGCTATCACCCATCCACGGGTGATTGCCAAGGTCTTTCCCGACTACGAAAGCAATGGCTTTCCCATCGAAGGGCGGGTGACCCACAACCATCTGAGCGTTTTGGGATCCCAAGCCAAGTGGGACTTGCCGGCGGCGATTATTCCCGATGGCTTCAAAAAGGAAGGCTATTTGATTCTTACCCTCAGCCATGTGGTGCGCTGGCTGGCCGATCGCCTCTTGGACAAAGCCAAAGGGATCCCCAACGTGGTGGTGGATGTGTTTCCGGGGTTTGCGGCCCATGAGATTCTCTATGGGGATCAAGATCAGGTGATTGGGGTGCGGGTGAGCGATTCCGGGGTGACTACGGAGGATGTGGTCTATGCGGACTACATCTGTTTTGGGGACAAAGGGTTTTTGTCGAAGGATTTGATTGCCAAGTATCGGTTGCGTCCCAATCCCCAGTTGTGGTCGGTGGGGGTGAAGGAGACCTGGCAGGTGCCGGGGGATTACCAGGGGCAGGTGTGGCATACCTTGGGCTACCCGGTTTTGGACGGCAGTTTTAGCGGTGGGTTTGTCTATGGGCTGCGGCACAACCGTTTGGCTGTGGGGTTGATTATTGGCTTGGACAGTGAAAATCCCGGTTTGAATCCCCAGGAGCGCTTGCAGGAGTTTAAGGCCCATCCCTGGATTCGGGAGATGCTGGCGGGGGGCACCCTGCTCAAGTATGGGGCGGCGGTGATCCCGGAGGGGGGCTACTACAGTTTACCGACTCGCTTTCAGGTGCCGGGGGCGTTGCTGCTAGGGGATGCGCTGGGGGTGTTGGATGTGGGCAGCCTCTCCGGCGTGGATCGGGCCATGGAAACGGGCTACATTGCCGCCGAGCTCCTCCACACAGCTTTCTGGAAGCAGGATTTTCAGGTGCTGGAGAGCTATCAGCAGCGGGTGATGGCAAGCTTTGTCGGCCAGAGCCTGTTTACTAGCCGCTACTTCCGCCAAGCCTTCCTGGAAAATAGCCGCCTTCTGAGTGACTACCTGCCCCAAGTCTGCCAATCCGTTGACCGCGGCCACCCCTGGCTAGGGGGCTTGAAGGTGGGGCTACAAAACCCCCTCAAACGTAGCCAAGAAACCTGGCGCGCCTTCAGCCTGATCACCGGCCGCACCCAAGCTCGGGATCCCGTCACCTATGTCCCCTGCCATGAGCGGATCCAGCCGGAGTTTACCCCTGCCTATGCTCTGCCCAATGGGCATTCCCCCCGTCAGAGCAGCGTTTACTTTTCTCGTCCGGATGCGGTCTTTTTTGCTGCCCCCCGTTACAGCGAGCATCCCCGCCACATCCAGGAGTGGAGTGCCGAGACCTGTCAGCGCTGCATCGCCACCTATGACCGCCTTGGCAAACCCACCCCCTGTGTTGCCGACTGCACCGCCGAAGTGCACCAGATTCGGCTGCGAGATGGGGAAAAGATCCACGCTATGGCCCTGGAAAACTGCATCCAATGCCGCACCTGCGAAATTGTCTGTCCCCATCTCAATTTGCGCGTCAACCCCAGTTATGAGGGCTCGGGCCCAGATTTTTACGGGCTTTAGAGCCGATCATCTGCCAGAAAATGGCCAATGTGATAGGCTCGTTCTTCGCTTTTCAGCAGGATCCCCTCCAGTAAATAGCGGGTTGCCCGGTCCCCCAGACTTTCTGCCTGGGTGGCTTGGGCCCGCACCACTGTCAGGATTGCCTGTTCCGCCCCCAGGTCATGCTCTAGCATCGCCCGGGCACCGTAGGCTCCATCTTCTTCCGGGGTAAAGCAGCACAGCCGCGCCAGGGTCGCAAAGCTCGCCGCCGGCACTCCCCCTAGCCCATTTAGCCGCTCCCCGAGGTCGTGGACATGCTCGGCAACCTCTTCATAGCAGTCCTTAAAAAATTGGTGCAGTTGATAAAAATCAGCCCCTTCCACCACAAAATGATGCTTTTGGTACTGTAAGTAGAGGGCTTGATAGCTGGCTAAAAGATGATTTAACCCCTGGCAAACTGGCTCTGTTACCGAAATGTCCAGACCAATCACGTTGGCTTTGGTCTGACTAAATGCCTGGATTAACTGAGTGGTTGCCATAGTCATCTCACAAATCTTTAACTCTCATCCTAAAAGTCTGATTCTGTCTTGACAAGTGCCCAAAATGGATGGTATTGATGATTTTTTGCAATAAGCTGGGTAGGATTTTACCCAAATGACAATGGTGGGATCTGCCAGCGCCGCTGCCGCCAAAAAATCCAACCCACCCAGGCTGCCGAAATAGCCACTGCCTTCACCAAAACTTTTTTCCCTGCAAGTGCTTAATGCAGGCTTTTAGCAAATCCGCCCGCCGGAAGGTGTAGGCTAAGAAAACGCCACCCAAGCTGATTATGATTGCTCAATCGAGTTCTGTGACCGTCCAGCCCGGCCTGCCCCTGCGGGGACACATCCAGGTTCCCGGGGACAAGTCCATCTCCCACCGGGCCCTGATGCTGGGATCCCTGGCGGAGGGGGAAACGGTGATCGAGGGCTTGCTACTCGGGGAAGACCCCCGCAGTACGGCAGCTTGCTTTCAAGCCCTCGGAGCCAAGATTTCTCCCCTCAATACCCAACGGGTGGTGGTGCAGGGCATCGGGCTGGATCAGATGCAAGAACCCCATGATGTGCTCAATGCCGGCAATTCTGGCACCACCTTGCGCTTGATGCTCGGGATCCTGGCGGGGCAGGGGGGGCAGTTTTTTGCGGTGACGGGGGATGATTCCCTGCGCTCACGACCGATGAAACGGGTGGTAGAACCGCTGCGACAGATGGGCGCCCACATCTGGGGCCGGCAAGGGGGAAGTCTGGCGCCCCTGGCGGTGCAGGGGCAAGCCCTCAAGGGCATCCACTACCATTCCCCTATCGCTTCGGCTCAGGTGAAATCCTGCCTGCTGCTGGCGGGACTACTGGCGGCGGGCGAAACCCTGGTCACAGAACCAATGCTGTCCCGGGATCACTCGGAACGGATGCTCAAGGCGTTTGGTGCCGATCTGGACAGCGATCCCCAAACCTATACCACCCGCATCCGTGGGGGATCCCGACTGCGGGGGCAGCGGGTGGTGGTGCCGGGGGACATCAGTTCGGCGGCGTTTTGGCTGGTGGCGGGCAGTGTGGTGCCAGACAGTGAGATTGTCATCAGCAATGTGGGGGTGAATCCCACTCGCACTGGCATTGTGGATGTGCTGGGGGCGATGGGGGCTGAGGTGCAGTTGCTGCGCCTCCGGGAGGTGGCCGGGGAGCCGATTGCTGATTTGCAGGTGCGCTCCGCTCCCCTCAAGGGCTGTACCATTGCCGGATCCCTGATTCCGCGGTTGATTGATGAGATTCCGATTTTGGCGGTGGCGGCGGCCTGTGCTGAGGGGACGACGGTGATCCGGGATGCGGCGGAACTGCGGGTGAAGGAGAGTGACCGACTGAGTGCCATGGCCCAGGAGTTGGGGCGGCTGGGGGCCAAGGTGACAGAGTTGCCGGATGGGCTGGAGATCAGGGGCGGATCCCGATTGCAGGGGGGGGTGGTGCACAGCCACGGGGATCACCGCATTGCCATGAGTTTGGTGATTGCCGGGTTGGTGGCCGGGGGGACAACGGAGGTGGTGGGGGCAGAGAGTATCGGCATTTCCTACCCCGGTTTTCTCGAGACCCTGGCCAGCTTACAGAAAAATTAAAAAATTAGTAGTCGATCACCATCGGCGAGAAGCCTGCCGCCCGCGGGGGGGAAGGGGTGGGTTTTTCGCCGTACTGCTGCGCGGCTTCCGCTAGTTTGGCCAGGGCTTGGTTGATTTCTTGAAAGCGCTCCTGAATTTGCAGGCGGCGTTCCTCCAGATAATCTAGCTCTTGCTGGAGCCGCTGCTTTTCTACGGCCAACTGCTGCATTTCCGCATAGGCAGCGGCAGCACTTTTCTGCCGGGGAATAGCCCGTAACTTGGGGCGGGAACGATGGCGAGGAACACGGGGCAAGGACATCAGGGGAACCTCAGCAGGTAGCCTTGATTCTAGCCCATGCCGGCGCTGCTGAAGGTTTCGGTACCCCAGCCGGGAGCCACCCGCGCTGCCTGCAACACAAACCCCTCCAACACCAGCAACTCCTGATCCGATAACCAACGGGGCGATACCCGCCGACACTCATCCCCGGGATCCCGCTGGAAGCTGGTCAGAGCCGCCAGGGTATCGAGCTGGGCCCGCCGCAAATCCCCCAAAGACAAGGAAGCCGCTGGATTGGGCAGGGTGGTTCCCCCCACATGGCAATTGAGACAGTGGCGCTCAAACAACTGCTTGCCCTGGCTCAACTGTTCCGGCGTCAGGGTAACCGTCGCCGTCGCCGTCCAAGGCAGGTCGATGGGATCCCGGGCCTGCAGATAGGTGCTGACGTAGGGATCGGTTTTGGCCCAGATTGGGACAGCCCAGACCCAGAGGGAGAGAAAGCCGGCTAGCAGCAGGGATAACCAGGACATGGTTAGGAAATGTACTTGCTCATGTCGCTGTGGGTATCGCTCTTGGTGCCGCCCCAGCCGGGGAGATTTTTGGCCTCGTAGAGAATAAACCCAGCAATCAGCTTCAGGTCCTCATCGGTGAGGTTGCGCAGTTTGGGAAACTCAGTTTTCAACTGGGTGTTGGGGTGATACTCCAACAGTGACTCCATGCCATCGTAGGTGGTGGGGTTTTTCACGTAGTCCACAATGGCCAAGATGTTGTCCCGACGAGGATTGGCCAGAGCCAATTCCTCCAACTTCAGCCCCACATCCGGGTTGGTATAGGAAGCACCCCCCACATGGCACTGGGCACAGGCTGTATTAAACAACTTCTTCCCCTTGGTCAGTTCTTCCGGGGTCAAGGTAATATTCTGGGTTTCCGAAAAGGCCACCGTGCGGGCTTCCACACTGTCGGGGTTAATTTTGGGGATCGCCACGGCTGCCACCGGCCAGCCCAGCACCACCACGCAAACCAACCCCACCATCTGCCGCCATAGCCGCTGCCACACCGCTTTGCTCACCATAATGCTCCACTTATCAAAGCCAGTTTTATCCAGGTCAACACTACCATTTAATCCTAGGGGGATCCCCAAGGGAAAGCGGGGCCGGCTTATTTTCGTGACAAATGTTTACAAAGGAGATGGGTATGGGGGTAGGGGTGGTGATCTTGGCGGCGGGGCAGGGGACGCGGATGCGTTCACCGGGGCTACCCAAGGTGTTGCACCGTTTGGGATCCCTGAGTTTGGTGGAGCGGGTGGTGCGGGCGGTGCTGCCGTTGGCACCGGATCGGATCTGGGTGGTGGTGGGCTATGGGCAAAATCAGGTGCGCCAAGCTCTCCAGGGCTACCCGGTCACCTTTGTGGAGCAAACCCAGCAGCGGGGCACCGGCCATGCGGTCCAGCAGGTCATCCCCCATCTGGAAGACTTTTCCGGATCCCTGTTGATCCTGAATGGGGATGTGCCCTTGTTGCGCCCGGAGACCCTCAAGCACCTGCTGGCCACCCACACCGGCCACGCCGGTGATGCCACCATCCTGACAGCACTAGTTGCAGATCCCCAGGGCTATGGGCGGGTGTTTTGTGACAGTCAGGGCCGAGTCACGGCAATCATTGAGGAAAAAGACTGTACGCCGGAGCAGCGGTTGCAGCGGCGGGTGAATGGGGGGGTGTACTGTTTTCGGGTGCCGGCGCTGCTGGAGGTGTTGCCCCGCCTCCAAACCAACAATCAACAGCAGGAATATTACCTCACCGATGCCGTCACCCTCGTCAACTATGCCCTGGCGCTAGATGTGGAAGATGCCGATGAACTGCTGGGGATCAACGACCGCCTCCAATTGGCCCAGGCCTATCAGGTGTGGCAAAATCGCCTGAAACGGCACTGGATGGCCGCTGGGGTCACTATCTGGGATCCCGACAGTGTCAGTTTGGATGATGAAGTGGTTTTGGCTGCCGATGTTGTCCTAGAGCCCCAGACGCACTTGCGGGGAACAACCCAAGTGGGAGCGGCATCCCGGATTGGCCCGGGCAGTGTGATTGAGAACAGTCAGATTGGGCAGCATTGTCAGGTGGTGTTTGCGGTGGTCAGTGACAGCCAGATTGGCGACTATTGCACCGTCGGTCCCTATACCCATATTCGCCAGAACAGCGTGATTGCTGACCACTGTCGTTTGGGCAACTTTGTGGAGGTGAAGAAAACCCACATGGGATCCCGCAGTAATGCGGCCCATTTGGCCTATTTGGGGGATGGGGTGCTTGGGGAGCAGGTGAACATTGGTGCTGGGACGATTTTTGCCAATTACGACGGGCGGCGGAAGCACCAGACGGTGATTGGCTCTGGCAGCAAAACGGGGGCTAATTCGGTTTTGGTCGCGCCGATTCAGGTGGGGAAAGGGGTGACGATTGCGGCGGGTTCTACGATTACCGAGGATGTGCCGGATGATTGTTTGGTGATTGCCCGGGCCCGGGCGGTACTCAAGCCGGGCTGGCGCTTGCCGGACTAGTTCTACCCGTCTTTTTTCTTGACCCGTCCCAAAGCAAGAGAGGAGATTTTGGGATGACTAAGAAATATGACACTGAACTTGAGCTTATTCCCAGGCAATTTTTTAACCTAATTGGGATCCCGAAAAAAATACTGCCAGGGTTTAATCTCCCTAAAACTGATTTGGTTCAAGACCTTGACCCAATCCTGAATAGGGCCGTCGAATCCGGGATCCCTAATCCGCACCCGTCCCCCTTTCCTCAGGTCAGGATGGCTATTGATTCATAGGCCGATTCATGAAACCGAATCCCTGACGAACTCCGCTGCCACCACCCCCAACAACCCCCAGGCGGGATCCCCGGGGTTGGTTGGAAAGCAGGTGAGCACCCCTTCTTGGTACCCTAAAATCACCTCCCCTGCCCCCGGATCCCGCAGCCTCCCCCAGACCAATTCTTCATGGAGCAGGCCTTGGATCCAGCGGGAGAGGGTGTCGAGGCTGATGGGCAGTGGCTCCACCCCCGGGGGCAAAGCGCTGGCATCGCTGACCACCGCCCGGATGCGTGCCTGAGGATAGCGGCGGGCCAACTGCCCAGCCAAAAGCCGATTCACCCCCCCATTAAGCGTCATCACCAGGATCGTCTGGGCTTGGCTGAGCAGCACCGGAATTTGCCCCTGCTCCTGCAGCGCATCCCCCACCAACATCAACCCCTCCGGGATCCCGGGGGCTGGGTTTTCTGCGCGGGTGAGGTGGGCAATGCCGTAGGCCTTTTCCCCTTGGGCCTGCAGCTCCTGCAACAGATGCCAACTGAGGATGTGCTGTCCAATAATCATCGTCAGGCGTTCTCGGTCTAGGCCCAGCCAGTGTCCCAGTCCCCGGGCCAGCAGCCCCTGCACCACCACCGTCAGGGCAATAGTCAAAAACACCAGTGCCTTGAGGGCATCCCCCCCGGTAATGCCATTAGCCGTCAGCACCAGACCGAACAAAGAGGCCACAGAAGCTGCCACAATCCCCCGCGGTGCCACCAAGCCCATGAACAGCTTTTGTTGCCAGGACAGACCGCTGCCCCAGGTTGCCACAAACACCGCCAGCGGCCGCACCGCCAGCATCAGCACCGCCACCGTCCCCACCGCCCCCCAGCCCAAAGCTGCCACCGCTCGCAGGGAGAGATTAGCCGTCAGCAGCACAAACAACAGTCCAATGGCCAGATTGCCCAACTGGGACTGAAAGCTGAGCAGTTCCGCCTCCTCCGGTGTCGAGCGCCAGCGGACAATCATCCCCGCCAGCACCACCGCCAGCAGCCCCGATTCCGACAAAAGTGCCTGGCTGGCCGCATAGGTGCCCAGCACCCCCGCCACCGCCACCCCATTGAGCAGCTTATCGCTCACCGACGAGCGTCGCAGCAGCCAATCCAGCGTCACCCCCCCCACCACCCCCACCCCCAGGCCCACCCCCAGCCGTTCCCCCACCACCAACGCCAACTCCCAGGGCGACAACTGCGGCGACAACACCGCCTGCAACACCGTCACCGCCAGAATCGCCCCCAATGGGTCAATCAAAATCCCCTCCGCCTCCAGCAGCGTACTCACCTCCTGCCCCACCCGCGCTTGGCGCAGGATCGATCCCACCACCGTTGGCCCCGTCACCACCACCAGCGACCCATACAGCCAGGCCAACCGCCAAGGAAACTCCCCCAAATAATGGGCCGCCACCGACCCCCCCACCCAGGAGATCAGCGCCCCCACCGTAATCAAATTGCGCAAACTCCCCGACACCTGCCGCAACTCTTCCAGGCGGATATTCAACCCCCCCTCAAACAAAATCAAAGCCACCGCCAGGCTGACCAAAACCTGCAACCCCTCCCCCAACACCTGGGGATGCAGCCAATTCAGCCCATCCGGCCCCAACACCACCCCCATCCCCAGCAGCAGAATAATACTCGGGATCCCCAGCCACACCGAGACCAACTGCGCCCCTGTGCCCGCTACCAGAGCCAGCGTCAGCACCATCATCAGATCAGAATTGGCTTCCATGGGAAAACTTGGGCAGGACCTATGAGAGAGCGGGATCAGCCGGTAGTATAATGTCCTACTGAAGCGATTTTAGCTTTTCTTTAGACGCAGGAAGGAGCCAGTATGCAAGCCAAGCCAGAGCGGGTTGTGATGATTGGAGTTGCCGGGGACTCCGGCTGCGGTAAATCCACCTTTCTGCGCCGCTTGACCGACCTTTTTGGCAGCGAACTGATTACCACCATCTGCCTTGACGACTACCATAGCTTAGACCGCTATCAGCGCAAACAAACCGGTATCACTGCCCTTGATCCCCGGGCCAACAATTTTGACCTAATGTACGAGCAGGCGGCTGCCCTCAAGGCCGGCGAAAGCGTCATGAAGCCGATCTACAACCACGAAAACGGCATGATTGAGGGCCCGGAAAAAGTCGAACCCAATCATATTATTGTCCTGGAGGGACTCCATCCCCTCTATGACAAGCGGGTGCGGGACTTATTAGATTTCAAGATTTATTTGGATCTCAGCCCCGAGATCAAAATTGCCTGGAAAGTGCAGCGGGACATGGCTGAACGGGGTCATACCTACGAAGATGTACTGCGCTCCATTGAAGCTCGACGGCCCGATTTTGAGGCCTACATTGATATTCAGAAGCGCTACGCCGATGCCGTCATCGAGATCCTCCCCACCACCCTGCTGCCAGAAATTGACAAAGAACACAAAATCCTACAAGTTCGCCTGATTCAGCGGGAGGGGGTGCCCCACTTCAAGCCGATTTACTTGTTTGATGAAGGCTCCACGATTGATTGGATCCCCTGCGGCAAGAAGCTTACCTGCTCCTATCCCGGCATTCGTCTCCACTCCGGCCCGGGGATTTACTTCGACCAGCCGGTCTCGATTTTTGCCATTGACGGGCAGTTTGACCGCCTCGAAGAACTCACCTACGTCGAGCAGCACCTCAGCAACATTGATACCCGCTACTACGGGGAAATGACCGAACTGCTGCGCAAACACCCCGAATATCCGGGATCCCGCAATGGTTCGGGGGTGATTCAGGTTTTGGTGGGATTGAAGCTGCGGGCACTGTATGAGGCTATTACCTCAGCTACAGTGGGAGAACTGGTCACTGCCTAGTTCTGCCCATGTCCTCCGTTGCTTCCCATGCTGCCCACAATCAGCAATTCAATTTTGACCGCCGTTTGTGGCGGCGTTTAGTTACCATTGCCCAGCCTTATTTTGTGCCGATTTTTCCCGGTGGCGGCTGGTTATTTGCCGGCTTGCTGGTGGCTGCCACGGTTTTTGTGATTGGCTTGATGGTCTTTGTGGAGATTGCCATTGCTAAGGTGGGGCAGTGGTTGTTTCCGGATTTTTTCCAACAGGCAGCCGCCGGCTTTATAGCCCAAACGGAAGCAACCCTGGCATCCCCAACGGTTTTTCTGGCTTTGGCGGCCGTTCTCGTGGGATCCCTGGCGTTTGTGGCGGCGCGGCAGCAGGTGCGAGGCAAGTGGTTGCAGTGGGGATTATTGACGACGTTACTGTTTTTGCTGCTGACCGTCAACCGCATCAACGTCATGATCAGTTTTATTGGCCGATTTTTTGATACGGCCCTGCAGCAAAAAGATGAGCCGGTCTTTTGGCTGTATTTGTTTATTTACTTAGGGGTGATCCTGGCGGCGATTCCCATTTTGGTTGGCTATGGCTATTTACGGCAGAAGTTGGGGTTATTTTGGCGGCGCTGGCTGACCAATTATTTCTTGAACTTTTATTTTGCCGACCGGGCTTATTATGAGTTAGATTCTAATGCTGCCGATACAGAAATTGATAACCCCGACCAACGCATTACCCAGGATGTCAGTTCTTTTACCGATACAACTCTGTATTTTATTTTGGATATTTTGGATTCGATCCTCACCCTCTATGCCTTTACAGGGATCCTCTATAGTATTTCTCCCACCTTAGCGGGGGGGCTGGTGATCTATGCTGGGGTGGGAACAGCAATTGCCATCATAACGGGGCGGCGACTGATTAAGCTTAATTTTAATCAACTCAGGTTAGAGGCTAATTTCCGCTACAGCATGGTGCATGTGCGGGACAATGCTGAGTCTATTGCTTTTTACCGGGGGGAGCAGCGGGAGCAGCAGCAGGTGCTAGGGCGCTTGGAGCAGGCTCTGAAAAACTTTGATCTTTTGATTATTTGGCAGGCTCTGATCGGGGTGTTTCAGCGGGGCTATAACTTTTTAACTCGCATTGTTCCCTATTTGATTGTGGCGCCTATGTATTTCCGTGGGGAGGTGGATTTCGGTACCATCACCCAAGCTTTTATTGCCTTTAGCCAGGTGTTGAGTTCCCTGTCGATTATTACCAATCAGATCCAAAGTATTTCCGGTTTTGCCGCTGGCATCAACCGTTTGGGGGCTTTTCATGAGTTGCTGTTGGATCGCCAGGCCCGCCGCGGTATGGAACAGCAAACTCGCATCCTCACCCAGGAAAATGGCCGCCTCAGTCTCAAGGATGTCACCCTGAAAACGCCTAAAGGGGAACGGATTTTGGTGGAAAATCTCACCTTGGCGATGGCAGAGCGACAGCGGCTATTGGTGGTGGGCAGCAGTGGTACGGGCAAAAGTTCGCTGCTGCGGGCAATTGCCGGGCTTTGGGACAATGGGCAAGGGCTGATTATCCGTCCGGCCAGTGAGCGAATTTTGTTTTTGCCCCAAAAACCCTATATGCTCCTCGGCACCCTGCGGGACCAACTCCTCTATCCCCATTACCGAGATGACCTCGATGAAGGGGATTTGCAGCGGATTTTGGAGGAGGTGAACTTGGGATCTTTGCCGGAGCAATTCGGCTGGGACAGTGAGCAGGATTGGTCTAGTACTTTATCTTTGGGTGAGCAGCAACGTTTGGCCTTTGCCCGCATTTTGGTCAGCCGCCCCGAGTATGTGATTCTCGATGAAGCCACCAGTGCCCTAGATATTACCAATGAAAAACGCCTCTATGAAATCTTGCTCAGTCGAGGAATGGGCTATCTGAGTGTGGGGCATCGTCCCACCTTGGTGGCCTATCATGATCAGGTTTTGCAACTCACGGAAGATCATCATTTCCGCCTCCTCTCTCCCCAAGAGTATCTCCAGGAGGTGCGATCTTTAGCCCTTACTTAGTTAGCTCGTTAGCTCCTGGTGACGTCGATAATATGCCCGCTGAGGTTTTCAAAACTGTCATCATGGCTGATGACAAAAAGTTGCTCAAAGGAGCGGATGCGCCCTAGGGATTCTGCCAGGTTGCGCCGCCGCTGCTGATCCATGTTGGTGGTGGGTTCATCGAAAAAGGCAATGCTGACTTCTTCAATGGTTTTGAGCAAGGCCAGCCGCACTGCCAAGGCAGCGCTCATTTGTTCTCCGCCGGAAAGCATGGCAAACCGCCGCCGGCTCGCCCCTTCCTGCACCACAATATCGTAGTCCGCTGTCCAGGTCAGACCGACATCAGGGCGATTGAGGATCTCCCGAAAGAGTTGATCCGCTGTCTGGTTGATGCTCTGGAGATAGAGTTCTGCCAAACGGGGCCCGGCATCCCGATAAATCCCCCGCATGACTTTGATCAATTGATAAAGGTCTTGTTGCCGCTGCTGCCGGTTAATCTGCTGCTGTAAGTCCTGCTGCCGTTGCTCTAGGTCAGCAAGGCGCTCGAGCAATTCCTGCCGCTGGGGGCTAAGGGCCGCTAGGCTGGTCTCAAGCCGGGCTATCTGTACGGCCAGTTCGCGGCGCTGCTGCTCTAGGGCTTGATAATGTTGGGGATCAAAACGCCCCTGCAACTGCTGCAGTTCCGCCTCTAGGGCCTGGCTCCTTTGCTGTAGTTGCAAAAACACTTGCTCAGTTTGGTGCTGCTGCTGCTGGGCTTGGGGCAGGTGATCGGCGTGGGGCTTGGCTTGGAGGTAGCGGGTGTAGCCGGGGCGACAACGATGCAACTGCTCTTGAATCTCCTGCAAAGCTGGCTCGAGATGCACAGTTGCCTGCAATGCCGCTTCTAGCTGCTGCCGCTGCTGCTGGGTCTGCAGCCGTTGCTGCTGCAAGCCCGCATACTGTTCCTCTACCTGCGGTCGCCCCTGTAACTCTTCCTCAATCTGCTCCACCTGCCGCCGCGGATCCCCAAGGGCCTGTAGTTCTGCCTGCTGGGTGGCAATCACCTCCTCTAATGAGGATCCCCACCTGTGTTGGTGCTGTTCTAGCTGTTGGTGAAGTTGGCTGAGTTGGCTCTCGAGGTGCTGGATCTGGGCTTGCAGATGCTGCCATTGCTGCCGGCGTTCCGTTAGGGTGGCAGCCAAAGCTTGGGCTTGCAAATAGGCTTGATAGCTGGGTTGGCTGGCCTGCAATACCTGCTGCCACTGCTGCTCCTGCTGCTCTAAATCCCCAAAGGCAGCCAGTTCCTGCTCCAAGGCCGTTAGGGATCCCTGGGTGTGTTGGAGGTGGGTTTGCAGATGGTGCCATTGCTGCTCCAGATCGGCACTGCTGGCATATTCCTGTCGGCAGCGGGCCAAATGAGAGCGGGGATCCCCGAGGGTTTGCAGGTGGGTTTGCAGTTCTTGGTAGTGGTGGCGGGTGGTGGTGTCGCCGTCGAGGTGCCAGTGGAGGTCGGCGATGGTTTCTTGGAGTTGGTGCAGTTCCTGGGTGAGGTTCTGCTGTCGCCGTTGGTAGTCCTCCAGCGGGGCAGTGTGTTGGCGGGCTTGGTAGGCTTGATCGAGGCGCTTGTGGATTGCTTCTAGTTGTGCCTGTAGGTGCTCGGGATCGCTTTGGGCTTGAATAGCCTTGAGGATTTGGGCTAGGGATGCCAGGGTGGTGTCGAGGGTTTGCCAGGTTTGTTGGATCCAGTGGGCGAGGTCGGGGTGGTGGGTGAGGAGGGTTTGCCAGGTGGAGCGCTGGGCAGCGAGGGTTTGTTGTTGCTGCTGGGCACTGCTGAGGATTTGCTTGAGTTCTCCGGCAAATTGGCGGGCTGCTTGCCAGCGGCTGAGTTGACTGCGGAGACGCTCTTGTTCGGCCTCTAGCTGGGGAATGCTGGCTACTTGGGGCAGCAGTTCCCTCAGGGCTTCTAGGTGCTGCTGCAACTGGGTGTGTTCCTGCTGTAGTTGGTTGCGCCGTTGCTCGTGGTCCTGCAGCCGTTGCCGCAGGATCTGCCCTTGCTGGAGCCGCTCCTGCAATTCCTGCAGCCGCTGTTCCCATTGCTGTTGCTGCTGCACTTGTCCTTCCAGTTCCTGCATTAACTGCACCAGCTCTTGGCGGCGCTGATACTGAGCCTGGAGGCGGGCTTCCTGCTGCCGCTGTTCACTGAGCCGCTCTCGTAACTCCTGCCAGTGCTGTCGTACCTGCTCCCGCCGCTGCCGCTGCCCTTGAATCGTCGCCAACGCCTGCTGTGCCTGCCGGTACTGCTCATAGCCCGGCTGCTGCCGCTGCAATTCCGCCACCGCCCCCTCCGCCTCCCGCAGCCCCTGTTCCACCTGCTCCCCCTGCTGACGGGATCCCTGCAGTTGGGTTTGGGTGAGTTGGATGTTTTGCTTCAGCTGCTGGTGGATTTGCTGCTCTTGCTGCAGGGTGGCGAGCTGGGCTTCTTTTTCCCTTTGGGTTTGGGCTTGCTGTTGCAATTGGGGCAACTGGGCTGCCAAAGATTGCCAGCGCTGCAACTGCAGCTCCAGGCGGGTACAGTCCTGCTCTAGGGTTCGCTCCACAGCCAGGATCTGATCCCGCTGTCGATGTAACTCTTGTCGGCTCTGCAGTTGCTTTTGTAAGGCTGAGGCCTCAGCTTCGAGGGTTTGGTAGCGCTCAAAATCCTCTCGGCAAGCTGCTAAGGTCGCTTGGGCTGCTTGGGCTTGTTCAAGCTGCTGTCGGGCTTGATTGAGCCTGACCTCCGCCACTGCCAGTTCCTGCCGCTGCTGCTGCCATTGGGCTTCCCGGTGACGGATCTGCTCGAGCAACTGACTCAACTGCTGCCATTCCTGTTCCAGCACCTGCTGCTGCTGGCGGGCCACCTCCAACTGCTGTTGCTGCGCCTCCATCGTCGCATTCACCTGGGCTAGCCGCTGGCTGTAGAGATCCCGTTGTTTGAGTTCCACTTGCAGCAGCTCAATCTGGTGTTGGCTGCTTGTGATCTGATCTTGGGCATATCTTTCTAGGTCTTTGAGGTGTTCGGCGGTGGCTTTGTATTCTTCCACCTTGATCATGGCATCAAAAACTTTTTTCCGTTCGCTAGGGCTTTTGAGAAAATCTAGGGTTAAAGTTCCCTGGGGTACACCGATGGCAGTGCGAAATAGCTGGGGTAAATTAGTTTCTGGGCTGATGCGTAAATGTTGTTTGAGCCAACGCTCCACATCCTCTTTTTTCTCATATTCAAGCTGGTGATTCAAAGCTGGGTCATATAGGCGATAGTAACTGGACTTGGCAGTTACAGACCGGCGTACTTCATAGGTGCGTCCATCATAATCAGAAATAAACTGAACTGCTACTTCCGCCTGAGAACAACCTGTGCGGATCAGCTCTTCTTGTTTATAGTCGCTATAATCAAAAAGTACCCAGGCAATCGCTTCCAAAATACTGGTTTTTCCAGCACCATTTTCACCACAAATAGCATTTATCCCTGGAGCGAAATCAAAATGCCGATCCTGATGAATCTTAAAATTCTTGAGACGAACGGAAACAATCTGCATAGCCAGGTCGTAAAGCCCGGTTCTAACTATAACAAAATCTTCTCAAAAACAGGGATCGGCGCTTGTGGTCTCCCATCCTGGGCTCGGGATCCCTGGAAGGCTTGTGGGGTGAGGGTTTGGGGGGATGGAGC
>JAUQVP010000022.1:0-34306 GCA_039794745.1 Thermostichales cyanobacterium HHBFW_bins_127 | reverse complement strand
GAGAGTGGGGTTTTGACGCCCGTGTTGATAAGCTAGGGCTACCGGTAGATGGGGTTTGAGGCTGGGATTACCGTTGAGCAATCGTTGCATCTGGCGGCACTGTGTAATCAACTTTTGCTCCCAAGTTGGGGTTGATACTGCCATTTCAACAGATGACCCAATAGGATCCCGAAGTGATTCATTAATTGGCGGCGTTCTTGTCTAAAAATGAATCTCATAAAGCTATTCGGGATAAAAGTCGGTATCCATCACTTGCTCAAAGGTGTAGGGACACCGGGTGGGCAGATCTTGCTGGGATAGAGGAGTTTCTTTGAGCACCAATAGCACACCTTTTTGGTAGGCATTATCCATTACCTCTAGCAGATAAGGTTTGAGGCTGGGACTATCCTCAATCAATTCCTGTACCTCTCGCCGCTGCTCGATAATCGTGGCTTGCCAACTTTTGCCCCGAAATTGGGGCTGATACTGCCATTTCAACAGATGACCCAATAGGATCCCGAAGTGATTCATTAATTGGCGGCGTTCTTGTCTGCCCAAGGATTCAATTTCCTCTACTAAATTGGCAATATCCAGTTGATCCCACTGGCGGGATTTCAACAGGGCGGCTTGTTCTTGGATCCAAGCGTAGAAGTCGCGGTCGTAAAGCTGCATGATGTTTTTAACAGAGATACACCAATCCTGCAGGTTCCACCCTAGGCTCATCAATGTGACGAATCTGGTGAGGTTGGGACCGGATTTCTTGTTCCGGCCAGCTTGCAGTTCTTTTCAGGGTTGCTGCTTGAGGATGGGAGAAGGCACCGGGAGGGGAGCCTTTGGACTCATGCTCACACCCACTAGCGCCGAGCGGCTGTGAGTTGTGCTTTGCGCAAGCGAATTGACTTAGGGGTGACTTCCACCAACTCGTCTGCCTCAATATATTCCAAAGCTCGCTCCAAACTCATCTCCACCGGCGCCTGCAATTGCACCAGTTCCTCGCCACCAGCAGCCCGATGATTGGTCAATTGCTTGGTCTTGCAGACGTTCAGTTCCAAATCCTGGGGACGATTGTGCTCACCCACAATCATACCCTTGTAAACCCGCGTTCCCGGCGTGATGAAAAACACTCCCCGATCCTCGGCATTGCGCAGGGCGTAAAAGGTCGCCACCCCCTCTTCAAAAGCAATCAACACCCCATTGCGCCGGGATTCAATCTCCCCAACCAAAGGGCGGTACTCCAAAAAACTGTGGCTCATGATCCCTTCCCCCCGAGTCACCCGCAAAAACTCGCCGCGAAAACCAATCAACCCCCGCGCCGGAATCACAAACTCCAACTGCGTCCGCCCAGAAGCCCCCGCCCGCATATCCACCATCTCCGCCTTCCGGGATCCCAAGCGTTCAATGGCAGCACCGGTGGCTTCGCTAGGGACATCCAACACCAGACATTCAAAGGGTTCGTAGGGCTGCCCGTTGACCTCCCGGAAGATCACCTTAGGCTGGGAGACCTGAAATTCATAGCCTTCCCGCCGCATGGTCTCAATCAAGATCCCCAGGTGCAGTTCCCCCCGTCCCGAGACCAAAAAGCGATCGGGGGAATCCGTCTCTTCTACCCGCAGGGCCACATTGGTCTCCAGTTCCCGGAATAAGCGCTCCCGCAGTTGCCGAGAGGTGACAAAGGTGCCCTCCTGCCCGGCAAAGGGAGAATCATTGACACTAAACATCATCTGTAGGGTAGGCTCATCTACCTTGATCAGGGGCAGAGCCTGGGGATTGTCGGGACTAGTGAGGGTATAGCCGATGTTGGCGTCGGCAAAACCCGCCACCGCCACAATGTGACCGGCGGAAGCTTCCTGCAGATCCACCCGCTGCAAACCCTCAAAGCCAAATAACTTGGTCACCCGGCCTTTGCTGATTGTGCCCTGCCCGTCCACCAGTGCCAACAGATCCCCATTGCGGATGGTGCCGTTGTGAATCTTGCCGATGACAATCCGCCCCAAATACTCCGAATAGTCCAGAGCCGTGACCTGCAACTGCAACGGCTTGCCGGGATCCCCAACCGGGGGTGGTACATGGCGGACGATGGCTTCAAACAGGGGTTTCATGTCCAGGGTCTGGGCTTGTTCTGGGTCGAGGGCTCTGGGGAGGTCGGCTTCTTCCACACAAAATCCCCGCAACCCGGAAGCAAACAGATAGGGGAAATCACATTGGTCCTCGTCTGCCCCTAGCTCAATAAACAGATCCAAAACCTTGTCCACCGCTCGATGGGGTTCTACTCGCGGTCGATCCACCTTATTGACCACCACAATCGGGCGCAGGCCTTTCTCTAGGGCCTTGCGCAGGACAAAGCGGGTCTGGGGCATGGGTCCTTCGTTGGCATCCACAATCAAAAGGCAACCCTCCACCATCCCCAACACCCGTTCCACTTCCCCACCAAAGTCGGCGTGCCCGGGGGTGTCAACAATGTTGATCAGAGTGTCCCCATAGCGGACGGCGGTATTTTTAGCCAGAATCGTGATCCCCCGCTCCCGCTCTAGGGCGTTGGAGTCCATCACACAGGTGGGTACCTCTTCCCCAGCTCGGAAGGCCCCTGACTGCTTCAACAGGGCATCCACCATGGTGGTCTTGCCGTGGTCAACGTGGGCAATGATGGCAATGTTGCGGATGGGAAGTGTCATACCCAAAAATGAATCATTTCTTAACAATTGTAGCCTAGGCGGGGGGCTGCCAGCAGGGACAATCTGAAGCTTTTATAGGGTTTGTTGGCCAGCTTCTCCCTCTCGTGTTAAAACAACTTCATCCTTCACAAGACGATGGATAATGATAATTTTAGTAATAGTAGGGTTGGTGACTTGACCTGTGCAGGTCGGGGACATCCAGACCCAGCTGGGATCGGCATCCCAAGTTTCTGGTTAGGGTTAATTTTGAACTTTGATGGTTACACGGAGCGTGCAACTTGGACACACAGCGTAAAGAGAGAATCCTGGTTGTGGACGATGAGGCCAGTATCCGCCGGATCTTGGAGACGCGGCTGTCCATGATTGGCTATGAGGTGGTGACAGCCTCGGATGGAGAAGAGGCGCTGGAGGTGTTTCGTAGCCAAGACCCGGATCTGGTGGTGCTGGATGTGATGATGCCCAAGCTCGATGGCTATGGGGTCTGTCAGGAGTTGCGCAAGGAGTCGGATATTCCCATCATTATGCTGACAGCCTTGGGGGATGTGGCCGACCGGATTACGGGGCTGGAGCTGGGGGCGGATGATTATGTGGTCAAGCCTTTCTCCCCTAAGGAGTTGGAAGCTCGCATCCGCTCGGTGCTGCGCCGGGTCAGCAAAAGTAGCCACGAAGGGATCCCCAGTTCGGGGGTGATTCATGTGGGGGATTTGCGCATCGATACCAATAAGCGGCAGGTGTATAAGCGGGATGAGCGGGTGCGGTTGACGGGGATGGAGTTTAGTTTGCTGGAGTTGTTGGTGAGTCGCTCGGGGGAAGCGTTTTCCCGCTCGGATATTTTGCAGGAGGTGTGGGGCTATACGCCGGAGCGCCATGTGGATACGCGGGTGGTGGATGTGCATATTTCCCGGCTGCGGGCCAAGCTGGAAGATGACCCCAGCAATCCGGAGCTGATCCTGACAGCCCGCGGCACAGGGTATTTGTTTCAACGCATCACCGATGATGAAGAATAAGTCATAGAGGGTTTGCCGGGTTCCATTTGTGCCCACCTGGAAGGCGATTATCTATTTACTGCGCTGGCACAAACCAGCAGGACGTCTGATCCTGATGATCCCAGCCCTGTGGGGGGTGTTTGTGGCTGCCCAGGGATCCCCGCCTTGGCCGTTGGTGGGGGTGATGGTGTTGGGGGCTTTGGCCACCAGTGCGGCGGGCTGTGTGATCAATGACCTCTGGGACCGGCGGCTAGATGCCCAGGTGGAGCGGACGAAAAATCGCCCTTTAGCTTCTCGGCAGTTGACGGTGGGGGTGGCGCTGGGGGTGCTGGCGGTGGGGGCTGGGTGTGCTCTGCTGCTGGCAACCTACCTGAATCGGTTGAGTTTTGCTTTGGCGCTGGCGGCAGTGCCGGTGATCGCTCTCTACCCGGGGGCTAAGCGGGTGTTCCCGGTGCCACAGTTGGTGCTCTCCATCGCTTGGGGCTTTGCGGTGCTGATCAGTTGGACGGCGGTAACGGGATCCCTGGACCGGGTGGGGCTGGGGTGGCTGTGGGGGGCAACGGTGCTGTGGACGTTGGGGTTTGATACGGTGTATGCCCTGGCGGATCTGCGGGATGATGAACGGGTGGGGATCCAGTCGAGTGCCCGCTTTTTTGGTCCCAAGGCACCTTTGGCGGTGGGGTTTTGCTTTTTGGGCACGGCCCTGTGCTTGCTAGGGATGGGCTGGAGCGAGGGACTGCACTGGAGCTTTTACGGGATCTTGGCTTTGGTGGGGCTGGAGTGGGGGCGGCAGGTGCAACAGCTCTATCAGCCTTACCCAGGACTTTATGGGGAGATCTTTGGACGCAATGTCATCCAGGGATTTGTCCTGCTAGGAGGCATGATCCTGGGGTTTTGCTGGTGAGCTTCCCAAGAGCTTCAGAGCCACAGCCCCCCAAACTCTTGCCTAGGGATCCCCAATGGATAGGCTTTATCTCACCCCTCAATCTAGGGATCCCCAACGTGATGGGCTTGATGTCTTCGCTCCCCTCTCCCCCCTTGGGAGAGGGGCTGGGGGTGAGGGCATCCCCACAGGGTCTATGGGGCAGAAACACTTGCTCAGCTTGGACTACTTAGCTGACAACTTCATAATCTCGCCCCTCAATCTAGGGATCCCCAAGTTTATGAATTAGGCGCGGTTACGGCTGTGATAGCCAAAGCGGCGCTCCAGGATCTCTTTAAGCACCACAGTCAAGACCGCCAGCAAAGACAGCAGCACTGCCGCCGCGTAGGCCGAGGAAGTGGCGTAGCTTTTGTAGGCATCCTCCACAAACAAAGCTAAAGTTTGGGTTTTGCCGATGATATTGCCCGAGACCACTGCCACCGCCCCAAACTCCCCCATCGCCCTGGCATTGGTGAGAATCACCCCATACAGGAGCCCCCAGCGGATATTCGGCAGGGTCACCCGCCAAAAGGTTTGCCACGGGGAAGCCCCTAGGGTGCGGGCCGCTTCCTCCTGATCGGTGCCGGCTTCCTCCAGCACCGGCAAGACCTCCCGCACCACAAAGGGCATCGTGATCAAAGCTGTGGCCAAAACAATCCCCGGCAAGGCAAAAATCACCCGCCAATTCAGCCCCTCCAGCACCGGCCCAAACCAGCCCCGCCGCCCAAACAACAACACCAACATCAACCCCGCCACCACCGGCGAAATCGAAAAGGGCAAATCAATCACACTCAACAGCAACGTCCGCCCGGGAAAACGCCGGTGGGCAATCGCCAAAGCCGCACATAACCCAAAAACCGTATTCAAAGGCACGGTAATCGCCGCCGTCAGCACGGTCAAACCCAAAGCACTGAGAAAATCCGGCGCCAGCAAATTAGCCACAAATGGACCCACCCCCTCCCTAAAAGCTTGATAAAAAATATTCACCGCCGGGATCCCCAACAGCAGCGCCACATAGACGGTGACAATCCCAATCAACAGCAATTGCATAGCCTTAGATTTCATCGCCGCGCCCCCAGGACTGCAACAGATTAATCACCAGCAAAGACACCAAGGAAATGGCAAGCATGACCGTGCCGATCACCGTCGCCCCAGCGTAGTCGTACTGTTCCAGGCGTTGGATCACCAGCACCGCCGCAATCAAATCCCGAAAAGGAATACTAGAGGCAATGATCACAATCGAGCCGAACTCCCCCACCGCCCGGGAAAAACCCAAAGCCACCCCAGTCAGGATCGCCGGCAACAACGGTGGCAACAACACCCGCCTGAAGGTCTGCCCCTGCCCCGCCCCCAAACTCCAAGCAGCTTCCTCAACCTCTCGATCCAACTCCTGCAACACCGGCTGCACCGTGCGCACCACAAAAGGAAAAGAAATAAACAACATCGCCACCGCCACCCCCAAGCGGGTAAAGGAAATCCTCACCCCCCAAGGCGCCACCAGGGATCCCAGCCAACCATTGCTGCTGTAGACCGTCGCTAGGCTCAATCCGGCCACGGCAGTGGGCAGGGCAAAAGGCAAATCAATCAAAGATTCCAGGATTTTTTTGTAGGCAAACTCATAGCGCACCAACACCCAAGCCGTCAGAGTACCCATCACCCCGTTGACCAGAGCCGTCCCTAGGGCGGTCACAAAGGTAACCTCATAGGCCGATAGAGCCACCGGTTGGGTAGCAATGCGCCCAAAATCCCCCCAGCCCACCGTACTGGCCCGGGACAACAACGCCACAATCGGCAACACCAACAACACCAACAAATATCCCCAGGTCACCCGCCAAGGGATCCCGCGAGGGGCTGTCATCGGCGCAACTCCTGGGGAAAGACCTTGACCGAGCGGGGGCGGACATAGACCCACTGTTCTGGGGCGATGGGCTGCTTGGCATACTGCTCGCGGCTCAAATGCACCCACAGGGGCTGTCCGTCAGCCAGAATCAACTCCGCCTGGATTTCTCGCCCCAAGTGGATCACCTCCTGCACCTTGGCGGAAATCCCCTCACTGCTGGGGTTAGTTTCCAACTCCACATCGTGGGGGCGCAAAAACACCGATCCCTCCTGGACAGGATGGAGCAGTTGGGAATGGGCAGAGAGCACATTCACCGGGCCGATAAAGCTCATGACAAAGGGTGTTGCCGGATGGTCGTAGACCTCCGCCGGGGATCCCACCTGTTCGATGCGGCCGTGGTTCATGACCACGATTTGGTCGGAGACCTCCATGGCTTCTTCCTGGTCGTGGGTGACAAAGACAGTGGTGACGTGCATTTCATCGTGGAGCCGCCGCAACCAAGCCCGCAGTTCCTTGCGCACCTTGGCATCTAAAGCGCCGAAGGGTTCATCGAGCAGCAGCACCTGGGGCTGAACTGCCAAAGCTCTGGCTAGGGCTACCCGCTGTCGTTGGCCGCCGGAGAGCTGGGAGGGATAGCGTTCCCCGTAGCCCGTCAGTTGGATGAGATCTAGCAGTTCGTTGACTCGTTTTTCGATCTCGGGTTTAGGGAGTTTACGGATTTCCAGGCCAAAAGCGATATTTTGCCGCACGGTCATGTGCTTAAACAGGGCATAGTGCTGGAAAACAAAGCCGATGTTGCGTTCCTGCACCCGCGTATGGGTAGCATCCCGGCCGGTCAACCAAATCCTGCCCGTATCCGGCGTCTCCAGACCCGCAATCAAGCGCAACAGCGTGGACTTCCCTGACCCCGAAGGGCCCAACAACGCCACCAATGACCCGGTTGCAATGGTCAGATCCGTCGGATACAGCGCCTGGAAGTCCCCAAACCGCTTCGATACCCCCTCGATGGTGATCCCCATACCCCTCCCTGAATGCAACTCAACTCTGAACCAATCTGGACTGGAATCTGGACTGAAACTGTACTGAGCGTGAATTGCAATTGTTTTAGAGTTGTGCCTGAATCTTACCAGAGATTCGCCGAGGTGAATAGGACCGGGATCCCGGAGTGGGAAGCGGGCAGTGGGGTATGATTGATAGATTTTTGGGGGTTGCCAGAGCAGGGCTGCTTGTGGCGGGATGTGAGCAGGAAAGCCCCCTGAGCTAGAGGGGAAGCACGTTGAGTTGATTGGGCCTGTGAGCCGACAACTAGACAGCAGGAACAGGTTGCAAAGGCCACGTTAGCATGGTCAATTCCCCCTCCCCTTTTGACAGAGGTACTGGGGGTGAGGCATCGGTTTCCGTCTCACATCGACCCTGGAGCTAGGCGTCTCCCTAACTAACAAAAGCTGGAACTTGGGAGCCCTCTGGAGTAGGTTAGGTCTGGTGATCGGGGTTAGGTTTGAGGTACTCGAGCCAGCGGCGGTGCTGCTTGCGCAACTGCCGCAGACGGGCGGCCTCGGCTTTGCCCTTGCGGATCCCCATCTGGCGGGGGCTTTCATGGTTCTTGAGGCGCATGGCGGCTCTCCAAGTACTTCTGGACAGTGGTCAGGTCTTTGTCCCCCCGCCCCGAACAGTTGACCACAACCTTCTGCTCCGGAGTCAAGGTAGGCATGAGATATTCCAGGTAGGCGATGGCATGGGCCGTTTCTAAGGCAGGAATAATCCCCTCTAGGCGGGAGAGACGCTGCAGGGCTGCCACAGCTTCATCATCGGTAATGCTGTAGTACTCCGCCCGACCGATGTCTTTCAAATAGCTGTGCTCGGGACCTACCCCTGGATAATCCAAACCGGCACTGATGGAGTGCACCTCCCGCACTTGCCCGTAGTCATCCTGCAATAAATAGCTCATAGCTCCGTGCAAAACCCCCACACTCCCCTGGGTCAAGGTGGCAGCATGGTGGGGGGTGTCAATCCCTTTCCCCCCAGCTTCAATGCCAATCAAACGCACCTGCGGATCCCGGACAAACTCGTGGAACAGCCCCAGAGCATTGGAGCCACCGCCGACGCAGGCTAGCAGCACATCCGGCAGCCCCCCCCATTTTTCCAGGGCTTGTTGGCGGGTTTCCTGGCCAATGACATCGTGGAACTCCCGCACCAGCATCGGGTAGGGATGGGGACCGGCGACGGTGCCGATGATGTAGTGGGTGGACTCGACGTTGGTGACCCAATCGCGGATTGCTTCCGAAAGGGCATCTTTGAGGGTGGCCGTGCCGCTGCTGACCGCCCGCACCTCTGCCCCCAACAGTTGCATCCGCTGCACATTGGGAGCCTGCCGCTCCACATCCACCGCCCCCATGTAAATCACACAGTCCAACCCAAAGCGGGCACACACCGTCGCCGTGGCTACCCCGTGCTGACCGGCCCCGGTCTCGGCGATCACCCGTTTTTTGCCCATGCGCACCGTCAGCAAGGCTTGCCCAAGGGCATTGTTAATCTTATGGGCACCGGTGTGGTTGAGGTCTTCCCGCTTCAGATAAATCTCCGCCGTCCCGTAGTGCCGGGTTAGCCGCTCGGCAAAATACAAAGGGCTGGGACGACCGACAAAATCCCGCAACAACCCCCGAAAATCCGCCAAAAACTCGGGATCCCGGCGGTAATACTGAAAGGCTTGTTCCAGTTCCGTCAAAGCCCCCATCAAGGTTTCCGGGACATATTGGCCGCCGAAGCGACCGAAGCGACCGTGGGCATCAGGCAGGGTGGGGGGCAAGGGGAAGGCAGCAACCACAGCAGTTTCTCGATCAGGGTGTTTGTAATTTAGCATTGTAGGATTTGCCTTAACAGATCAATGACCTGCTGGGGCCGCAGGGATTGCATGCAGGGGTGCCCTTCCACCAGACAATCGGCATTTTTGAAGTGGTTGTCGGCACAAACCCGACATTTGACCTGGGCATGGGGCAAATAGACATTGGGCATGCGGGGAGCCCATAGCCGCACCGGACTGGCCCCATCCCCATCGGCATCATTGCCAAACAAAGCAATAGTCGGACAGCCGGCGGCGGCGGCCATGTGCATCGGTCCTGCATCTACGGAAATACAAACCTTAGCCCGCTGAAAGGCCCCCACCAACTGGATCAGGCTGGTCTTGCCCCGCAGATCCACCATGCCCGTCTGCCGCAGCAATTCCTCTTCTGTCTCCCCGGCATGGTAGAGATCCTGCTGCACCTTAGGAGGACTCCCCACCAATCCCACCCCATAGCCCTGAGCTTCACACCAGCCAATCACCTCCAACCAATACTCAGGCAACCACATCTTGGCCGGCCGCGTGGTGGTGATGTGCACCAAAACTTCCGGCACCTGAAAATCCGGCGGGATCCCGGGTAGTTCGAGGGTAAAAAAGTCTGTTTCTACGTAGGCTAAGCGACAAAAGATCTCGGCAATATAATTGCTGGTGAGCAGACCGGCGTAGCGTTGTAAAAACGCGGGGCTATCCCAATCGGGGTCGGCGAGCATTTTTTGCACCAAGTCATTGCCGGGGGGGAGCTTGCCGGTGAAATCTGGCTTCAGCCCAGCCCCGGCCAAGTACTGGGGGCGCACGGCAGTAACCGCCACCAGATTGAGTTCACTGAATTCATCGCAGTTAACCGCCAAGTGGTAGGGCCCCGCTGCCGCCACCCGCTCCTGCACCGCCTGGCTAAAGGCTGCCAAAAAATCATCCCGCCGACTGTAGAGGGGAAAACTATAGTCAATATAGGGGCAATGGCTGGCTAGATCTTGGGTGATGCTGCTGCCGAAAAAATCCAACGTACAGCCGGGATACTTAGCTTTTAACCCCCGCAACAACGGGATTGTCACCACAAAATTGCCCACCTTAGTCGAAGAAAAAACCGCCACATGGGGCCGCTCCGGCAGCGGTTGATCGGCAAAACGTTCCATCCCCACCCCAACAGCCAACACTGCCTATTGTCCCCGTTCGGTACGGCTTTTGCCAAAACCCCCGGTCGGGATCCCGCATCCAGACCAGCTCGGCTAGCCGATACAGTAGAGGCAGGGAAGGAGACACACCGTGCAGAGCCGGTTTTACCCATCCTTGAGTGCAGCCCTGTGGAGCGGTCAGGTGACGCCGGAATGGTTGCCGGGGGCGGGGGATCCCACCTGGCAACGGGTGATCGCCGCCCTCCACGTCCTTTGGCAAGAAACCCAACAACCGGCAATTATCATGGGTTCGCCCCTATTGTGGTGGCCGGGATCGCCGCAGCAGAAGGAGCGTTGGGTATTTACGGGGGAATGGTCGCCCCATGTTTTTTTTCAGACCCATCAGATCGTAGTGCCCCTCTTGCCTCGGGATCCTTTGCGGGAGGAGCGTTGTTTGTGGGTGATGACGCCTTTATTTTCGGCCTTGGTGGTGGTGGGTCGCCATCCCCACACCCAGCAGTTGGGGATGAGTTGGACCTTTGAGCCGGAGGTTTTGGAGCGGGCTTGGCAGACCTTACAGATTCGGGTGCAGCAGGGGCGACCGGACTGTTTGGGGCGCTGGCAGGCTTTGGGGGGGCATTTTCCTCTGCCGGACTATCGGCTTTTGGCTCGCTTCAGTACCTTATTGCTCTTGACCGACCCCCTCCCCCCGCCCCCACCCCCACCCCTGCAGCTCCCGGCTCAGACCAGCGCTGACAGCAGCCATGGCATTGAGATTCGCCCGGAAGAAGAAGAGATTCATCCCCCTTCGGAAGCGGAGCTATTGCGGGCTTTATCCCACGAAATTCGCACCCCCTTGACCAGCATTTTGACCTTGATCAAGCTGCTGTTGCGCCGTAAAGATCTTGGGGAGGATGTCCGTAATTATCTGGAGAAAATCCAGCGGGAATGCCTAGAACAAATCGATCGCTTTAACTTAATTTTTCAGGCGGTGGAGATCGAATCCCGGAAAAATCTCTCCCCTCAGCACCTGGCCCTGCAAAAGATGCCCCTGCGGGATCTGCTCCATCATCACCTCCAGGACTGGCAGACCTTGGTGCAGCGGCGGGGCTCCACCCTCGACTTTCAAATCCCAGAGCAGATCCCGGATGTGGTCAGCGATCCAGCGACCTTAATGCGGGTTTTGCAGGGGGTGATCGAGCGGATTGCCCGCAGTTCCTTGCCCGGTAGCCACATCCAAGCCCAACTGGTCACCGCCGGCGAACAGGTAAAAATCCAGCTCCAAGTCACCCATCCCCCCAGCCAAGGAACCATGGATCTCGCTCCCCCCCAACCTTTGGGGCAACTGTTGA
Organism: Thermostichales cyanobacterium HHBFW_bins_127; assembly: GCA_039794745.1. Lineage (GTDB taxonomy): Bacteria > Cyanobacteriota > Cyanobacteriia > Thermostichales > Thermostichaceae > JAUQVP01. The sequence continues at coordinate 22,604 of JAUQVP010000022.1, read as the reverse complement.
TCTACCAACCGGACACCGGCGCCATCAGCCTCAGCCTGCCCGTGACCCAAGCCCTCTTCCGCGCCCTCGGCGGCTACCTGACGGTGAAGCGCACCCCCCCCAACGGCGAAACCGTAACCATCTACCTACCCTGCCGGATCTAACTTTATGGACGACTACCAATTGGATGTCTTTTTGCACGAACTCAAAAATCCCCTCACAGCCCTGAAAGTGCTGGCTAAACTCCTGCAAAAAAAACTCCCGGAAGGGGATCCCAATCAGGCTTTGGTGGCAGCCATGATCCATGAATGTGAACGGCTCGAGACGATGGTGCGCTCCCCCAAACCAGACCCGGAACACCCCTATGACCTACGCACCTTTCTCCAGACCTACCATCCCGTCTACGAAGCCCTCGTCAATAGCTACCAACAACAGTTGATCTGGAACAGCACCCCGCTCCCCGAGCCGGTCTATCCCGCCCTCCCTGCCCAACAACTGCGGCAGATTTTAGATAACCTCATCCTCAATGCCTGCAAATTCAACGCCCCCGGCGGCACCATCACCGTCACCGCCAGCCGGGATCCCCAACAGTTGGTGCTGACCGTTGCCGACAGCGGCTCTGGGATCCCGGCAGAGGCAGTGGAGCGGATTTTTGTGCCTTACCAGCGGCTGCGTTCCGATCAACCGGGGCAGGGGTTGGGCTTAGCGATTGTCAAAGATTTGTTGGAAAAGAGCGGTGGTAAGATCGAGGTGGTCAGTGAGCCGGGTCAGGGTTCCCAATTTCGGGTGACGATTCCGGTGCTGGCAGTTGGGATGAGTGAGGTGCATGAGTCAGGCGGCCCGGATCCTTGTTGTGGATGATGAGCCGGGGGTACGGGAAGCAGTGCAGTCCTACCTCGAGGCTTGTGGTTTTCAGGTTTTAGGGGTTGCTCATCCCAGTCAGGCTCTGGCTCAATTGGATCGCTTTCACCCGGACTTAATTGTGTCCGACATTATGATGCCGGGCATGAACGGCTACCAGTTTTTGGAGCAGTTGCGCCAGCAGGAAAAATGGCAACGGATCCCGGTGATTTTTCTTACGGCCAAAGGCTTAACCAGCGACCGAATTCAGGGGTATCGAGCCGGGATCGATGCCTACTTACCCAAGCCCTTTGACCCCGATGAATTGGTTGCCATTATTGAAAATCTGCTCCAGAAAACTCGCGATCAGGGATCCCAAGATACCCTTGTCAAGGAGCTGCATGCCCTGCGGGACTTAATCACCGAAAAACTCGGGGATCCCCGTGTTCAGGTAGGGATAACGCCGGCACCACCACCGATTCAGATCGAGCTGACCCCGCGGGAGAAAGATGTTTTAGTGAAAGTTGCTGAGGGGTTAATGAATAAGGAAATTGCCCGGCAACTGAATACCAGCGTGCGCAACGTGGAGAAATACATTACCCGTTTGTTGACCAAGACCGGCACCAGTAGCCGCACGGAATTGGTGCGCTATGCCATCACCTATGGGCTAGTGCCTCTGCCGCAGCCAGACTCTTAAACTCCCATCCCTAGAGAATTCTAAATCCCCTCTCCCACTTTGGAAGAGGGGCCAGGGGTGAGGGATCTATTGCAGTTGCAATGGAAACGACCATATAGAAGTGCACCGTGCTGTCAAGCAGCAGGTCATGGGGCATCATTTCGGCAATCTCTTCGCTAAAGATTTTGGGAGAGGGGTTACGGCTAGTGCCACGCTGCCGGAAAGGAATTCCTAGCGTTGAAATCTCCCTACTTTCCTAGGAAGTCCAAATCCTCGCGGCTTAGGTAGATTTTAAGATGGCTTCAAGTTACTCAGGTTATAGGGATAAAGTTAATGAGTTGGATGGGCAGTTCCAGGTAGAGAAGTCATCTAAAATCACTTGAGCTTCTCTTGATGAACTTTATGCATCCAGATACCCATGAGTTAAGATTGGTTATGTCAATTCCACAGTCAGGCAGAAAGGCAGCGGTCAAGTTAGGGAAGCATTTTCTTGTATGCAGTACCGCCGTTTTGGCAAAACCGAGCACAATCTTTCCGTCTTCACCCTAGGCACAATGCGCTGGCTAGGGCTTCCAGACTCAGCTATCGATCACCTCATCAGCACCGCCCTCGATCTCGGCATCAATCACCTGGAAACAGCCCCCGCCTACGGGGAAGCAGAAGCCCAACTAGGACGCACCTTGGGATCCCGGCGGGAGCGGTTTTTCATCACCAGTAAGCTGCTGCCAGGCACCCCAGATCTGGAGCAAAAGCTCCACAAAAGTCTGAAAGACCTAGGTACCGACTACTTGGATTTTTTTGCCTGGCACGGCATCAATTTACCTGAGCATTTGACCTGGGTTCAAGACCAAGGAATGCCGATTCTTCAACGTCTCAAAAATCAGGGTATCGTGCATTTTATTGGTTTTTCTACCCATGGATCCCTGGATTTAATCCTTGCGGCAATTCAAACAGGTCTCTTTGATTTTGTTAATCTTCACTACCATTATATCCAGCAGCGCAATGCCCCCGCCCTCATGGCTGCTCACACCCACGACCTGGGTGTTTTGATCATCTCCCCCGCCGATAAAGGAGGACAACTTTACCAGCCCCCAGACCGATTACGACAGCTCTGCCAACCCTGGGATCCCCTGCATTTTGCTTACCAATTTTTGCTCAGCCACCCCAGCATTCATACCCTCAGCTTAGGGGCCGATCATCCCAATCAGATCTATGAAGCCTTAGTAGCTCTGAATCTAGATTGGGATCCCACCGGCAGGGCTATTCAAGCTCGGCTAGATGAGCAGCTTCGATCTAAGGGTGAATGTCAGCAATGTTATGCTTGTTTGCCCTGTCCAGAACAGATCCCGATCCCGGAGATTTTGCGGTTGCGCAATTTAGTGGGGGCTTTTGATCTCAAGGGTTTTGCCCAGTATCGCTACAACATGTTGGGGCAGGCGGGGCATTGGTTTCCGGGAGTGACGGGCAATCACTGCAGCGATTGTGGTGAGTGTTTGCCCCGTTGTCCCAGCCATTTAGATATTCCTAAATTATTGCGGGATACCCACCGGCAGCTTTATACCCGTCCGATTCGTCGTCTCTGGGAAACCTAGGGGCGGGGTAAGAGGGGAAAATCAATTTTGGTTCTCACCCCAAATACCCCTCGGGAAAAACCATCCTGGGCCTGGGCACTAAAGCCAACTCGAATGTTATCCCGCACTTTCAAATCATAGAAAACTTCCAAAACATCAGGGGTGCGTTCCCCTGGCAAGAGGAAATTATAATTACTCAAGGCTCTGGCATAACCAATACCGAGGCGATCCTGAGGACGGAATAAATCCAAAAGATTGACCCCCAAACTAAAATGATCCGCATCTACTCCGGTGACTTCGCTACGATAGTAACCATAGCGGAAAAAGGCCCCGAGGCGAATTTCCGGGAAAAAAGCCTCCCCATTCAAGCCAAAAGCCGTCACCCGATCCCCAGGAATCACCGGACGCAACAGGCGATCATTCTCCCGAAAAGTTGACACCCCCGTATCCCGGCCGGTGACAAATGTCAAGCGAGTAACGTAGTTTTCTTGGAAGCGAAAGGCCACTTCCCCGGCCAAACTGTCAAACTGAAATACATCCCCCACAAACTGGGAAGCAAAGGGAGCTACCTTCACGGCAAGATCATCGGTGACTAGCCAATCCACCAAAAAGGCCGGCTTGGCCCCTAACCCCCCTGCGACTAAAGCTGGATTGGTACCAAAGTTAAAGTTAAAGAAATGGGTGAGATTATCCTTGGCAAAACTATTGCGATCAAAAGCTGCGGTCAGATCCAGCTTGCCAGCCAAAAACCGCAAATTCTCTAACCCCGGAATCGACTGGGCAATAAATAATTGCTTCACATCAATCCCACTGGGCCCAAATAGGGATCCGCCAATAATATCCACGTCGAGACCGAGAATGGTGTTGCTGCCTAGGGTATAGCGGGTGACGGTACCCAAACGTCCCGCTACCCCTTGGTCACTGGTGACTTTTAAGCCAACTTGGGCATCCAAACTAAGTTGTGGCGGCGGTGGCGGCGGTGGCGGCGGGGCCTGCACCTGTAAATCCTGGGCCGACTGGCTGATGCTCAGATCCGGGGCCGGGGGGGTCAAAATCGGCAAGGGCGGCGGGGCAGGCTCCAAACTGGGGATGGGCGGGGGGGGGATGGGGGGTGGGGGGCTGGGCAGGGGAGTGGCAGCAGGGGTGGGCAATTGTAAGTTCAGCGGTACTGCACCCCCCGGCAGAGGCTGAACTTGGCTGGTGTTGAGATCAAAACCGGGGATGGGCGGGGGAGGGGCCGCTAAAGCGGGAGGAGCCACGGGCGCCAAGACTTCCGGCCCCGCCCGCAAAACCCAAACCCGATTGAAAATCTGCTTCAATTCCGGCGCCTGACTGGGCCAGCGGCTGAGGGTGGCAATCAAACGCAACGTATGGCGATCCACCTGCTCGGTTTTCACCGACTGAAACAAGCTCTGAGCTTGTAAATTAAACTGATAATCCGGCATCCGCCCCTGGGTGCCCCTGATCTCAATAATCACCTGGGGCGGATCGGGTACCACCACCAAACTCGGCGTTGCCCCGGGCAGATTCCCCAAATCCAATGTCAAAATATCCGTGGGCGTAAAGGCCTGGGCATAAACGGGAGTCAGGGATCCCCAAGCCAAGAACGTCGTCAGTCCTAGTGACCAGGGATCCCGAGGCACACACCACTCTCCACCAGACTAAGCTGCTTGTAGTTTAACGAGGAAATCGGCAAATGGCATCGGGGTCAGACTACATCTAGTGGCTTATAGGCTAAAAATGGCATTACAATTACTAGGGATAGGGTATTTCAGGTCTTGGGGCAGGAAAGTGGGAGCCGGGGGATGCCGATACGGTATGATGCTTGGTAACGCTCAGACCGGGATGTAGTTGCTGTTTTTATGAAGAAAACCCTTGTGCTCTATGACCAAGACCGGTCGCTGGAATGTGAGATTCTCAAGCAGTTTACGTTGGACGGCACCAATTATGCTTTGGTGGTGCCGGTGTTGCATCCGATTCAGGTGTTGTGCTGGGAAACCGATGAGGAGGATGAGGAGCGGGATGCTCTCGTCGATCCAGAGCCAGATGAGTTGGAGGCGGCTTTGCCGGTGGCCCAATCGGTGCTGGAAGAATTGAATCTGAAGTTGGTTTACAGTGCCTATGTGCTGACGGTGCAGGGGGAACTGCCAGAACCCAATGAAGAAGATATTTTGGAAATCACCAATGATGATGATGAGGCGGAGGAATACCAGCTTTTGGCAACGTTTTTCCACGATGATTTGCAATATGGGGTGTTTGCTCTCCTCGATCCGCTGCTGCTGTTTGTGGTGCTGCCAGACTGTGGGGATCCCCATTTGCTTTCTCCCGATACGCCGCCGGCGCTTTTGAATCGTTTGCAGGAAGAACTGGTGGATCAGTTGGCGGAATTGGCTGACCAAGAGTAGCAGTGGTTTGCGGTTGGTTGAATCTGTATAAGCCGGTGGGGATCACCTCCCATGATCTGGTCAAGCAGGTGCGGCGGGTCTATGGGATCCGCCAGGTGGGTCATGGGGGGACTTTGGATCCGCTGGCGGCGGGGGTGTTGCCGGTGGCTGTGGGTCGGGCCACCCGTTTGCTTAGCTTTTTGCAGGGCGACAAGGGCTATGAGGCAACGTTTCGCTGGGGGCAACGCAGCCGCACGGATGATGTGACGGGGGAGATCACCTGGTCTCAGCCCTGTCCAGAGCTGACCCTCGAGCAGATCAGGGCGGTGCTGCCGGAGTTTGTGGGAACGATTTGGCAGCGACCACCGGATTACAGTGCTATCCGCCACCAGGGCAAACGCCTCTATGAACTGGCCAGGGCTGGGGAAAGTTTGGCCGTTGCCCCGCGGCCGGTCACGATCACTAGGCTGGAAATCCTGGCTTGGCGACCGGGGGACTTTCCGGAGTTGGATCTAAGCATTACCTGCGGCCCCGGCACCTATATCCGCGCCCTCGCTAGGGATATGGGGGACCGCCTCGGCTGCGGCGGGCTGATGACGGCACTGCTACGCACAGCCAGCCAAGGCTTTAGCCTCCAAGACAGTAGACCCCTCAATTCGGGAGCGCCGCTGCTCCCCCTTTGGTGGCCGTTTCGGGATTGCCCCCGGGTGTTTGTAGATGGGGAGGGCAGGCAGCGCTGGCAGTGGGGACAACGGCTATCCCTAGATCACCCCGACAGCGACCTGGTGACCGTCTGGGATGGGGAGGGGGGGTTTTGGGGGTTGGGGCGGGTGGGGGGGGGGGTGCTGCAGCCTTTGCGGGTGCTGGCAGATGGTCAAACCTAAGCTGCTTCCAGGGGGTAGAGTTCTTGAGGACAGATTTTCTGGGTTTCTGGGTCATGGGTTCTTTTGCGGCTGGGGTGCAGGTTTGCCTGGGCTGACCGGACGCAAGCCTGTTTTCAGGCCGGGGAGACAACTGAGGCTAAGATAAAAATTGAGAAGCATTGCCAACTGCCCATGCCCCTTGACAATCTGCGTGGCCTTTATCAGCAAGTCATTCTCGATCGCTACAAAAAACCTCATCACCGGGGGGTCACCGACCCCATCCACCGGCAACAACGGGGGCACAATCCCTCCTGCGGCGACACTATCGATCTGACGGTGCAACTGGATTGGGATCAGGACCGAATTGTGGATGTCAAGTTTGAAGGGGAAGGGTGCGCTATTGCTTTGGCTTCGGCAGATTTGATGGCCGATGCGGTGCGGGGATTGACTATTGCTGAAGCCCTGCAGGTGATCCAGGATTTTCAGAGGATGATGCATGGGGAAGGGGAATTTCCTAAGGAAAAACGAGCCCTCAATGTTATGAAAGGGGTAGCCCAATTTCCAGTGCGGATTAAATGTGCCACCCTCCCCTGGCATACCCTCAAATATGCCCTAGAACAACAAGCCGCTACCCAGGGCTTTGTCTCTAATGAAGATCAAGCCTAAAACTTAATCTCTACTTTTACCTAGCCTTAACCTAACCTCGGTTGTCAACCCTCATCCCAGACTGGTATACATCACCTATGGCTACCATGATCCCGGGATCCCTGCCGAGGGATGCCAGCCCTGCCCAAAAGAAGGTGTTTAAGATTCTCTACTATGACCTGCCGGATGAATTTTCCGTGTGGTTCGAGCCGGTGGTCAATAAGGCCCGCCCGGATTTTGTCATCCTAGGGCCGACTTTTGGGCTGCTGGTGCTGTCTTTGTGCGATTGGGAAGGGATCTATCCGGGATCCCAGCCGGATCAGGTGGAAGTGGTTGGGGCCGGGGGGCGGCGGGTGCAGGCTTCCCCCCTGGTGAGGCCGCGGGCCCATCTGACGACCTTGGTGCGGCAGTTTCGCCATTTCCCGCCCTTGCTGCAAACCTCAGGCCCGGATCAGGGGCGGCTGGCCTTTTCTGTGGGCTATGGGCTAATCCTCAGCGGTATTCCGATGGAGGTGGCGGTGGCGCGGCAGTTATTCTTGGCCACTCCCCAGGTGGTGTTTCGGGATGAGTTGTTGCGCTGGGATGGGTTGGGGGAGCGGGGGCTGGTGCGGCGTTTGGAGCAGATGTTTTCCATCCCTACTCTGTTTGATGCCCTGTCGGCGGAGCAGATGGCTATCATCCAGGGGATTCTGCACCCGGAGAGTGTGATTCACAGTGCCGCCAGGCCTGCCGGCCCCTCTGAGAGTCCAACTGGTAAACCCGCCAGCTTGGTGATCAAGACTTTGGACCGGCAGCAGGAAGCCTTGGCCAAGCAGATCGGCACTGGCCATTGCCTGCTCTACGGGGTGGCGGGCTCAGGAAAAACTTTGGTGATCCTGACCCGGGCCCGTATCCTGGCCCAGCAGCGGCCCCGGGGGCGGATTGCTATCCTTTGCTACAACATTGCCCTGGCCGCCTACCTGCGCTCTCTGCTGGCGGAGGAACAGGGTATCGAGGTGTATCACTTCAACGGTTGGGCCAAGGCGGTGCTAGGGGAATTGCCGGAGGTGGAGGCGATTCCCGCCGGGCTGACCTACGATGAACACCTGACCAGTTTGCTATTGGGGGTGCTGGCCACCAACCCGCAGCAGCGCTGGGACCACCTGCTGGTGGATGAAGGACATACCTTTGACCCCGGTTGGTTCCGCTGTTTGGCGGCAGCACTGGGCCCGGAAGGCAGTCTTCTGATTGCCGCCGATGCCAGCCAATCCCTCTATCCCCGCCCCCAATTCACCTGGGAAGAACTGGGGATCCCGATTCAGGAGCGGTTTTATCTGCAGACCAACTACCGCAATACCCAGCAGATTCTCACCGCCGCTTGGGATGTGATTGCCCACTTGCCCGTTGAGGATTCTCCGGCCTTTCCTTGGATCCAGCCCAAGGACAGCCTGCGCCTCGGGAAGCTGCCCACTTTGGTGCCAGGGGGGCCGGAAGTGGCTCTAGCTACCCTCCTCGGTTTGGTGGAGCAGGGCTACCGACCCCAGGATCTGGCGGTGGTTTATCGGGCGGCCAATGCCAGCATGCGCCAGTGCCTAGGAATGTTCATGGAAGGGCTGCGGCAACACCAGCTCCCCTACTTTTGGGTGACAGAAAATGAAGCCGCCAAAGCCCGCTACAGCGCCCATGTCCCCGGGGTGCGCATCAGTACCGCCCTGTCCTGCCTGGGCCTGGAGTTCAAAGCCGTCCTGCTGCTGGGACTGGAGCAGTTCGATCTCGGGGATCCCTTGAGTCGGCGCCTGCTCTATGTCGCCCTTACCCGGGCCCAGGATTGCCTCTACGTTTTTGGGGATGTCGGTGGTCGGCTGTGGCAGGAACTGGCGAGCTCGGGGCATTGGGGCTAGGGGGCGGGCAGTTCGACTTCCCCCATCGGCAGAACCAAGCGGCTGACATTGCGCCCATCCGGCACCTGATAGAAAATCAACTCCCCATTCATGCGCAGCAGCAGCCGCTGGCAGAGGCTCAACTCCAACCCCGGACTGACGGTGAGGGGGGAGGACAAGTCAGGGTCGGCATAGATGGCCAGTTGGGGATCTTCTGCCAAAGCCGCCAGCAACTGCGGGTCAAAGTAGCCCGTGTCCACCACCATCAACTCAACATAGCCATGGCTCGGCTGCACCCAAATCTCCAAACTGCTCCCTTCCTGGCTGCGCTGAATCCCATGCAACAACACCTCGTAGAAAACCATCTCCAAACGACCGGGATCCCCCACAGCGGAGAGGGCAGGTTCCCCTTGGATGCGGGGCCAGAGCTTGCGTTTTTGGATCAGGGCTTCTAGGCGTTGTAGGGTGCGGCGGATCACGGCGGCGATGGGGATGTCTTCGCTGCTGAGGGTGACCGTCCAGGCTTCCTGTTTGAGGATCTGCTGCAATACCGGCACCAAGTCCCGGAAGGACTGACCGATTTCGGCAATTTTTTGGCGGCGGGTGGCTTCCGGCTGGCTAGGATCGGCCACCTGCCCGAGGCGGCGGAGATTATCGACGATCAAAGCCTGGGTATCCAGGAGGCGGCGCTGCTTGTACCAGTTGAGTTCCGTCAGGGTTTCCCGCTGTTCCTGGAGTTTTTGGGTCCACTTCACCCGGCGAATCCCGGTGCCGGCAGTACTGCTCAACACCTCTAAGGCCAAGTGATCCGTCGGGGCCCAGAGTCGTTCTACCCCATCAGCCACCACTACCATCCCCAAAGGCGCCAAAGCTGCCGCGGGGGAATAGCCCAGGGGAGCCACCAACAACTGGCCAATACCGGCAGCATTCAACCAGACCGCCGAACTCGCCGGTAAATCCGCCACTGCCACCTCCAACGTCTGCCCCTCCTGCAAACAGTGGTAAAGCAGAGGATCCTGGGATCCCTCAAACTCCGTCAGCCCACTGAGGGCAAAATCGGGGCTGAGGGCTTGGCTGGCTACCACCGTGGCCTTGGTTTCCCCCGGCCAGCAGGTGACCACCACTGCCAGGGGGGCTTTCAGGACCGTTGCCAGTTGTTGGGCGGTTTGCTGGAACAACTCCGGCAGGGTGTGGACTGCCTGCAGGTGCATCACCGCCATGGACAGGTCGCTGATGAGCTGGGCTTGCCGTTGTTCACTCTGCTGCAACTGCCATTGGCGCATCACCAGCCCCAATTGCAAAGCAACACTGCGCAGCAACTGCCGCTCATCCCGGTTCCAATAGCGCAGGGACTGGTGGAGCACCAGCACCAACCCCTCCACCCCCTGTTCTGGGTTGTGGGAGGTATGGCTGACCATCAAGGCCTTGGCTCCTACCTCCGTCAGTTCCTGGCGCCAACTGCCAAACCGCAGATCCTGCTGGTAGTTGTCCGTGGCCAGGGCATCTTGGCTCTGGAGCAGATCCTGCCAGTCCTGATCCCCCAGGGGGCGCAGGCGGCGGGGAAAGTTTTTTTTGCCTTCCTTGCGGTGTTCATGGGCCAGGGCAAAGGTCTGGGTGGCCGGCTCATAGAGCAACATCACACACGCCGTCGCCCCCAAGCGCTCCACCAGCAACTCTGCCGCCTGCTGGATGGCCTTGGTCAACCCCTCCTCACTGTAGGTAGCCTTGGCCAACCGCAGCAGGGATCCCTGGTCTTTGTGCAGTTGTTCCAGGGCCAGTTCCCGCTCTGCCACCGGAATACTCAACGACAGCAGTGCTGCACATCCCGTCATCAGGGCCCGGTCTTCCTCCAGCCAGGGGTGAGCCTGTTCACTTTCCACCGACAGAAACCCGTACAGGTCCCCTTCCAGCAGCAGGGGAGCCACCATCATGGAGTGGGCCCTGAGCCGCTGCATCAACTTGAGGGGGATTTCCGAGCGCACGGCCCCCGGTTCACTGACCGCAATCGTCTGGCCATCCACCAGAGAATAATAGAGATCCCCCAACTCGCGGCTGGGGAAACTCACCACCTTGGGCTGGGTGTCCTTTTTGCCCATGGGGGGATTGGGGCGCAGGGGCTGAGCCGTCACCGGTAGGCTAGTCCAGCGCTGCACAAACATCGCCTTTTCCCGATCCAGCCAGTACACCTGCACCCGGTTCACCCCGGTAAACACCTGCAACTGGCTGACCACCGCCGCCACCCGCTCTTCCATAGTTGTCATCGAGCGCATAGCCGTTGCCAAAAGCAGCAAAGGTTCCTCCAAGCGCCGCTGGGCCGCCTGCTTCCAGGACTGCTCGATCTCGTAGAGGGATGCCCCCAACTGCTCCAACAACACCATCACCAGCGCTTGCTCCTCCTCATTGCTCGTCACCCCCCACAGTTGGGATCCCAACAGCAGCACCCCCATACAGCGTTGGGGATGGCGGATGGGGTACATCAAGCAGCCCTGAATATCCAGTCGTTTGGCTTCCCGTTGCCAGATGCCCATGCGCGGCTCCCGGGACATATCCGGCACCCCCAGGGGGCGCTGCTCAATCACCACCTGCTCTAAAAACTCCCCCGGCTGCAACGGCTGGGTGGACTGCAACACCCCCGTGTCCTCCTGGGTCGTCACCCCCCCCTGCCCCACCAAACTGTGGCTAACGGGATCGTAAAGGGCCAGCCAGATCAACGGGGCCGCAAAAATCGACTTCAGATAGTCCAACGCCAACCCTGTCAAGACCCTGGGATCCCGTTCCAGGCGCATTTTCTGTAAAACCACCTGTAGCCCTACCAAGGGTTTGTCACTGTACGCAGCAACCATAGACAGCCCACCGGGGAATTGACCTTGAGCTTATCCACAAACCCCAAGCCCTGCCTAGGATCTTTGCTAAACCTTGAGGAGGATTGCAAAACCAAAAAAAATCTAAAAGCGTGCCAGAGCAAGCATTCGGGATCCCGGCAGCGGGATTATCCTAGATTGGCAATGCCCATGATGTATTTGGTGACCCTTCCATGACCCCCTCCCCTGAATTGTGTCCAGCGTTACCCAAGTCGTTGACGCGCTTGGCGGATTTGGCCCGTAACTACTGGTGGACTTGGAGCCAGGATCATCTGACGTTGTTTCGGGAGATGGATCCGGTGTTGTGGGAAAAGTGCCACCACAATCCGGTGCGGATGCTCAATGAGGTGTCTTATTTACGTTTGGCGGCCCTGGCAACGGATGTGAATTATTTACGGACGCTGCGGCGGGTGTTGGCCAGTTTCGATGAGTATATGGCGGCGGCGGACACCTGGGGTAAGCGCAACTTGCCGGTGTACGACAAGCAGCGGCCGGTGGCGTATTTCTGTGCCGAGTACGGGCTGCATGAGTCCCTGCCTACCTATTCTGGGGGTTTGGGGATGCTGGCAGCAGATCACCTCAAGTCCGCTTCGGATCTAGATATTCCCCTGGTGGGGATTGGTTTGCTCTATCGCCAGGGCTATTTCCAGCAGACGTTGGACCAGTCTGGCTGGCAGCGGGAGATCTACGAAGATTCGGATTTCAGCCAACTGCCCGTCACCCCCGTGCTGGATCAGGATGGCTCCCGCCTCAAAATTGAGGTGAAGGTGCGGCAGCGGTTTGTCAAGGTGCAGGCCTGGCGGGTGGATGTGGGGCGGATCCCCCTCTACTTGATGGACACCAATTTGCCGGACAATGACCCCATCGACCGCTGGATCACGGCCCACCTGTACGGGGGCAGTACGGACACCCGCCTGGCCCAAGAAATTGTCCTGGGTATTGGTGGGGTACGGCTGCTGCGCAAACTAGGTCTATCCCCCTCGGTCTACCACATGAATGAGGGACATGCGGCCTTTTTGACCCTAGAGTTGCTGCGGGAGGAAGTGGCTAAGGGCACCAGTTTTCTGGAGGCGGAAGCCAAGGTGCGCAGCCAGTGCATCTTCACCACCCACACCCCAGTCCCCGCCGGCCACGATGCCTTCATCCCGGAAGAAATGGATATGTTCTTTAGCCACTACTGGCCCATGTTGGGGATCAGCCGTGAGCATTTCCTCAGCTTGGGGGCCCGCCGCAGCGGGGATCCCTGGGAGCCGTTTAACATGACGGTGTTGGCGTTGCGTTATGCCCGTTCCTCCAATGGGGTGAGCCGTTTGCATGGGCATGTTTCCCGGCAGATGTGGCAGGTACTTTACCCAGACAAGTCGGTAGATGAGGTACCGATTGGCTCGATTACCAACGGGGTGCATGCGCTGACGTGGGTGGCGCCGTTGGTGGCGGACTTGTACGACCGCTATTTGGGGGCGGATTGGCGGCAGCGGCTGAGTGATCCGGCCTGTTGGCAGCGGGTATGGCAGATTCCGGACGAAGAGCTATGGGAAGTTAAGGCTGCCTTGCGGGAGCGGTTGATTTCCTTTACCCGCCACCGGACTTTGCGTTCCCGTCGGCAGCGGGGGGAGCAGTATGAGCATATTCAAGAAATTGCCTATCTGCTTGATCCTAATATCTTGACCATTGGTTTTGCCCGCCGTTTCAGTACCTACAAGCGGGGGGATTTAATTTTGCGGCACATGGATCGGATCATGCAGATCCTTAATCATCCCCGCTATCCGATTCAGTTTATTTTTGCCGGCAAGGCCCATCCCCGGGATGAGGAGGGCAAGCGGTTGATCCAGCGGGTGATTGAGTGGGCTAGCCATCCCAATGTCCACCATCGGGTGGCTTTTATCGAAAACTACGATGCCTATGTGGCGCGCAATTTGGTGCAGGGGGTGGATGTTTGGCTGAACAATCCCCGTCGGCCCCTGGAAGCTTCCGGCACCTCTGGACAAAAGGTGGGCTTCAACGGCGGTCTCAACCTGTCAGTTTTGGATGGTTGGTGGCCGGAGGGCTACAACGGCAAAAATGGCTGGGCCATTGGGCAGGAACTGGATGGGGTGGATCCCGATGTCCAGGATGAACTGGATGCCACTTCCCTCTATGACCTGTTGGAGGGGGAGGTGATGCCTCTGTTCTACGACCGGGATAGCAGCGGCATTCCTAGGGCTTGGATAGCCCGTATGAAAGAGGCCATGGCCACCCTCAATCCGGTTTTCAACACCGACCGGATGGTGATTGACTATGTGCAGCAACTGTACTATCCCAGCCGCAGTCTGGTCATGGCCTAGGGCTTGACCCCAACCCCTTGCACCACCGCCGCTAAACCCCGATGCAGGCTTCCCTCCTGCAATACCCGCTGGCATTCCTGAGCCAGCTCCCACTTGATCTCGGTCAAGCTGTGCAACTGCTCCAAACTCAGCAACAGCTCGGCATCCCTAGGGCCACCGCTGTTATGGATCTTTTGCAGCTCCAGCTGGGCAGGGCTATAGGCTTCCACAATCAGCACCCCCCCTGGCACCAGCCCGGCCACCGCCCCCTGATGCACCCGCTGCCACAGGGATCCCGGCAGGTGGCAGAAAATCGAGACCACCCCTTGCCAAGAGTCTGGTTCGATGAGGAAGTCTGCCAGGTCTGCTTGGATAGTGTGGATGTGGACGCCCCTTTCTTGGGCAAGCTGCCTTGCCTTAACCAGCCCTACCGCCGACTGATCCACCGACACCACCTCATAGCCCTGCTGAGCCAGCCAGACCCCATTGCGCCCTTCCCCATCCGCCAGGCACAGCACCCGTCCAGGGGGAATCCGACCGGCTCTCTGCCGTAAAAAATCATTGGGATCCCGGCCGTAGACATAGTCGGGGCAGTTGTAGCGTTGGTCCCAGAGATTGAGCATCATGGGTTGGGTTTTGGGGTTACATCCCTAGCATAGGGCCTGAGACTCCCCCGACTACAGGTAAGGATGTTTACAGTTCATTGTTGTCGAGTATGGTTGTTCGGTGCCAATTCACTCATGAAAGATCTTTTGTGCTCCCCTCTCCCGCTCTGGGAGAGGGGCCGGGGGTGAGGGATCGGTTGCCGTCTCCATGGCAATGACCAAGCTTAAACAAACCTAGCCCCCCTATCCAGAGCCTATCGAGAGTGGCTCCAGGAGCCCATTCCCACAAGATTCTCAAGCATCTACAACCTGCAACCCCTCTCAGGAGAAAACCTTGCTCTACCCATTTGCACAGAGGCCCAGATGCCAAGCACCAGAACCAGCTAAAGTGTAGGGGTTTCTGGGATAGCCGTCGAGCGCAGCCACTGTTTCAGCTTTATCCGCCCCCAGCGCAGCCACTTAGCCCCCTCCTGCCGCTGATTCATCCCATACACACTCACCAACGTCATCCCCACTCCCACCCACTGCCACGGGCGCAACGACTCCCCTAAAAACAAAGATCCCAACAACAGGGCAAATACGGGCGTCAAAAACGTCAGGGAGCTAAAAGCGGTGAGATTTTCCTGGGCCGCAAAATAGAAAAATAGCCCATAGGCCGCCGCACTCCCCAGAACCGAGGCATACAACAGCCCCAACCAGTGCAGCGCCGACAGATGATCCCACTGGTGCTGATCCCAAAAGAGCGAAATCCCTAGCAGCGGCAAACTGCCAAGCACCATGTGCCATCCCGTGGCCCACACCGGATCCCAATAGCGGCTCACCTGCTTCACCATCACCGTGCCAATGGCCATCGAGAGGGCCGACAGCAACATCCAACCCGCCCCACCAGCCACCTCCAGGGATCCCTGCACCGTACTCCAACCGATCAGAGCAATTCCCGTCAGTCCTAGCAGCAAACTGCCCCAGCCGGCTGCTCCCAAGCGTTCCCCGTAGAACCAAGTGGCCATCAGTGCCACCGCCAGAGGCTGGGAATCAATCAGCACCGACCCCAGCCCCGCCCCCGTATGCTGCAAGCCCCGGGCCAAAAACCCCTGAAAACAACTGGCATCGACCAAAGCGAAGGCCAACAGCCAGGCCCAGCCCTGCCACTGCCTTGGGAAGACAGCCGTCTGAGGGGCAAACAAGCGCCGCACCACCAACACCAAGATCCCCGCCGGCAACAAGCGCAGCACCGCCACAAACATCGGCGTCGTTTCCGGCAACGCATCCCGCATCACCACCATCGCCGACCCCCACAGGAAGAACGGCGCAATCATGAACAATCCCACCCAAGGCATGACAAACCATCGCAAAAGATAAATCTATGTTAAGCTACCTACCGCCACTGTCCAGTCTTCCTGGGGATCCCGATTTTCGTCAGTGAGTGTAGTTTGCAAGGTTTGATAGTTTGTTGCTTTTTTGTGAGGGCCTCAGAGCTGTTGCAGCTAGACCCAGAGTCATCGGCAAGTTGTGATTCCCTGACTCAAGCTCGGGAGATAGTTGCCCTCACAACGGCCTTATCAAGATACATTTTCTGAATTTTCCCTCTCCCGCTGTGGGAGAGGGATCGGTTGCCATCTCCAGGGAAATGACCATAGGGGATTGGGCTTTGGCGACCCCCTGAAGTGACCAGCTACCAAGCTATTCCAGCACCTTATAGCCACCTCACCTGGGCCCCCTCCCGACTGAGGCTGAGGGCATAGTCCGTAGCCCTGACATCCATTTGCCCCCAGGCTGCCACCATGCTGGCCCCGACCGCTGCCTGCATGCCCTGGGGCACCAAGGCCAACAGGGTTGGCCCAGCCCCGCTGATCACCACCCCATAGGCCCCCTGTTGGATCCCGGCTGTCTGCACCGCCCGAAAACCGGGGATCAGATGCATCCGCGCCGGTTGATGCAGGCGATCCTGAAGGGCCGCCCGCAACCAGTCCCCATTGCCCTGCTGCAACCCCTGGATCAGTAGCCCCAGGTGGGCAGCCGTATAGACCGCATCCCCCAAGCTGACGCTTTGGGGCAGGACCTGCCGGGCCGTTTCTGTGGCCACCTTGAAATCCGGCACCACCACCACAATCCCCACCGACTCATGCCAGGGCAAGGGGCAAAAGACCCAGGGGGACCCGGAAACGCACAGTTGACAGCCCCCTTTCAGGGCAGGGACGACATTGTCCGGGTGCCCTTCCATGGCAATCGCCAGGTGCAAGAGGGTTTCGCTACTGAGGTTGAGGTTGCCAAGGGCATTGGCTCCCAATAACCCCCCCACAATGGCTGTAGCGGAACTGCCCAGCCCCCGGGAAAGGGGCACCTGCAGCTCAATTTCCAGATCCAAAGGCGGGATCCCTTGACCAGCCACCTCAAAAGCGCGACAAAAAGCCCGATAGACCAAATTATCTTGGCTTTGACTGACATGATCCTGCCCACGGTAGCGGATAGCAAGGCCACTGCTGCCCGCCTGGAAGCAAAAGCGATTGTAAAGATTCAAGGCAGCCCCCAAACAATCAAAACCCGGCCCCAAGTTCGCTGTGGTTGCCGGTACCATCACCTCGACCTTCATCCGCCCACAAAACCTAACAGGGATCCCAGGCAGGTTACCACAGCCACAGCCCCCAGGAGAAACCAAATAACGCTGTAGCTGGATCCGGTGGGAGCGGGGGTGGGGGTGGGGGGTGGGGAAGGGGGTTTGGGAGCGGAGACAACACGGCCCGGTTGGGCATTGCCAGCAGTCAGTTCTGGGATCTGCACCAGCCAGGATTCGCTGCGGCGCAATTGCGGGGCCCGCCAAATGGTGAGAAAACGTTTAGCATCCTGACGGATAGGGCGCTGGGGATGCTGCAACAGGCGCTCCGCCAACACAATCGCCTGCTTGGTATCCCCAAGGGCTTGGGTGAGAATCGCCTCCCAAAGACATAATTGCCCCTCCCCCGGATAATGTCCCAGGGCTACCTGCACCAGTTCCCGGGTCTTTTGGTAAGCTCCCTTCTCCATCCCCCACTCAATCGCCCGTAGGTAATCCTCCAAAGCCGGCTGTTCAGCCATAACCCCAGCACCCAATCCCTTAACTCTAGGCTAGCGGATCCCACCTGTCAGAATCGGGGGCATGATCAAAGCAGTTTTGCCATCCCATGCCCATGCTACGTCCCGATGGTCGTTCCCCTGATCAGATTCGTCCCCTCTCCTTTCAGCGGCACTTTACCCGCACCGCTCCCGGATCGGTTTTGGTGCGTTGGGGCGAGACCCATGTTTTGGTGACCGCCACCATCCAAGAGGACGTCCCCCCTTTCCTCAAAGGTCAAGGATCAGGATGGTTGACCGCTGAGTACCGCATGTTGCCGGGATCCACCCAGCCCCGCCAAGCCCGAGAACTGCTCAAACTCTCCGGACGCACCGCCGAGATCCAACGTTTGATCGGCCGCAGCCTCCGGGCAGCCCTGGATCTGCCCACCCTGGGATCCCGGACGATTACCGTGGATGCTGATGTTTTGCAGGCGGATGGGGGCACCCGCACCGCCGCAATTACGGGGGGTTATGTGGCTCTTCATGATGCGGTGGAGTTTTTGCTCAAGCAGGGGGGGGTGGAGCAGTCCCCCTTACGGGGGCCGGTGGCAGCCGTGTCGGTGGGCATTTGCCAAGGGCAAGCCCTAGTGGATCTGTGTGCCCAAGAGGACAACCAAGCCAGCGTCGATATGAACATCGTCCTCACCCACCAAGGGGAACTGATCGAAATCCAAGGCACCGCCGAGGGATCCCCCTTTAGTTTTGAGCAGTTGCAAGAACTGCTGAGCCTAGCCCGGCAGGCCAGCCAAGAGATTGTCCAGATCCAGCAGCGCAGCCTTGGCTACCTCCTTTAAGATACTTAACACATTTTCAGAATTGCCTCGTTTATCCTGGATCCTAGGTTTTTCTTAATAAATACCCTTAAAACTAGCACCTGCAAGATCATTTGAGGATAATTTGAGGAGGGAACGTGGCAGAGAGTTTGGCATTAGCGCTGCGGGAGGGCACCCAGAAGGCGCACACCATGGCAGAGAACATGGGGTTTATCAAATGTTTTTTGAAGGGGGTGGTCAGCAAGGCTGCCTACACCAAGTATGTGGCTAATTTTTATTTTGTTTACAGTGCCCTAGAGGCAGCAATTACGGAGCGGCGGCAGCATCCGGTGGTGGGTCGTCTTTACTATCCAGAATTGTGGCGCAAAGCTAGCCTAGAGCAGGATTTACTCTATTTTTGTGGACCCAATTGGCACAGCACCATCGCCCCTTCCCCCGCCTGTCAGGTCTATGTACGCCGGATCCAAGAGATTGCAGAACAAGATCCCGTGTTGTTAATTGCCCACAGCTATACCCGTTATATTGGGGATCTTTCCGGTGGGCAAATCCTCAAAAAAATTGCCCGGCGCGCCATGAACTTACCTACAGGTTCTGGGACTGCCTTTTATGATTTTGAGATGATCGAGCATGAAGGCAAGTTCAAGAAGCAGTATCGAGCCATGCTAGATGAACTGAACTTGGATCGGGAAACCATTGCCCGGATTGTGGCGGAGGCCAATTATGCCTTCAAGTTAAACATGGATCTGTTCCGGGAATTGGAGGGCAACTGGCTGCTGTCGATGCTGCAGTTGGCTTGGAATAGCCTGCGCAGTCAGTTTGAGGGTAAGTCTGGCTCCTCCGCTGCTGCCGCTTCCTAAAAACTTGGGAAAAACTTGTGGGGGAACAGTGGCTGCACCGTTCCCCCAGATCTTAGCCCCCCTAGACCTTAGCCAAGGAAGAGTTCATAATTGGCCAGAACCAGTGGGGGCGCATCAAAATCACCGTATCAATCACATGGATAATGCCGTTATCAGCCTCAATATCGGCACTGATCACCGTGGCATTATTCACCTCGAAAACACCCTCCTCCTCCAGAATCGTCAAATCAATGGGGGATCCCTCCACGGAGGTGACGCTGCTGGAGTGGGCTAGGTCTGCTTTTTTGAGGCGACCGGGAACGACGTGGTAGCAGAGGATGCGGGTGAGCTGGGGGATATTTTGCACCAGGGTGGTGATTGTCCCTGGGGGCAGTTTAGCAAAAGCATCATTAGTGGGGGCGAACACCGTGAAAGGGCCAGGGCTTTTCAAGGTATCCACCAACCCTGCTGCCTGAACTGCCGTCACCAGGGTACTGAAAGCAGCATTACCGACAGCAATATCGACAATATCGGGCATGATTATTCTCCTTTAGCGGTAATCTTGGCTTTGGATGTAGGTAATTCGGGCAGCATCCTTAATCCCGTATTCCGGGCGGCAGAAGCGGTTCAGTTGCCCCTCAAAATAGCGTCGGTTCATCAGCAAATGGCGGGGATTGGGATCATCGAGAGGATAGAGAAAAGCAGCCCGCCCAGCCTGGATCACCGCCGAAGTCACGCAGTACATGGAGCGTTGGAAACTAATCGCCAACTGGATTAGCATATCCTCTTCGCCACGGCAGAACTTTTTGTAGTAATCCCGCAGATACTGAGGCAAAAAGTGATACATATCTTGGTGCAACAGCGTCGGCGGGATCCCGGCGGTACCGACAGGGAACTTATCGGCATAGAGGACCCCGTAGTGGAAGTCCAATTGGTCAACGGGGACTTGATTGGCTTGGGCATTGTAAGATTTGGTGCCCCGGAAGGGGGAAGTGCGGTAGAACACCGCTTCCACATAGGGAAACGCCGCTTCATAGAGCCAGGTAAATCCCTTCGATTTGGGAACAATGTCATACCATTCCCCGCGGATCCTGACCCGATGGTAGATGGGGCGACCGGCGATGGCAAAAATGCCATTGACCAAGAAATTCATCGCCTCAGGAACCGAGGTAATTTTCCCTTCATCATAGAGATCGCTCATCTCAAAAAACACCGGTGCCATCACTTCCCAGAACAGTCCTAGCACCGCATACATAGTGGCTTGGCGGCACAGTTCCATAAACATTTCTGGGAAGAGCTTATAGAGGAGCTGGAGCAGGGGATTGCCCTGCACATAGGCGCGAATTGCCCGGTCGGCATTTTGGCGATACTCCTGCGAATCCATGTAGGGATCTAGCAGCCCGCCCATGTCCCGGTGCCAGAGCATCGCCCGCATGCATTCTTCCGCAAACTCCATATTGATTCGGTCATGCCAGAGGTGATGGAGAATGCGGGGCATTTTCCGTCTCAGCTCACCCTTTTCCATAAACTCCAATAGCTCCGGATGAGCCGTGGCTTCCCCCCGCCAGATCCGCAAATCCGCATCATCCCCGGCATAGTGATTGTGTAGCTTCAAATATTCTTCAGGAATAATAAACTTGAAAAAGGCAAAGGGATCCACAAACACCTGCTCGCCGATGTAGAGCAAATCCCGCCAATAGAAATCCATGGGCACCGCATAGGCCTTGTACAGCCCAATAATCTGCATCAGATTTTCCGGAGTATCGGGCAGCATTGCCCCACCAGCTTCCAAACGGTGGACAATATCAGCTAAAGGATGGGTGGAGGGAGGAAGTTTGGTACGAACTGCCGTTGTGGTCATAATCTACTCCAATTCAGGTTCAAAGGTAGGATCTAGCTCGTGTTAGAATATGGCTCTTTAGCTCAATAAGAGATGTTTGGGTAATCATCCAAACTCTTTCATGGGCAATAGCTGCATAGCTATGAATTAATAAATTGCGAAAATCAACGCACAGAAGCAGATTAGGGATCGGTGCTGCCAAGTTTGGGTCAGCTCTAGAAAGCTGATTCAAAGCTTCCCCTATGATCTTTAGCTTTCGCTCCACTGCTGAACGCAACATATCATCCCTCAAATAATCTGCTAAACATCGTCCCTGACAGAATCGTTCTATCCCTCGACAGCAGTTGTCAACATCCCAAAGATAGGCAAGGGGATCACGAGGCATAGATTAGCTGACGATCCTGCTCAATAGCCCTTAGGACGTAGGGATTGGTAATGCTGCCGCTCTCAACCAAATCTACTGAACACCCTAACACTTGAGATAGACAATCCCGCAGATGAAAATAGGTGCCCAAGGGATCCCGAGCAGCAGCCGTGGAAAACTCAACTATCAGATCAACATCACTGCGACCTAGGTCAAAATCATCTCCTCGGGCAGCGGAGCCAAAAACCTCCAGCCTACGGATCCCGAATTTGCGGGAGAGGTGGGCAATTTCCGCTTGTTTTTCACAAATGAGGGGATGCATGATTCACCTCCGCAGTGGCATGGGCAACAAGCACAGAACTTGGGGAGCTAGCGACCTGGGTAGAGAGGTAGGCAGCCAAAGACTGCGGCCATTGTAGGATCCCCATGGGCTGAATCCCAAACCAGACAATCAGCCCCGTCAGGATATAGCCGGGGATGCGCTCCCAAGCCTGTACCCGGGGATAGTAGGCAGTTTTGTTGTCCAGCTTGCCAAAGCAGGTGCGGTTGAGCAGGATCACAAAGTAAACCGCCGTCAAGCCAGTGCCGGTAATGGCAATCACCGTCGGCAGGGGAAAATCCGTGTAAGTGCCCTGGAAGATCAAAAACTCAGCCACAAAACCAATCAAACCCGGGATCCCGGCGCTGGCCATACCCCCGAGGATCAATAGAGCGCTCACCGTTGGCAGGCCGCGAATCGGGTTGAGCAGCCCGTTGAGGACATCTAGATCGCGGGTGCCGACCTTGCGTTCCACCAAGCCCACGGCATCAAACAGCAGAGCCAAAATCAAACCATGGCTGATCATCTGCAGCACCACCCCCGTCAAGCTGATGGTGGTTGCCGCCGACATGCCCAAAAGAATGTAGCCCATGTGCCCGATGGAACTGTAAGCCACCATGCGCTTAATGTCCTTTTGGGCAATCGCGGTTAAAGCTCCTGTCAGCACCGCAACGGCCCCCCACCAAGCCAAAAAGCCGGCACTAGCGGCCCAAGCCTGGGGAAACAGTTGCAACCCAAAACGGAATAACCCATAGGTCCCCAACTTAGAGAGGATCCCCCCCAGCAAAATCGCCAC
>JAUQVP010000021.1:0-34989 GCA_039794745.1 Thermostichales cyanobacterium HHBFW_bins_127 | reverse complement strand
GATTGTTGAGCATAATAGATCGGCTGCCGGGCGAGGGCAAGGTGGCTGTGATGTTTTGTTACAGGATGGTTTGTTATGGGGGGGAGTCGGCTTGGAAGAAGTCTTGGTCTTCCTGCAGGTCCCGTTCCCTCAAGACGGTGACGTGGGGAATGTGGTAGGTGCCGTTCCGATAGACGAAGGCCAAATCTAGGGTTTCTAGGGCGGCGCGCAGGTAGCTGCGCAGGGGCTTGGCTCCCACTTGGGCCATCACCTCATCCACGTTCAGGTGGGGATCCCAGCCGTAGGCCTGGGCGTGCAGGTATTGTACCTGCTGCAGCAGCTCCCGGATGCGCTTGGGATCCAGGGGGGGGAGGGTGGGGTTCTGCTCTCCGTCTAAAGCTTTCTGAAAAAAATCTTGGATAATCTCAGCACTTGCTTCCCCCCGTTTCTGGCGGGCCTGCTCCACCAGCCGCTGTTGATCCCCTTTGTCGGGGGCCCGGTGGGATCCCCGCCAAATCTCTTGCAGCCCTAGGGCAGCCACCCCCAGGGTATAGAGGGGGAAGGGGTGGGAGGGGCCCCAGTTGAGGAGCCAGTGGAGGTGCTCGTAGGCCTTGATGCGGGCGTTGGGGCCAAGGCGGCCCACCAGTTCCACCTCATCAATGAGAATCACCCAGCCGTGGTAGCCGGCGGCTTTGAGGGCATCCGCCAACACCCCAAAGTAGGCCCGGGCATGTTGGGTCACCTTAAATGCTCCCGGCAAGGGCGGCAGGGAGCCGCTGCTCACCCGACGATGGATGCGTTTCCACTCGCTCAAGGGGATTTTGGCCGCACCGGTAATATCCCCATAGAGGCTCTCCTGTTCCTCGCCTGTGGTCCGCAACGCATCCCAAAAAATCCAAGCCGGCAGGGGATGGTCATAGCGATCCAAATCAAATACCTGCCCCATGTCCCCAAATCGCTGCCGCTCCTGCAATAAATATTGCACTCCCGGGATCCCGGAGTTGGGCAGGCGCAGGTTAGCGGCTACCCGCCCATAGAAGGCATGGAGGTTATGGCAGGAGACGGTGCGGCTGAGGGCCACCCGGCTCACCCCCAGCCCCAGATCCAGAGCCATGTGTTCCACCGTGGTCAGGGTATGGGTTTTTCCCTGCCCGTATGCCCCCCAGATCAGGGATCCCGGTGGGGATTGTCCAGCAAGTAGGGCTTGCAGTTGGCTGCGGATGGTTGCAATCAGCTCTGGGCGAACATCCGGCAGCAAGCGGGTTGAAAGTCGGGTGGGGATCCCGGATCGCAAAGCTTCTACTGCCAGCAGGGCAGATTCTTGGTTCATGGCAGCAAACAGCGGCATAGCACCCACAATAGCGATCAAGCTAGCCCCTGGCAAGCACAGGCATCAGATAGCCGGCTTGAGATTGGGATCGCGAATGGGGCGGGGGACCTTGAGGCTAACCAGGTAGGGGGGGGGTAGGGCTTCTAGTTGCTCGACCAGGGTGCGCAGCAGGGGGGCATCAATCACATCCACCTCTGGGGGGGGTTCGGGGGTGAACAGGGGTTGGATGGCATCGGCTGGTTCCTTGAGTTGGGTGAGGGCCCGGGCTAGTTCCTGTCCATAGACCCCATCGAGACTGGTGATAGGAGCGGGTTGTTGCTGGGCGATGGCAAGATCGTTGAGTCCCTGCTGAATAGCGCGAATGGTCTCTCCCCGTTCGCGGCGGCGCAGGACTTGTTGCCCGTCTAGAATCGCCTGGAGGCGGGTTTTGACCGTCAGCTGTTCGCTGGGGCTCAAGCCGGCCACCATCCGGTCCAAAGCCGAGCGCCGGTGTTCCTGAGCTTGCCACAGTTGGGTCAAATCATAGACCAAAATCGCATGGGGGACCGGTCGGCTGGGCTGTTGGGGCCCGGCATGCCCCGTGGCTAAGATCCGGTTCTCATAGACCAAAGACGTGCTGAACCCAGAGTCCAGCAAAATCGCTTCCTTCAGCCCCACCTCCGGCAAGATCTGGGCTAGCATCAGGGACGTCACCCCTGGATCGGTCACCCCCACCGTCGCCAAATTGTCCTGATCCACGCCAAAATACACCCGTGGCCGGTGTTCAGCGGCACTGCTGAGGCGAAACGACTCCAGTTCTTCCCGGCTCAGTCCCTTGCCATCCCGCACCAGCCACAGTCCTGCCACAAACAGATCCCGGACATTGGGCATCAAAGCCCGGATCCCCTCCAGGGTATTCATCGTATCTGGGTCAAAGGGGAGGAAGCGCACCGTGTCGTCATCTCCAATCAGCACCAGCGGCCGGCCGCGGATGGTGCGAATATCCTCCGGGCGACCGGGAATAAACTGGTGGGTAGCAGCGCTCAGCACTGGCCCCACCATGATATTGCTGGAAGAATTGATCCAAGGAATCGAAAAGAAACTGCCGTTAATGCCAGCGGTCGCCTGATAGCGATCCACCAACGTCGACACCAGATAGCGTTGATCCGCATGCACCGTCGCCACCCGCCCTCCATGCAAAGATTGGGTGCGAATGCGATTGACCACCTGATCTTTGAGCACCACCGGCGTCAACACATTCAACTGGTGGGCCGAAAGGTGAGCATTGGGATTGAACCTCGCTCCCAACAGGGCTTCCCGAAACTTACTGGGATCAAAACGCTTCACCTCCAGCAAATTCGCTGACTGCCCCGCATGGCCGGGATCCATGGTAAAGGACATTTTGTAGCCGGCTACCTGCATCGCTGCCATCACCCGCTCATCCCGGAAGCCCGTGGGATAGGCAAAATAATGCATCGGCCGTCCCAAGCGCTCTTCCAAAACCTGCTTGGACACTTCCAATTCTCGCTTCAGGCGGGCATCGTCTAGCTGCCGCAAATCCGTAGGGTGATTCACCGTATGGGGGGCAAATTCCACCAGCCCACTGGCTTGCATTTCCAACATCTGCTCCCAAGTAAAATGATCCTTGCTGGTAGGCACCCCCACAAATCCTGTCTGGACAAAATAGGCGGCATGGAAGTTATATTCCTTCAGCAAGGGAAAGGCATTCTCGTATAACCCCAAATAAGCATCATCAAAGGTCAACACAATCGGCTTGGCCGGCAACGGGGATCCCTGGCTGAGGTGGTCGTAGAGTTGGTCGAGGGTGATGGGGGTAGCGCCCTGTTGGCGGATCCATTCAAAGTGTTGGCGCAGCTCCGCCGCCGTGACATCAAACCAGACATCTTTGCGCCCTGCCACCACATCGTGGTACATGATCACCGGCACGGAGGAGAAGCGGGCCAGGGGATGGATGGCATAGGGATCCCGGTCCATGGTGGTGGGCAGGTAATCCGGTTGTTGGGCTCGCAGTTGGGCCAACTTGGCATCGAGGCGGGGAGTAGGGACACGGTCGAGGCCGTCGAGGGGGAGGGTGAAGCGGGTGAGGAGCGCCGGGTGGGCGGTAATCCAAGCTAGGCTTGCCCCCAGGACAAAGCCCAAGACCATCACCAAAGTCCCCAAGAAAACATAGACCCACCGGCGTAGGGGTCGGCGGCTAGGGGCTGTCCGGAGCGGAGAAGAACTGCTTGGTCGGACGGATGTTTTCATGGGCTACTCCTCACACCTGGTTGACAGGGTAGCACCAGGGTTGAAGTTCCCAGGATGCCACTAAGGGTAATGTTATCCTTCCACCACCACCACGGGAATTGGACTGGTCTCCAGCACCGCCTGGGACACCGACCCCACCAGTACCTGTCGATGCCCGCGCTTACCCATGACAATTTCATCAATTCCCCGCTCCTGAGCCACCGCTAAGATGGTCTCCGGCACTGAACCCTCCACCGTCAGCAGCTGATAGCGAATATCCGCCAAAAGTCGGGCTGCCTGCTGCCGCAAAAACACCAGCCCCTCGGGATCCCCCTTGCGGATCACATGTAGGACAATCACCTCCGCCTCACTGCGGCGGGCCAATTCTGCCACCTTCCTCAGCACCGCTATAGCCAACGTGGAGGTATCCACCGCCGCCAGCAAGCGGATGGATTGGCTGATAGCCACCTTCGTCGGGTCCACCTCCCCCTTTTCCAGCAGCCGCGGCGCCAAGGTAGGAATCGCCCAAGCCCCCAAGGGAGCTGTCACCAGAATCGCCAGCGCCGCCAAAGCCAAAATCGTCTCTCCCCCCGGGATCCCGGCGGCCAGGGGGACAGCCCCTAGGGCTGCTTGTACCGTTGCCTTAGCGGAGTTACCGGGGAGCAAAAACAGGCGTTCCCGCCAGGTCCAGCTGCTGCCCAGGGTAGACAGGTACCAGCCCAAGGAACGGCCGATCAGCGTGCCGATGGCCAGAATCAGCAGTCCCACCCCCAAGGTATCCCCCAGCACATCCAGGCGGACACTGGCTCCCAGCAGCACAAACAGGACGATCTCTGCCACCACCCACAGACCATCGAAACTGCTCCGCAGACGTCTGGCCAGAGGGGCATCCAACTCAATCAAGAAAAACCCTGTGGCCATCACCGCCAGATAGCCAGAAAACACCGGCAAAGCCGCCCCAAAAATCACCAACAGCAAAGCCACACAGGCAGCCACCAAACCATCCTGCACCGCATTTTGGGTCCAATTTTGTTCCGTCAGCAGCGACACCAACAACTGAGCCGCCAGCCAACCCAAAACAATGCCCAGACCAATCTGGGCCAGCACCTGCACCGGCAGCAGCTGAGCCGGCGTCAGCCTCAGGGCCCCCACCTGCACCCCCCCCGCCCCCGTCTGGGTCAAGATCCCCAACACCAAACTAAAAATCGACAAAATCAACACATCCGACAGAGCACTCCCCGTCAAAATCGCATCCGGGATCCCCTTTTTTACCCCCCAGCCCAGGCTTTTCAGGCGCAGCATTCCCGGCACGATCACCGCTGGGGATTCCGGACTCAAAACACAGCCCAGCAATAGTCCCCTAGTCCAGTCAAACCCCAACAGCCCCATGGCCGCTCCTGCCACCGCCAGGGTTTCCCCCAGCGCCGGCAAAAACCCCAGCCGCAGCGCCACCGTTCCCTGTTGCAGCACCTTTTCCCGGTCCAGTCCCAGCCCTGCCTTCATCAGGATCACCATCACCGCCACCGTGCGAAAAGCCTCCGCCCCCCCCAGCAGCCCCGAGTCCAGGACATTGCCCACCTGCGGCCCCAGGATGATTCCCACCAGCACCATCCCCACCAAAGCCGGGATCCCTAGGCGGCGGGCGATTTGCCCGACAAAAAAACCCATTAGCAAAATCCAGAGCATACTTGCCAACATCGTCACGTCCCCAAAGTGATTAGCCCACGTGACTTGTGGCGGTTAGCTGAAATCCCAAAGGCCCCTACATCCCGCCCCAAGTCGGATCCTGTAGGAGCCATCAGCCCTAATCGGGCAGTTTCGGCGAGCCCCATCGCCCTCCCCCTTGTTATACCACTAGAGGGTTGATTTAAGCTTGGTACAATCAACTCACCTGCCTGTTCTGGAGTTGAGATGTCCCCAGCCTGTGATCCCCTCAGTCGGGCCCAGATTTTGAGTGAAGCACTACCTTACATCCAGCAATTTCAAGGGCGCACCATCGTCATCAAATACGGCGGTGCTGCCATGGTACAAGCGGACCGTCAGGCGGAAGTGCTGCGGGATCTGGTGTTTCTCTCCTGTGTTGGCATTCGCCCCGTGTTAGTCCATGGGGGGGGCCCTGAAATCAACAGTTGGCTGGGCAAGCTCGGCATCGAACCCCAATTCAAACAAGGACTGCGGGTCACCGATGCCCAGACCATGGAAGTTGTGGAAATGGTGCTAGTGGGCAAAGTCAACAAAAAAATCGTGCAACTGATCAACCTCGCCGGGGGATCCGCCGTTGGTCTGTGCGGTCAAGACGGCAGCCTGATCCTAGCCCGTTCCCAAGGGCAAGCGGATATTGGCTTTGTGGGGGAAGTCAGCAGCGTCAACCCCAAACTGCTGCACACCCTGATCAGCGATGGCCACATCCCCGTCATCTCCAGCGTTGCCGCCGACGAACAGGGACAAACCTACAACATCAACGCCGATACTGTGGCCGGAGAAATTGCCGCCGCCCTCGCCGCCGAAAAACTCATCCTGCTCACCGATACCGACGGCATCCTCCGGGATCCCAAAGATCGTTCTAGTTTAGTGGATTTTCTCGACATCGAGACAGCCCGCCAGCTGATCGAAACCGGTGTTGTTGGCGGTGGCATGATTCCCAAAGTGCAGTGCTGCATCCGCGCCCTTGCCCAAGGGGTGCGGGCCGCCCACATCCTCAACGGCGGCTCCCCCCACGCCCTACTCCTAGAAATCCTCACCGACGCCGGCATCGGCACCAAGATCGTCTCCTCCCGCTACCACCCCTAACTTGCCAGCCCCCCATAACCCTGCTATGATTATGAAGAAATGTTACAGGAAAATCACAAATGGTTAAGTATCGTTCTGTGGTGGTGGAAGAGGGTGGTCGTTTGAACAACTATGCCATCGAGCCGGAGATGTATGTGGACACGGAGAATCGCACCGGTTGGACGGCCTATGCGGAGTTGTTGAATGGTCGCCTGGCGATGATTGGTTTTGTGGCTCTGATTGCCACCGAAGCCCTATTGGGACGAAGCTTGGTGAGCTGGTTTACCTCCCTCTAGGGGCCCCTGTCCCTCCCCAGAGGGACTTATCATGGGGAAACAGTTGCCGCGGGATCCCTGGTGGTGGAGTTATCGGCCAAAAGTGAGTATGCCTTGCTGGCGCTTTTGGCGCTGGCTCGTTGCTATCGCACCGGGGAGCTGTTACAGATCAAAGAAATCGCCACCCGCCAAGGGATCCCGGATCGTTATTTAGAGCAGGTGTTGGCCAGTTTACGGCGGGCCGGTTTGGTGCAGAGTCAGCGGGGGGCGAAGGGGGGTTATAGTTTAGGCAAGCCGCCTTGGGCGATCACCGTTCAGGATGTGTTGTTGGTGATTGAGGGAGAGGAGGTTAGCAAGCGCCGCCCTCCGGTCAGTGTGGAGCAAGCCGTTTTGTATCGGGTTTGGGAGCAGGCCCAGGAGGCTGCTACTGCTGTTTTCAGGAATCACAGCTTGCAAGATTTAGCCGACGACTACGAGCAGCGTTCCCAGACCCAGTTTATGTACTACATCTAACTAACGTTCAATTCAGAGGGTCAGTCCTTGGGCAGATCTAGCGTTGAGCTTTATCGGCGGGTATATCCGTGTCGGGATATGACTGGAGAGTTTCCCTTGTCTCCGCCGTGGGTGGTACGCCGAGACCTCTCGACCTTCTTCAACGCAGATGAGAGTTGGGAGTCGTTCACATTTTGCTCCCTTCTCCCTTGCTGGAAGAGGGGCCAAGAGCAGCCTCACCTGATTCTGTTGACAGGCCTCTCTCATGCAGCCCACAGTTGAACCCCTAACGAGGTAGCCAGAGCGCCTCAGTTCTTCCCTAAAGTTCTCCTCACTTTTTTCCGGTTTTGCAGCGATTTTTCACCAAGCTTCATTCAGATACATTTCCTGAATCCCCCTCTAGGAAAGAGGCCTGAGGGATCTGTTGCAGTCTTAATAAGATGGCCATATTGCCTCAGCACTGTTGATCAATCCCTCTCAATAAACCCTGAATGCTCTTTCAGAGATGAGCGGGATGTCCTAAGATGATTGCTCAAATTTACCTCTTCCGCCTTGGCAGAGGGGTTAGGGCTAGTGCTACCCTGCGCCAAGGGGGTGAGGGATGTGAGATTCAGTCTCAATTCAAATAATGACTATAGCTCGCAGACTAAAGTTTTTTCTGCCTCCCACTGAAGTGATTTACCTAATCCACAGTGTTAGGCAACAGCATCCGACAGCAAACACAGTCTTTTGAGTTATATGAGTTATAGCCCTTTGCTTCCCTCTTGGAGGTGAGAGCCTATGTATCAGTTAGCCCCTAGGTGAAGCAATCACAATTCTTCCAGAGCAACCCAGCATCCCCAAGTTTATATCTTAAGAGCAACCAGCAAGTACCTGATCCAGAAGTTAGCTGCGATTGAGGGCAAAAATAGCCGCCAAAATCTCATCTGCTCCCTGGGACTTCAACCTGGCCGCCAACTCCAAACCCACCTGTTCCGGCCGATCCCGGGATCCCGTCACCTGGTCTCGCACCAGTTGAGTTCCATCCAGACTGGCCACCATCCCCGTCAGGTGCAGTTGCTCCCCCTCGATAGCCGAACATACCCCAATAGGCACTTGGCAGCCCCCTTCCAGAGCCCGCAGCAAGGCCCGTTCCGCCAAGCAGCGATCCCGGCTATCGGGATCCGTCAGGGCAGCCACCGCCGCGACGACCTCTGGATTGGCTTGGGCACATTCGATCCCCAGCGCCCCCTGTCCCACCGCATGCAAAGAAATCTCCGCTGGGATCACCTCATGAATCCGTTCCGCCATTCCCAATCGTTCCAGCCCCGCCACCGCCAGCACCAAGGCATCATACTCTCCCCGATCCAGCTTAGCCAGACGGGTATTGAGATTGCCCCGCACATCCTTGAACTGCAGATGGGGAAAAGCATGGCGCAACTGAGCCAAGCGCCGCAGGGACGACGTTCCCACCACCGTTCCCTCCGGTAGCGTTGCCAGCGTGTACTCCCGATAGCGGCTATTGACCACCAAAGCATCTGCTGGATTTTCCCGTGCCGTGATGGCCGCCAGCACCAGCCCCTCCGGCAGTCGGGTCGGCAGATCCTTCAAACTATGGACCGCCAGATCCACCTGGTTGTGCAGCAGCCCCAGTTCCAGTTCCTTGGTAAACAGACCCTTATCGCCGATCTTGGACAGAGCCACATCCAGGATAATATCCCCCTGAGTCTGCATCATGACCAATTCACAGGTCGCATCGGGATAGAGATTTTGCAATCGGCTTTGTACCCAGCGAGCTTGCACCAGTGCCAGATCACTTTTGCGCGTACCGATGCGCAGGGAAACAGTCATGGCAGCATCAGAAGTCAAGAGCGTCTTCCACCCTAGCGTGATTCCGGTGGCGGACTCAAACCCCAGTTAAGATTGTTTACACTAGGGCTTCACCCAACCAGCGCTGAGCACCAAAGTTAGGGCCAAAAACACCACCGCCATCACCCAGGTTACCCGGTTGAGATTTTCCTCAGCGCTACGAGTGCTGGCAAACATTTGTCCCTGTCCACCGATTGCTCCCAAACCCTCCCCCTTAGGGCTATGGAGCATCACCAACAAAATCAGCAGCACGGCCGAAATTGACCATGCCAAGCTCAGAAAAGTTTGCATTGTTCACCCAGGGTCACACAGGTCTAAAACCCAATTCTAACAGGTCGAGAGCAGCCCCTCCAGACAATCCAGGCTACCATAGCGGTAATCCCGGAACGGTGAGCAATCTCAACCTGAAACCGCTGTGAGATTTGCAATCCTAGGACAATCCCCCTCTCCCGTATGGAGAGTTTGCTGTGAGGATCGTGCATGAACCCTGTTTACCTAGTGCAATTTTCGGATTTTCATCTTTTTTCCCGCCCGGAAAGTAAATTGCTAGGGGTCGTTACTGAGGAAACCTTTCAGGCAGTTTTCAAACAGATTCAATCCTTACAGCCAACCCCAGAAGTGCTGTTGATGACCGGGGATCTCTCCCAAGATGGGAGTGAATCTGCTTACCGGCGCATCCATCGCTATCTAGAACCCCTGGAGATTCCCACCTATTGGCTGGCCGGCAACCATGACCGCTTGCCCAACATGGTGGCTCATTTGAATAGCTATCCTATTTCCGCCGAAAAAACCTTTCAGCGCGGCAACTGGTCATTTACCCTCCTAAACTCCCTTTTGCCTGGCAAGGACAGCGGTTATTTGAGCCGCAAAAATCTGGACATCTTGCAGGCAAACCTGGAAATCAGCGCCCAACTTGGACAGCATGCTGTG
Organism: Thermostichales cyanobacterium HHBFW_bins_127; assembly: GCA_039794745.1. Classification (GTDB taxonomy): domain Bacteria; phylum Cyanobacteriota; class Cyanobacteriia; order Thermostichales; family Thermostichaceae; genus JAUQVP01. The sequence continues at coordinate 25,140 of JAUQVP010000021.1, read as the reverse complement.
GTTGCCCTACACCATCCGCCAATGTTGGTGGGATCCACCTGGCTAGACACCACAACCTTGCAATATGCCGATCGTTTCTTTGAAGTCTTGGATCGATTTTCCCATGTACGGCTCGTGCTTTTTGGTCACATTCACCAAGAGTTTAGCCAGCAGCGCCAAGGCGTAGATTATTGGGGTTGTCCTTCCACTTGTATTCAATTTTTACCCAAAAGCCATGAGTTTGGTCTAGAGATTATTCCTCCTGGATTTCGGCATATTTGGTTATATCCTGACGGCAGCTATCGCACGGAAGTTCAGCGAGTTCCAGAGGCCCTACGCTATCCTGACATGCGCCTACGAGGATACTAAAGAATGTAAAGCAGGAAAAACAAAATAATCCAGATCACATCAACGAAATGCCAGTACAACTCAGCGGCAGCAATGCCGAAATGCTTTTCGGCGGAGTAGTGGCCGGCAACACGAGAACGCCACAACACACCTAGAATCAGCAGCACCCCAACTAGTACGTGCAGCCCATGGAACCCCGTCAGCACATAGAAAGAGCTGGCATAGAGATTGGTGGTCAACCCAAACTCCAAATGCAGATATTCGTAAGCTTGACCTGCTAGGAAAATCATCCCCATCAGCGCCGTCAGGCCAAACCATTTTTGAACCGCAGGGACATCGTTTTCCCGGATCGCATCTTCTGCCTGATGAATAACAAAACTGCTGGCAATCAGAACCAGACTGTTTAAGCCTGGCAGGAGCAGTTCTCGCTCTGGGGTTCCCTCCGGTGGCCAAACCGGGGCTGTAAACTTAAAGGTCAAATAGGCTGCAAACAGGCTCAAAAATAATACCGACTCGGCTAGGAGAAACACCTTCACCCCAAATAAGCGTAAATCGGGATGGTGGTGGTGAGATGAATGGGCAACCGCAGTAACCTGAGCGGCGGACAGATTAGCTTCAGCTTGCATCTTAGTCTTACCTTAGGAATGGGAGGGTTGTTGAGATTGAGCTGCCTTTTGCATCAAGGCTACCTGCTCCTTAAAAAAGGCCAGGGCTTCTCGACTGTGGACACCATAATCATAGGGACCTGTGATTAGGATAGGTTCTTCCACGAAGTTTTCAATTGGTGGGGGAGAACTGGTGGTCCATTCCAAAGTCAAGCCTTCCCAGGGGTTATTCTCAGCCCGTTTTCCAGCCACCCAGGAAACAATAATGTTGATCAAAAAGGGCAGGGTAGAAATCGCCAGAATTAACGTGCCAATACTACAAACCTGATTGAGAGTTGTAAATTGGGGGTCATATTGGGCAACGCGGCGCGGCATCCCTTCCAGTCCCAACTTGTGCATGGGCAAGAAGGCTAAATTGAAGCCAATAAACGTAAGGGCAAAGTGAATCTTACCCAAAAGCTCGTTGTACATCCTACCTGTAATCTTGGGGAACCAATGATAGATGCCGGCAAAAATACCTAACACACTACCCCCGAACAACACATAATGCAGGTGAGCCACGACAAAATAGGTGTCATGAACATGAATATCCAGGGGAACGGAGGCCAGAATAATCCCAGATAGCCCCCCAATCAAAAACATGGAGACAAACCCCATACCGAAAAGCATGGCGGAGCGGTAGCGGATCTTACCCCCCCACAAAGTTGCCAACCAGCTAAAAATCTTAATCCCCGTGGGAACGGCAATCACCATGGTAGCTATCATGAAGAAAATCCGCATCCAATTGGGGGTACCACTCGTAAACATGTGGTGAGCCCACACAATCAGCCCTAAACCACAAATAGCCATGCTCGAGTAGGCAATGGCCTTGTAGGCAAAAATCGGTCGCCGGGCATGCACGGGCAAAATCTCCGAAATCATGCCAAAAACCGGCAAGATCATAATATAAACCGCTGGGTGAGAATAAAACCAGAATAAATGCTGGTAAACAACGGGATCCCCACCACCGGTTGGGTTAAAGAAAGAGGTGCCGGCAAGTAAGTCAAAGCTCAGCAAAATCAATGCCCCTGCCAAGGCTGGGGTAGCGACTAAAGTCAAAATCGAAGTCGCTAGCATTGCCCAGCAGAAAAGGGGCATGTCCGTCATCGTCATGTCCGGGATCCGCATTTTTAGAATGGTCACGGTAAAGTTGACCGCTGCCAAAATGGAAGATGTCCCCAGAATTAAAATGCTCATAATCCAGATGGCTTGCCCCACCACCCCGGTCAGGAGGCTGAGAGGGGGATAGGATGTCCAGCCCGCATCGGGGGTATCAACAAAAAAGCTGAGGAGCAGGAGAATCCCCCCCGGAGGAATCAACCAAAAGGCTACAGCATTGAGTTTGGGGAAAGCCATGTCTCGGGCCCCAATCATCAGGGGCACTAAGTAATTGCCGAATCCACCTGTTAATGCGGGGACAATCCATAAAAAGATCATCACCGTTGCATGAATGGTGAAAATACCGTTGTAATACTCAAAGCCGACAACATCCGCCTCTGGGGTATAGAGTTCGGCACGGATTAAACCGGCAAGCGCACCCCCAATCAAATAGAAAATAAATGTGGTGACGAGATACTGGATGCCAATGACTTTGTGGTCGGTAGAAAAGGTGAAATAAATCCACCAAGGCTGCTCAAGGGTAGAGTTGTGACGGTGGGAATCGTCGGCTGGGGAAAAGCTGCCAATCTGTGCTTGTGCGGTCATAGGTCACTCAATGGATAAGTCAAACTTGTCAGTGATGGGCAATAGCTCTGAGGTGATGTGCAACGTCAGGGCTAAGGGAATGCTGATGCGCCTCAGCAAAGGCTGAAGAAGCAAGCTGAATCGGTTGAGGATGCTCCTTCATGGCCAATACCTGCTGCTGTTGCCAAGTGGCAAATACCTCGGGATCCTCCACAATTAACTGGGAGGCCATGATGCCATGGTAGGGGCCGCACAGCTCGGCACAAACAATGGGGTATTCCCCAATTTTGTTGGCTGTGAAGGCTAATTCTGTAGTTCTGCCAGCGATCAAATCCTGCTTCAGACGAAATTGCGGTACCCAAAAGGCATGGTTGACGTCTTGGGCTGTCATGTGCAAAATCACACGCTCTCCGGCGGGTACGTGTAGCTCACTGGAAACAACGCCGGTTTCAGGATAGGTGAAAACCCAAGCATATTGCATCCCGGTAACTTCCACTTCTAAAGCTGGACGGGAAGCTTTCGTAAAGGCTTCCTGATAGTGAGTGGCTTGCTCGGAAGCCTCATGGCTAGCAACTTCAGCGCTATGGGAGTGGCTGTGCCCTAACATCAAAATCCCAGAACCTGTCTGCATGCGCTGATAAACATCAAAGCTATCTACAGCCAGCCACAAAACAATTACGGCGGGGACGGCTGTCCAAACCACTTCCAACAGGATATTTCCCTCAACCGGACTGCCATCGGTATCATCACCAGGGGGCTTACGAAAGCGAAAGGCACAAAAAATTAAAATCCCTTCCACTACCAAAAAAATCCCTGTGGCAATGACTAAGGTCGTGTTAAACAAGCCATCAAAAAGCTCCGCCTCCGTGGCGGCTGTCTCGGGCAGGAGATGATGGTTGTTGCCAAACCACAAGCTTGCCAGGGTTAAGGCAATCCCGGCGGCTACGAGCAAAATGTTGTTGAGAATCCCCACGACTGAATCAACCTCGCACCTGCAACCTGCCAAGGGCAGTTACCCCTACCTTAGTCGGGGATCCCCTGTTTTGCGGGTGTCCTTCCTATTTTCTTTGGGATCAGGGGGTCTCCATTCTGGGCAGTTCGCAGGGGGGCCGGCATCTGTTAGAATATAAGCTGTTCACAAGGGCTGTTAACTCAACGGTAGAGTACTACCTTGACACGGTAGGAGCAATTGGTTCGACTCCAATACAGCCCATTCCTGACAACAATCCTGAGTTGTATCTAAGTTATATCTATAGTTATATCTATCAGGGATCAATCGGGATCCCTAGTCTGGGTCATGTAGGGTAAGGGTTGATGCTGAGGGGGGTTGTTGGGGTGGATCCTGGGTTTGAGCCCGGACATAAGATGGTTCTGGCAAAAGGCTGTCGGTGTTTGGTCTAGCAAGCCTAGCAAACATTGTTTTGTAGTGGGCCTTGTCTTGGCTAAGGGGCGTTTCCCCCTCCCCGGTGTGTGTCGATTTCCTTCTGTAGGTCGCGTACTTCGGCTGCAGTTTCACTTTGCTACCTTAAGATGATTCCCTGGGATGGCCCTATCGCTGCGGGCTAGTGGTTCAACTGTGGTGGCACATTGAGGCTTATTGGGAATGATTGTAACTGAAGACGACTGCCAAATTCTGTTGCTCACCCGGATGACGAACAGAGGCCTATCAGTTGAGGGTTACTTCAAAGTTTCTGCGGCATCTGCAAAGGGTTGAGGGCCAGGGGATCTTTTTTAGATTTTTCCGGGATCAGGATTTCCAAAGCTTGTTTGACAAAGGTGACCAGGTTTGGCACGACCTGATTGTTGTAATCCTGTTCAGTAACAGGACGAAACCCATGGGCTAGCAAAGAATAGTTCCGCAGTTGTAGAGTGTCCTGAATGCGAGAACGCCACACCCCAAAATGCTCACCCAAGGGATCCCCATTCCATTCTGAGAGCAGGTGAAAACTTTGCATGAGTCCCAGTTGGATTTTGCCTTTGTCGTTCCGTTTGGCTTGGTAGGCAGGTTGTAGGGATGGGGGTAATTTGTCTAGGCTGAGATCCCCGGTGTCAATAGCGTAGGCTTGTTTGAGCCGCACTTGGGCCAGTAGTTCCAAGGCCCGATAAATGCGCCCAAGGGCATCATCGTAACGTTTTTGTTGGGCCCGCCGTTCTGCATTCAGCAGCAGATCCTGAATCACTTCAAAGCCATGCCCAGGAGTACCTAGGGATGGATCAATTTCAGGATCGAGAAGGCTGCGACTGTGGATGACACGTTTCAAAAACAGTCCCTGTTTGCAGATCTCCTTTCGGTCTAGGTAATTCCTGAGATAGCTGAAAGCCTGGACATGATCAAAGCGATCCCAAGTCTCAAAACCATGACAAAGATCACTTAACTCCAGAACTCTACGGCGCTGTTGCTGGGGTAGTTTGAGCATCACCAGTTGCCGCAGTTTTACTAACACAGCCCCATAGTTGTACTGTTCCAAATGGTTAGGGATTTCTTTTTCCAAGGCCCGCTGCACCAGGATGGGAGCGCTGTCAACGGCCTGGGTCATTTCTCCCTGCTTAACGCGGATTAAATCGGTGCGGTTCCCCGTTGTCAAGACCAACTCCGCCCCATACTCCAAAGCAGCTAGGGCCAAAGCAACGGACATGGTCTTGGTGCCACCTGTATAGTCGGCCATCACCTCCTGCCCCCCTAAATCCGCCATCACAGCCCCAATCTGCCGGTAACAACCGGGTAAATCATCGGGATCCCTGAGTTCAATCACATCCGTTGCCGGGTTGAAGCGTGCTCCCAAGTTGGCTTGGGTGGGGATGTTGGGCAGTTTCTCCACCTCTGATCCCCGCCGCACCTCACAGGGAGTTCCCTCCCCCACCACCTGGGACAAACTTCCCTTCGGCCCCCCCGAGCAGACAAAAATCACCCGCCCTGGCCCTAGGCTCTGAATCGCCGTCACAATCGGCTGGGGGGATCCCCCAACCGTGACAAACAAAATCCGCATAGCACCAACCTGCCTCAGGCTACTGCCACTATAGCTGAGCCCGTTGCCTATGGTCCCAAGCCCAACTGGGGGGATCCCCCGAGCAAGGTTTCTAGCTAGCGCAGGTAGGTGTAGGCCCGCAGGTTGGCTTCAAAGTGATGCTGCAACAGATAGGCTTCTTCCAAACTGATGCGCTTGGCCTGCAGGGCTGCCTCTGTGGCTTGATGGATGCGATCTAGCAGATCCTCGCCGCTGTACTGCACATAGCCCAGCACCTTGCTGACCGTATCCCCCTTGACCACCTGCGCCACCCGATAGCCCTCCCCATCGGAATTGAGCTGGATATGCACCGCGTTGGTATCCCCAAACAAATTGTGCAAATCCCCCAGGATCTCTTGATAGGCCCCCCCAAGGAAAATCCCCAGCAAATATGGCTGATCGGGATCCCAGGTGTGCAGGGGCAAAGAGGCGTGGGTGTGGCCATTTTCGCCGATGAAATGGGCAATTTTGCCATCACTGTCACAGGTGAGATCCGCCAAGATCCCCCGCTGCTGCGGCTCCTCATCTAGCCGGTGGATGGGCATGATCGGAAACACCTGATCAATGGCCCAACTGTCGGGCACCGACTGAAACACAGAAAAATTGCAGTAGTAAATGCTGGCCAATAAGTGATCCAACTCTTCCCGAATCGGAGACTCCGGATCCCGGAGATGCACCTGATCCCGCAGGGCAGCACAGACATTCCAGAACAGCATCTCAATGCGGGCCCGCTCGGCTAGGGACAGGGATCCGGCGGTGAACTCCCGCAGGGCCTGCTCCTTCAGGTCTTGGGCATAACGGTAGTCAGCCACCAGGTTGTCTGGGCTGAGGCGACCCAATAACTCCTGCAAAGCCTGGGCAATGGGGTGATCCCCAGCTGCCACGGGCACCGGTGCCACCGTGACTTGGTTGATGCCCATCACATCCATCACCAACACCGACTGATGAGACATCAACGCTCGCCCGCTTTCGGTGATCAACACCGGCGCCGGCACCTGATTTTCCTGACAGGTGGTCAGCACCGTCTGCACCAAGGTCAGGGCATAGTCCTCCAAGGTGTAGCTCTGGGAAGTGGGAGCCGTTGATTGGGAACCATCATAGTCAATCCCCAACCCACCCCCCATGTCCAAATACTGCATGGGAGCACCCCCGTGGGCCAACTCCGCAAACAGCCGGGTTGCCTCCCGCACCGCCCGACCATGCACACTCACCGCCGACACCTGGGAACCGATGTGATAGTGCAACAGTTGCAAGCAATCCAGCATCCCTGCCCCCCGCAGGCGCTCCACCACCTGCATAATCTCGGGAATTGTTAAGCCGAACTTGGCCCGATCCCCGGCAGAACTGCCCCAACGCCCCATCCCCTGGGCCGCTAGCTTCGCCCGCACCCCGATCACCGGGCGGATCCCCAACTGCTGCGCCACCTCCACCACCAAAGTCAGCTCGTGCAACCGCTCCAAAACAATGATGGTGTTGCGCCCCATCTGCCGGGACAAAATCGCCGTCTCAATGTAGTCCCGATCCTTATAGCCGTTGCAAATCAACAGGGATCCCGGGGTATCCAACAGGGACAGGGCGATCAGCAGTTCCGGTTTGGAACCCGCCTCCAGCCCGAAGCCATAGGGGCGGCCATGCTTGACCACTTCTTCTACCAGATGGCGCTGCTGATTCACCTTCACCGGGTAGACCCCCCGATAGACATTGGGGTAGCCCAGCCGCTCAATCGCCCGCTGAAAGCTGCCACAGATGCGGCCGATGCGATCCGCCACAATGTCCGGGAAGCGGATCAACATCGGCAACTGCACCCCCCGCGCCTGCAAATCCCGAACCAGCGTGTACAGATCAATCCCCTGGGAGCGGTGATCAAAGCCCTGTGGTGCCACTGCCACATGCCCGGCTTCGTTGATCCGGAAGTAGGGGTCGCCCCAACCGCCAATGCGATAGAGCTTAGCACTGTCCTGTACCGTCCAGGGGGAACGTGTCAAGGTCAACATCATTCCACCCCCAATTCAGTGATTTGGACAAGGTTAATAACGGTGAGCGAACCCGTATAACGCTCAACGGATCCTCAATTTAGGGAATATTTCCGGGAATGTCAAGGATAAACCGCGTTTTCCTAAAAAATCTCTCCGGCTTGACAATCCGGGCAAATCCAGGTTTAATCAGGCTTCCAGCAACTTTTCCCGCCAGAGAGCGATCTCCGCCAATCTCTCTCAAGCTCCATCTAGCGTCTGATTTCAGGGTCGTTTATGAAAATTCACCGGGATCCCGGTTCAACGTTAAGATAGGTGACGTTATCTTGAGGGACTGGCTGTGTCCTGGACGATTCGGGGAGCTTTGGTGGCAACGCCAACGGGTTATGAGCGGGTGGATGTGCAGGTGACCGGTGGGCGGATTGCGGCTCTGGGATCGGGGCTGGAGGGGGAGACGATTGAGGCGGAGGGGTGTTTGCTGCTGCCGGGGTTGGTGAATGCCCATACCCATTCCCTGGAGGTGTGGACGCGGGGGTTGATTGGGCCGCTGCCTTTGGAACTGTGGTTAGCAGAGCTCTATGATTTGGTGCCGGTGACGCCGGAAAAGGTGTATTGGAGTGCTCTGGCGACGGGGGTGGATACGTTGCTGAGCGGGGGGACGGCCCTGGTGGATCATCTGGTGCTGCTGCCGGGGCAGGAGGAGGAAACCTTGGCGGCGGCCTGCCGGGCCTATCGGCAGTTGGGGATCCGGGCCTTTGTGGCACCCTTGGTGCAGGATCTGCCCTTGCCCGCTGCCATGCCCCAGGGGGGGATGGGGAAGGATTGGGGATCCTACCTACGCCCTAGGGAGGAGACGTTGCAGTTGCTGCGGCATTTGATCCAGACTTTCCACCGCCCTGAGGAGGGGATCACGCTGCTGCTAGGGCCGACGGGGATGCAGTTGTGCACAGATGAGTTTTTTTTGGGCTGTGTGGAGTTGAGCCGGGAGTTTAACTTAGGGCGCCATACCCATCTGTTGGAGACGCGGGCGCAAATGCTTTTGGCCCAGGAAAAATACGGCGGCAGTGCCGTGGCCCATCTGCACAAGCTGGGATTTTTGGACCGGCGCACGTCTTTGGCCCACTGCGTTTGGCTGACGCCGGAAGATACGGAGATCCTGGCGGCAACGGGAGCGACGGTGGTGCACAATCCCCTTAGCAATCTGCGCCTAGGCAGTGGCATTGCCCCAGTCCTGAAGTATCGCCAGGCGGGGGTGAATGTCACTTTTGGTTGCGATGGCTCCGCTAGCAATGACGGGCAGGATCTCTTGGAAGCGATTAAAATCGGTTCCCTGCTGCACAACATCACTGACCCGGATTATCGCCACTGGCTGACGGCCTACCAAAGTTTGCACATGGCCAGCAGTGGCGCCGCCAAAGGCCTGGGGGAAGATCATGACTGGGGCTCGCTGGCGGTGGGACAGGCGGCGGATTTGCTGCTCTGTGATCTCACCCATCTCTCCCTGCTGCCCCAGACGGATCCGCTGCAACTGCTGTTCTGGGGCCGACCGGTGGGGGTGGTGAAACACAGTTGGGTCAAGGGACAACCGGTGGTCCGCAACGGGATCCCGGTGGGCTGTGACCTAGAGGAACTGCGGCGGGCCCTGTGGCAGTACAGCCAGGGGGTGGTCAGTCCTTCCCACCGCACTTTGCATCAGATCGAACCCCACTATCGCCAGGTCATGGGCTTGGATCCCTGATCCCTAGCTAGACTAAACCCATGGGGGAACTGCCGCCGGGACTGCTGCTGATTGATGGGCATTCGTTGGCCTATCGAGCTTACTATGCCTTCGCCCACAGCCGGGAAGGGGGACTGCGCACCTCCACCGGGATCCCCACCAGTGTCTGCTTTGGTTTTTTGAAGGTGCTGCTGGAGGTATTGACCCAGTTTCCCTGTAGCCATGTGGCCGTTGCCTTCGATACCCGCCAGCCCACCTTCCGCCATGAAGCGGATGCTGCCTACAAGGCCGGGCGGGCCGAAACCCCAGAAGATTTCTTGGTGGATCTCAACAACCTCTACCGGCTCCTCCAGGCTTTGGGGATCCCGGTGTTGATGGCGCCGGGGTATGAGGCGGACGACATTTTGGGCACCTTGGTGGAGCGGGCTAAGGAGGCCTTGCCGGCGGGGTTTCCGGTGCGGATCCTCAGCGGGGATCAGGATTTGTTTCAGTTAATTGAAGCGGGGGAGCGGGTGACGGTGCTGCACCTCAACAGCAAGGACAAAATCACCCCCTTTCAAGCTGCCGATGTCAAAGCCAAGTTGGGGGTCTGGCCCTGGCAGGTGGTGGATTACAAGGCCCTGTGCGGAGATAGCTCCGACAATATCCCTGGGGTCAAAGGGATCGGTCCCAAGCGGGCCGCAGAACTCCTCAACCAATTTCAGACCCTCGACCAGGTGATTGCCGGGATCCCGAAGCTGAAGGGGGCAGTGCAGAAAGCCTTGCAGGGGGGTATTGAGGCGGCCCGCCATTCCCAATTTATGGCTCGGATCCGCCGGGATGTGCCCTTGGAACTAGATTGGCAACAGATGGCCCTGCGGGGGTTTGCCTTGGAGCCGGTGCTAGCCCTCTTTCAGGAACTGGAGTTCCAGAGTCTGATGCAGCAGGTGGAAAAAGTACACCGCACCCTCGGCGGCCTCCCCCCCGAAGCAGATGCCGACCTCTGGTTTGACTTTAGTGCCGATCCCCCCCCCCTCCCCCGCTTGATCCGGGATCCCCAAGCCCTAGGGGAGTTAGCCGCTACCCTGCTGGCCCTAGAGACCCCTGTGGCTTGGGACACAGAGACCACCTCCCTTGATCCCCGCCAAGCGGAGCTGGTTGGCATTGGCTGCTGTTGGCATCCCCAGCAGGTGGCCTATGTAGACGTGCAGCAGTTGGGCTGGGAGCAGGTGGCAACAGCTCTAGGGGACTATTGGCGGGATCCCCGGCGGGGCAAAATCATGCAGAACGGCAAATTTGACCGGGCCGTGCTGCGGGCCCACGGGGTGGAGGTAGAGGGACTGATCTTTGATCCCATGTTGGCCAGTTACGTCTTGGATCCGGAAGCCAACCACGGCCTCAAAGATCTAGCCCAGCGCTACCTACAACTATCCTTAGATAGCTATCAGGACTTGGTGAAAGGGGGATCTTTGCAAGCGGTGCCGGTGGAGGCGATTGCTGCCTACTGTGGCGCCGATGCTTGGGCCACCTATCAGTTGTATCCCATATTGAGCCGCGCCTTGGGGGAGCAGCCCAAATTGCAGGCCCTCTTTGCGGACGTGGAGTTGCCCCTGTCGCGGGTTTTACTGGACATGGAGTGGCAGGGGATTTGCGTTGACCGTGATTTTTTAGAGCACCTTTCCCGTACCCTAGAGCAAGAACTTGCGCAACTGGAGGTACAGATTTATGGGCTGGTGGGGGAAAGATTTAATCTCAACTCTCCCAAGCAATTGGGGGTAATTTTATTTGAGAAATTGGCTTTGCCCAGGCAAAAAACCCGCAAAACCAGCAGTGGTTATTCCACGGATGCTACGGTTTTGGAAAAGCTCCATGATGACCATCCCGTCATCCCTTTGCTGTTGCACTATCGCACCCTCAGTAAGCTCAAATCCACCTACGTCGATGCCCTACCCAGCCTAATTCATCCCCAGACGGGTCGGATTCACACGGATTTCAATCAAACCGTCACCGCCACCGGTCGCCTCAGTTCTTCCCATCCTAACCTGCAAAATATTCCCATTCGTACCGCCTTTAGTCGCCAGATCCGCCAGGCCTTCATTCCCCAAGAGGGATGGCTTTTGGTGTCGGCGGACTATTCCCAGATTGAGCTGCGGATTTTAGCCCATCTCAGCGGTGAACCAACCCTGATTGCCGGCTTCCAAAACGGCGAAGATATCCACACCCTCACGGCGCAAGTTTTGCTGAACAAAACAGAGATTACCCCGGAAGAGCGCCGCCTAGCTAAAACGATTAACTATGGGGTGATCTATGGCATGGGGGCGCAGCGATTTGCCCGATCTGCCGGTGTTTCCTATACTGAAGCCAAAGATTTTATTGATAAGTTTAATCGCCAATATCGACAAGTTTTTGAGTACATGAAATCCATCGAAGCCCAAGCGGAAGCCCAGGGCTATGTGGAGACAATCCTAGGTCGGCGGCGCTATTTTCCTCACCTGAAAACCCTGAGCGGCTACCGCAAACAGGCGGAGCTGCGGGCGGCGGTCAATGCCCCTATCCAGGGGTCAGCCTCCGACCTGATCAAAGTCGCCATGGTGAATCTCCATCCCCAATTGCCCCCCGACCAAGCCCATCTGCTGCTGCAAGTGCACGACGAACTGGTGTTTGAAGTCAGCCCCCAAGTTTGGCCTGCCCTCGGGGATAGGATTCGCCGCACCATGGAAACTGCCCTGTCTCTGCGAGTTCCTCTGCAGGTGGATATCCAGGCCGGCCACAACTGGCAGGAAGCAAAATAAGGGGGATGACCTGTAGCTTAAGCTACAAAGAATTGCTCCTAGATTTTGGTAGATTTCATAGGCTAAGGCTGTCAACGACTGAAGGACCATGGAAGTTAAGGTCAGCGACGTGTTTTCTGCGGCGGAGCTAGCGGATCTCAATCGCCGCTCGGACTGGCGGGGGCTGGGACAGCTGGCAGCCCACTTGGGAATCATGGTGGCTAGCGGTTGGCTTTGGCACTGGAGCTTGAGCCACCATTCCCCCTGGGGGGTGCTGGTTTTGCCGGTGTATGGCTTTAGTTTTGCCAGTATGTTTGCGGCTCTACATGAGTGCGGGCATCGCACAGCTTTTGCCAGTCGTTGGCTCAATGATGGGGTGGCTTGGCTGGCGGGGGTGTTGTCCTTCTACAACAGTGCCTTTTATCGCCGTTATCATGCCTGGCACCATCGTTACACCCAAATCCCCGGCAAAGATCCAGAGCTAGAAGATCCGGTGCCCACAACCCGCTTGGCTTACCTGTGGCAGATGAGTGGGCTGCCTTGGTGGTGGGGAAAGTTGCGCGGGCATCTGCGGGTCCTATTGGGCAATTTCCAGAGCTATCCCTATATTTCTCCGGAGGCGAGGGGGGAAGTACGCCGTTCTACGGCTCTGCAGTTTGGGGTCTATGGGGTGCTGCTTTTGATCTCCGGGCTGGCCCATCAGCCTTGGTTTTTCACCCATTGGCTGCTGCCTTTGGCGGTGGGACAGCCGCTGCTGCGGTTGATTTTGATCGCTGAACACACGGGCTGTAGCTACGACAGCAATCCCTTCACCAATACTCGCACTACCCTCACCCTCTGGCCGGTGCGGCTGCTGATGTGGAATATGCCCTTTCACGCCGAACACCATTTTTCCCCAGGGATCCCGTTTCATGCTTTGCCCTTGGCCCATGTCAAGCTGCGGCAGAAGTTGCTCCATGTGGCGCCGGGGTATGTGGCGGTGAACCGGCAGATTCTTCTGAATCTGGGCTGAATCTTCCATGAGTTTAGGGGTGTGGACAGCGGCGGGGGTGACGCTCCAGTGTGGTGCCTGTCTGCCCCAGGTGCGCATTGTCTACCGGACCTATGGGGAATTGAGTCCGCGGCGGGACAATGTGATTCTCTACCCCACTTCCTATGGGGCTCAGCACCAAGATATTGACTGGTTGATTGCCCCGGATGGCATCCTCGATCCCGGTCGCTGGTTCATCATCATCCCCAATATGTTGGGCAATGGGCTGTCTAGTTCCCCTAGCCAGGGGGATCTGCCCGGGCTGGCGGAGCAGGGCTATTTTTTTACCCATTGGGATAATGTCACCCTGCAAGAGCGGCTGCTACGGGAGGTGTGGGGGATCGAACGCCTGGCTTTGGTCTATGGCTGGTCCATGGGCGCCCAGCAGGCCTACCATTGGGGATCCCTGTATCCCGAGCGGGTGGAGCGGATTGTCGCTCTCTGTGGGACCGCCCGCACCACGCCTCATAATCGGGTGTTTTTGCTCAGCCTGCGCTCAGCCCTCACGGCCGATCCCAGCTGGGACGGGCAGCACTTTCACGGGATCCCGGAGCGGGGTTTTCGCACCTTTGCTTGCATCTATGCCAGTTGGGCTGCTTCTCAGGCCTTTTACCGCCAGGAAATCTATCGGCAATTGGGCTACCAGGATCTGGAGGACTATTTGTGGCGGGGTTGGGAGTTGAACTACCGGCAACGGGATCCGCGGGATTTGCTGGCGATGATTGACACGTGGTTGCGGTGCGATGTTGGTGATAATCCGGTTTATGGGGGGAATTACGTGGCAGCGATGGCAGCGATTCAAGCCAAGACCCTGGTGATGACCGCCAGCACGGATCTCTATTTTCCCCCGGCGGACTGTGAAGCGGAAGCCGCCTTGATCCCCAAAGGGAGTTTTCGGGTGATTGAGTCGGTTTGGGGGCATCGGGCCGGTAATCCCCGCCAAAGTCCTAGGGATGCGGCCTTTATCCGGGGGGCCGTGCAGGCTTGGCTAAGGGAGTAGCAGCCTAGGTGGCGATGGCATGTTTGAGAATGGCCATAGGTAAAGTTGCTCAAAGTTGCTAGTGATCCAGAGTGTCAGGCTCCTGGAAGTGTTTGCAATCACCTACCTCAAGCCATAGCTCTGTATGGCAATAATCTTGTTGTTTCAGTGGCATAATTTGCAGGCTCAAGATAGAGTTCAAAGTTTGAAAAAGTTCAGTCAAAATGCCTGCTCTACTCCAGACAAATAAATCTGCAAAGCCCATCCTCATTGGGAACTAGAGTCTCCAAATAAGCGAGATATAGTCATTGGAATTGAGAGGGAAACTGGGGAGAGGGGGGATTCAGAATATGTATCTTTGGAATGACTCTATCTCCTGAATCTGGGGGAGCCATGAATGCTGCCACAGTCCCTCCTAGCATCTCCTAGGATCCCGCACCCTAGGATCTATGAGCAATTTCAGTTAAAAACAGCTCCCTCACCCCCAGCATGGCACCAGCCCTAACCCCCCTCCTAGAGGGGGAGAGGGGATTCAAAATGACGTTTTCCTCCCTCCCTGCCCCTCAGCTAGGTCAGATCGTCCGGGTTCGTTCTCGACAATATCTAGCAATACCCGAGTTCGGCTCGCCTGCCTAGAAAATGATGCCCAAGGGGATCCCTTAGAAGTGTTTTGTACTTCTTCCAACTGTTTTGAGACCTTTCCCCTACTCTCCCAGCAGGGAAACAAAAAGTGGGAAAAGAATCCTCGATCAACAGTTCTAGCTTGGAAAATACTTGAGAAATAACGGTGGGGGTGAGATTCGAACTCACGGTGACGGGTCACGCCACAACGGTTTTCAAGACCGCCGCATTAAACCGCTCTGCCACCCCACCTCGGGATCCCTATCTTACGGTTTTTTGCCGGTAGAGTTCTACAATTTGCTGAACGACTTGGGGAATGGTGAGGTGGTCGGTGCTGATGACAATGGCATCAGGGGCTTGGCGCAGGGGGGCGATGGCCCGGTGGCTATCTTTGTAGTCGCGGTCGGCAATTTGGGCCGAGAGGTCGCTGAGGCTGATGTCTTCCCCCTGTTCTTGCAGTTGTCGTTGCCGCCGCTTCGCCCGCTCCTGCACGGAAGCCGTCAAGAAAATCTTCACCTGGGCCTGGGGAAAAACATGGGTACCAATGTCCCGCCCCTCCAACACCACCCCCCCTTGGGATCCCAGGGATTGTTGTTGTTTGACCAGGTACTCTCGCACCGGGGCACAGGCTGCCACTAGGGAAACGGATTGGGTGACGGCTTGAGTGCGAATAGCTGCGGTGACGTCTTCGCCGTTGATGCGGATGCGCACGGGGGTTTCGGGATCGACCAAGGGTTCTAGGTCAATCTGCACTCCCACGGTCAGCTCCGCTAGGGCTACGGGGTCTTGGAGATCCACCTGTTTTTGCAGGGCTAGCCAAGTAATGGCCCGGTACATAGCCCCGGTATCAATGTAGGTGAGCCCCAAAGCATGGGCTACATGGCGAGCCACGGTGGATTTGCCCGCGCCAGCCGGGCCATCAATGGCAATAATCGGGCGCTGGTCGCTGAGCATGACATGGTCAATCAATCGGGTAGAACCCACAAAGGCCGCCATCGCTAAGAGTCCTTCCGTTGCCAATCCAACCAAGGGAGCCAAGGTACGGGGATGTACCAGTTGCAAGTATTGCACATTCACCCCTGGAGTTGCCGCTAGCACCTGTTCCGCCGTTGCCAGCAGCCGCGATACCGACCGCTCCCCAGCCACAAAAGCCGCCCGCGCCGCCTGCAAAGCCCGCGGGATCCCTAAAGCCTGTTGTCGTTGTTCTGGGGTGAGGTAGCGATTGCGGGAACTTAGGGCTAGGCCATCGGCATCGCGGACGGTGGGGCAGGGGACAATCGTCACTGGCAGGGCCAGATCCGCCACCATCTGTTCGATCAGCCGCAGTTGCTGAACATCTTTTTCCCCAAAATAGGCCCGCTGCGGTTGCACCAGATGCAACAACGTAGCCACAATCGTCAGCACCCCCGTAAAATGCCCGGGACGAAAAGGGGCACAGAGGCTCTGCAGCATGGTCTCCGGCGGCAACACCTGCACCCGCGGCCGCTGGGGATCCCCGAGGAGGGTAGCCACCGTGGGGGCAAACACCAGATCCACCCCAGCCTCCCGGCACAGGGCCAGATCCTGCTCCAAGGTGCGGGGGTAGACCTGGTAATCTTCTTGGGGGCCGAACTGGAGGGGATTGACAAAAATACTGACTATTACTTGGTCGCAGTCCTGGCGGCAGCGCTGGATCAAGCTCAGGTGTCCCTGGTGCAAGGCTCCCATGGTCGGCACCAAGCCCACCTCCCCCCTCACCAGCTCCCGATAGGCACGCACCCCCGCTGGGGTGGACAGCAAACGCATAAAAACCCCAACAAACCCTGTTTATTATCCTGCTTTCCTGCCTAAAATCCACCATAATCCCTGTCCACTATCATAAGTAAATGGTGCCTACCTTCCTCCTGCCTATGACCACCCCCCTTGCCACCATTACCCAGGGATCCCTGAGTCAAGGATTAGTAGCGCGGTTGCATCCGGGGGTAGGGATTGAGGATTTGCGGGTGGGCAAATTTGTGGTGATTCAGGGACAGCGGCATCGTTTTTTTGGCTTACTAACGGATGTGGCTTTGGGCAGCACCAGTGCTCAAATCTTGAGCCATCCCCCCGGTCCGGAAGAAGAATTGCTGCGAGAAATCCTGGCCGGCACTGGTACTTTTGCCACCATTGCCATCACTCCCATGTTGATGCTGACCCATAACCTCCCGCCGGAACCCCGGCAAGAATCGCAGGTAGTTTCTGCCTATGTGCATCCGGAAGCCGCCCCCCAAACCTACACCCTCCTGCCGGTGAAAACCGTCCCGGCCCATTTTTCCCAGGTCTATGAAGCAACGGAGGAGGATTTTCGGGCTGTTTTTGGCTGGGAAGGGGATCCGGAGAGGCGTCATTTTGCCATCGGTCAGCCTTTGGATATGGCGGTGCCGATTTGTCTGGATTTGGATCGGTTTGTGGAGCGCAGCAATGGCATTTTTGGCAAATCGGGGACGGGGAAATCCTTTTTGGCCCGCTTGCTGTTGGCCGGGATTATGCAGCGGCAGGCGGCGGTGAATCTGATTTTTGATATGCATTCGGAATACGGCTGGGAGGCCACCAGCGAAGGGCGGGGGACAACGGTCAAGGGCCTGCGGCAACTGTTTCCTGGGCAGGTGGAAATCTATACCTTGGATCCCGATTCTACCCGCCGCCGTGGGGTTCGGGATGCCCAGGAGCTTTACATTAGTTATAACCAAATTGAGGTGGAAGATCTGGCACTTTTGCGGGAGGAATTGAATCTTTCGGAGGCCAGTTTAGAAAATGCCATTATTCTCAGAAATGAGTTTGGTCGGGATTGGATTACCCGGCTGTTGGGCATGTCCAATACGGAGATTCAAGATTTTTGCGAACAAAAAATGGGCAGCAAGGCCTCGATTATGGCGTTGCAGCGCAAGCTAACTCGCCTAGATGACCTCAAGTATATCCGCAATACCTTACCCTGCAATTATATTGCCCATATTTTGGAGATGCTGGCGGCGGGTAAACATGTGGTGATTGAGTTTGGCTCCCAGGCCAATTTGTTGTCTTATATGCTGGCCACCAATGTCATTACTCGCCGCATCCACCAGGCCTATGTGCAAAAAGCGGAGCAGTACTTGCAGAGCAAAAATCCTGCCGATAAACCCCGACATTTGATGATCACCATTGAGGAAGCCCATCGGTTTTTGGATCCCAGCACGGCACGGCAGACAATTTTTGGCACTATTGCTCGGGAAATGCGGAAATACTTCGTCACCCTACTGGTGGTGGACCAGCGCCCTTCTGGCATTGACAGTGAGGTGATGTCCCAGATCGGCACCCGCATCACCGCTTTGCTCAATGACGACCAAGATATTGAGGCGGTTTTTACGGGCATTGCCGGTAGCCAAAATCTGAAAACAGTGCTGGCCAAGCTGGATTCTAAACAACAGGCCCTGGTGCTCGGCCATGCGGTGCCGATGCCGGTGGTGATCCAAACCCGGGCCTATGACGCCCAGTTCTATGCCCAAATGGGCTCCCTAGACTGGAGCCAAGCCAGCGATCAGGAAGTGTTGGCCGCCGCCAGCCAAGCCCGGGCCGATCTAGGGCTGTGAAGCTTTGGTGGCCATGTAGTTAGCCCAGCCCCCATACTCAGAGATATCGGGCCAGTTGTATTCCACCACTTTTTCCTGGGGATACATAAACATCACCGCCGTGGAGCCATCCGCCAAAGTCACCTCCGCCGGATACATGTAGGGAGGCTCGTGCTCCTTCAGGTAAGTAAACTGCTCCTCGCTCATCTCATACACTTCCCCCGGAATCGGGATCCCACCCGTTTCCACCCGGTAGATGGCGGGGTGCCAGTCATTTTGGGCGCTGTGCATACGGTAGTGGGGTGTGGTTTGAGCCGGGCCGAGGAGCTTGGCCCCCTGTAAGTTGTCGTGGTTGGGTTGTCCGCTCAGGGCTGAGCCGCAGATAAACACCCGCCGCATCCTAGCCTCCAAACACTGCGGGGAAAGCCAACTTCAAACCCGCCGTCAACAACAGATTCACAAACGCCACCGGCAGCAAAAACTTCCAGCCCAAATCCAACAGTTGGTCAATGCGCACCCGCGGCAACACCCAGCGCATCAAAATCGCCAAAAACACAAAAATAAATGCCTTCACCAAGGTCATGACGATCCCCAAAGTGGCAAAGGTAATCTGCACCAGGGGATTGTCCAGCCCTAACCCCAGCCAATCCGCCAAGGTCTCCACCGGCACCAGAAAAGACCATCCCCCCAAATACAGCACCGCAGCCAACAGGGATCCCAAAAGCAAATTGGCATAGGATCCCAAGTAAAACAGGGCAAAGCGCATACCCCCATATTCCGTTTGGTAGCCGGCCACCAACTCCTCTTCCGCTTCTGGCAAATCAAAGGGGATGCGCTCCATTTCCGCCAAAGCCGAAATCAAAAAGATAATAAAACCAATCGGCTGCCGCCAGACATTCCAGGAAAGCAGACCCAAACCACTCTGCTGCTCCACAATTCCCACCGTATCCAGACCATTGCTCATCAGCACCACCGCCAGCACCGACAAAGCCAAAGGCAATTCATAGCTGATAGCTTGGGCCGTGGCCCGCAAGCCCCCCAACAGAGAGTACTTATTGTTGGAGCCATAGCCGGACATGAGCAAACCAATGGGCTGAATACTGGAGATGGCAATCAGGAAAAAGGCCCCAATGGCAATATTGGAAATAATTAAGTTTTGCCCAAAGGGAACCACTAAATAGGCCAAAAAAACCGGCAAAAAAACTAAAATCGGCCCCATGGTAAACAAAATCGGGTCGGCGGAAGCAGGGAGGATGTCTTCTTTGACAATCAGCTTGATGCCATCGGCCAAGGGCAACAAAATCCCGTGGGGACCAGCCATCATCGGTCCCATCCGCTGCTGAGCGGCGGCGGAAATCTTGCGCTCCAGCCACGTCATCAGCATCACCCCCAAGGTGGCAGCAATGATCAGCAGCAACATCGGCAACGGCATCCAAATCACCCGCGCCCACTCCGGACTCACCCCCAAGCCCTCTAGGCCGCGCACAAAACTCCCCTGCAAATCAATTCCCGCTTCCATTGCCGCTTCCCTACTCACCGCTCTCCCTCAGAATAACCCAAGTTTATACCTAGGCTTAAGGTGGCTTAAGGTTTTGTGATCCAGGGCGATCCCGATCCCGGGATCCCTTATGGTAGAGCAGGACCTCCTGGAGATAGGCATGGCATTCGGCGATCTGGAAGCGGATAGCAGTATTGAACTGATCACGGCCAGGGAGATTCTCGATTCCCGCGGTCGCCCAACGGTGGAAGCGGAGGTGTGGCTGAGGGGCGGGGTTTCCGGGCGGGCGATGGTGCCAAGCGGTGCCTCGACGGGATCCTTTGAAGCCCATGAACTGCGAGATGGGGATCCGGCTCGTTACCAGGGCAACGGGGTGCTGAAGGCGGTGGAAAACATCCTGGAGGTGATCCAGCCGGAGCTGATTGGGGAAGATGCTTTGGATCAGGCCGGGATTGATGAGATGTTGATTGAGCTAGACGATACCCCCAATAAGTCGAATCTGGGGGCGAATGCGATTCTGGCGGTGTCCTTGGCGACGGCCCGGGCGGCGGCGAATCTCATGGGGGAACCCCTGTACCGTTATTTGGGGGGGCCGTTTGCCAATCTGTTGCCGGTGCCGTTGATGAATGTCCTCAATGGGGGTGCCCATGCGGACAATAATGTGGATATTCAGGAGTTTATGATTGTGCCGCTGGGGGCGGAAACCTTTGCCGATGCCCTCCGCTATGGGGCGGAGGTGTTTGCGGTGCTCAAAAAAGTCCTCAAGGCCCAGGAGTTGTCCACCAGTGTGGGGGATGAGGGGGGGTTTGCTCCTAATCTCAAGTCCAATGCGGCGGCTCTGGATCTGTTGGTGGAGGCGATCCAACGGGCGGGTTACACCCCAGGAACGGATGTGGCCCTGGCTTTGGATGTGGCCGCCAACGAGCTCTACCAAGATGGGCAGTACTACTTGGATGGCAAAGCCCATAGCCCCAGCCAATTGATTGACTACTATGAGAGCTTGCTAGACAGCTACCCGATTGTGTCTTTGGAAGATGGTCTGCAGGAGGAAGACTGGGATCACTGGGTGGAACTGCAAGGACGTTTGGGATCCCGGGTGCAGTTGGTGGGGGATGATTTGTTTGTGACCAATCCCAGCCGCCTGCGTAAGGGGATTGAGCTGGGGGCAGCCAATGCGATTTTGATCAAGCTCAACCAAATCGGTACCCTGACGGAGACGGTTCAGGCCATCCAGATGGCCCATGGGGCCGGCTTCCGGGCTGTGGTCAGCCATCGCTCGGGGGAAACGGAAGATACCACCATTGCCGATCTGTGTGTGGCCCTGCGCACGGGGCAAATCAAGACGGGATCCCTCTGTCGCAGCGAACGTATTGCCAAGTACAATCAATTGCTGCGCATTGAGGAGGACTTGGGGGGGCAAGCCTGCTATGCCGGGCGCACCGCTTTCCAAGGACGCTGATCCCCCTTGACGACTAACTCCCTTCTGCCGATAAAGTTTGCTTGTTGAGTATTTGTATTAGAACCATGTCGGGATCCCTGGGACGTAGGCAATTTATGGTCAGTTCGGTGGCGGCGGGGTTTGCTTTGGCGGTGCAGCCCATCAGTGCCCAGACGATTATCACGCCGGCGGAGGGGTTAACGGCTGGGTTTGTGGAGATCCCCAGTTTTGATCGGCCGATTCCTGCCTATCGGGCTTTGCCGGCGCAGGCTCAGGACCCGCTGCCGATGGTGCTGGTGATCCAGGAGATCTTTGGGGTGCATGCCCATATTCAAGATATTTGTCGGCGCTTGGCGCAGCTGGGCTATTTGGCGATCGCGCCGGAACTGTTTGTCCGCCAGGGGGATGTGTCCCAGCTCAGCAGCTTTGAGGCTATCCGCCCGATTGTGGCTCAGGTGCCGGATGCCCAGGTGTTTCGGGATCTGGATGCGGCGCTGCTCTGGGGCCAGGAAAACGGCGGGGATCCCGGGCGGGCGGGGGTGACGGGTTTTTGTTGGGGGGGGCGGATCACCTGGTTGTATGCGGCCCATAATCCCCAACTGCGGGCGGGGGTGGCTTGGTATGGGCGTTTGGTGGGGGAGGTGACGCCTTTGACCCCCCAGCATCCTGTGGACATTGCCCCTCAGTTGACGGTGCCGGTGCTAGGCCTCTATGGGGGGCAGGATCAGGGGATCCCGTTGGATACGGTGGGGCAGATGCGCCAGGCTTTGGGCCAAGGGACAAGTGCCAGTGAGATTGTGGTCTATCCGGATGCCCCCCATGCTTTCCATGCTGACTATCGGCCCAGTTACCGGGCAGCGGAGGCGGCGGATGCCTGGAATCGCATGCTGGCTTGGTTCAAGACCTATGGGGTGAGCTAGGGAGAAAATCTTCAATCTGACATTCCTGGGTCTGACCGTGGACAATCACATCCCGAATCACCGCCGCCGTCACCGGCGCTAGCAATACGCCGTTGCGGTAGTGCCCGGTAGCCAGCAGGAGGTTCTCCCAGCCGGGGGGGGATCCCAGGAGGGGGGCTCGTTGCTGGGGGCGGGGGCGTAGGCCGGCCCAGTGTTCGATCACAGGAGCCTGGGCCAGGGCTGGGCAAATCTGGGCCGCCCGCCGCCGCAACTCTGGGATCGTCTCCGGGGTAGGAGCCGGCTGCTCCCAGGCAAACTCCACCGTCGCCCCCACCCACCAACACCCCTCCGGACGGGGGACCAGATGCAAATCCTGGCCAGTCACCACCGGCCCCCAACCCAACTCCGGAGCATAAAGGGTCAATGCCTGCCCCTTCACCCCCTGCACCGGGATCCCGGTCAACGGAGAACTGCCCAAACCCGCCGCCACCACCACCCAGCCCGGACTGAGGGATCCCTGGGGGGTGTGGAGGGTGGTGATCCGGGATCCTTGGGTTTGCCAGTGGAGCAGGGGGGTATGGAAGTGGAATTGGCAGCCGAGCTGGCTGGCGGCCTTGACAAGGGCTGCCGTCAGGAGTCGGGGGGCAATTTGCCGGTCCTGGGGAGCATAGACCCCCGCCAGCAACTCGGGGGCTAGGCTAGGGAAGCTTTCGTGGAGATGCTGGGCATCGAGCAGTTGCAGTTGGGGGCGAGCGGCCAGGGTGGGTTGCCAGCGTTCCAGCTCCGCCTCCGTCCAAAGCACATGCAGTAGCCCTTGGCGATTCACCGGCAGCCCATAGCCCAAGTCCGCCTCCAGCCGTTCTATCATCGGGTCAAACAGTTGCCAACTGCGTAGCCGCAGCCGTGCCGCTGCCCCCCCATTGAGGAGACTGGAGATCCCCACCACCACCCCCAGCGCCGCTCCAGAAGCCCCCTGGGCCGGGGATCCCGCCTCCAGCACCGTCACCTGTAGGCCGGCATGGCTCAGTTCCCAGGCAATGGCTGCCCCGATCACCCCGCACCCCACCACCACCACATCGGCATTAGCCATAGAGGAGCAGCTTTTGTTCCTCTGGAGTGAGATTGCTCTGGGTGCGCAGCAGGGAGCGGAAATTGCGGATCACCTCCTCGCAGCGGCGCACAAAGCTATCTACCCAGGCCCGCAGTATCTTCACCTGCTCCAAATTAAAACTCTCCAAAGATCCCGTATAGCGAATCTCTCCGCTGCGCTCCACCTCGAAAAACTTGAGAAAATCGGCCATCTCTGCCGTTTTTTCACTCATCTCAGTGCGGGTGGTTTTCCAATAGTTCACCACCACCGCCTTGCCCAAATAACTGTGGGTCACCTCCGACAAATGATTCAAACAACGCATCATCACCGCCACCGGGATCCCTTGGGGTTGGGTGCGCTGGGATTTGGTGGCGGTTGCTGGCTCCCGATACTGGGTGAAACTGCGAAATGCCACCACCCCCTGATTGGGGTCGGCAAGCAGCGCTGCCCGCAGTTGATCCACCGCTTCCGTATACTGATTGAGGTCAAGTTTGTTCTCATCCACCCCCACAATCAAAGCCGTTTCAGCACTGAGGGGATAGACAAAAATGCGCTGTTGGGCAAACTGAAAATCAAAAAAATCAAACCCCGGCGGCATTGACTCCAACACTTGAAATAACCCCTGCTGCAGCGCCTCCTGCTGCCGCCGATCCAAAGCCGCAAAGGAACGCAACAAATAAGACCGCCCCTGGCGATTCAACAAAGCCACGCCACCAATACCGGCCAAATGCAGAAACTGCTCGAGGGTCTCTCTGTCCATAACCGGGAGCCAGACTGAACCGATAGTAACCCGGGATCCCCAGACATGCACCGGGGAATGCACGTGCAATCACGGTCAACTGCAAACATCCCCTAGGGGTCAGCTGCCCTGACAAAGCGATCATTGAGCAGCACCTCCAGATTCACCGGGCGAGATAAGCTCCCTGTACGGACAAAAAAGTCAGAGTACAGTTTAGCGGTGTAGTGAATCGAGGTGGGATTATCCCCTGGGGTAAAGGCAGCGACATTGTCCGCCCGGGTCATCAGTTTGATCCCCTCCAAAGAGGCCTCCGCCGTCGGGATCCCCAATTTAGCGGCGATCAGGGCGCTACCGGCTTGGGGGTCGGCTAGCCAGTCATCCACCGCCCGGAACCAAGCCCGGACAAAAGCCTGTAGTTCCTGGGGCCGATCCTGCCAGACATGGGCACTGACCACCAAGCCGTCCGGGATCAGCCCTGGGGTTTCAGCGCTCGTAAAGATAATCCGTGCCCCATTGGCGACCGCTTGGGAGATAAAGGGTTCCCAGGCGCTACCGGCATCCACCGTATCCGCCTGCAGGGCCGCGGGCAGATCCTCGGCAATCACCTGCACCAGGGTGACATCCTCCCGGGTTAGTCCGTTCATTTCCAGCATTTGCGTAACAAACAACTCCCCAAACCCGCCTGTGTTAGTGCCGATGCGTTTCCCCTTCAAGCTGGCCACATCGGCGATCTCCGGTTTGGCCACCACGGCATCTGCCCCCTGGGATTCATCGCTGATCAGCACAAAGGCGGCCTGGGGATTTTGCACCGTCAGGCTGACCACACTGCCTAGGGCCAAAAAGGCGCCGTCCAACTTACCCGCCGTAAAGTCGGCAATTTGGGTGGTGGTGTTGTCGCTGAACTCCAAAGCCACCTGCACCCCCTCTTCCTCAAAGTAGCCCTTCTCCTGGGCAATCACCCCCGCCAAAAACCCCGGCCAAGCACTGTAGCCAATCCGTAAAGGGGTGGGTGCCGTTTCTGGAGCCCGGGCGCAGCCCCACAGCAACCATAAACTGAGCAAAACCGCAAACAATCGGGATCCCATGGGGTTCTTTTAGGGTGACAGTCTTATTTATTGTAGGCTTCTGGGCTTGGGTTTTAGGTCTTCAGGCCGGCCTATGATGTAATCCCATAGCCATCCCCG